>JAIRUE010000067.1 GCA_031254575.1 Oscillospiraceae bacterium | reverse complement strand
GGCGTTGGCGGCACGAGCAAGACTGGAAAGGTTCATCACTACTACAAATGCGGCAACGCCATTTACAAGAAATCCTGTGACAAGAAAACCGTCCAAAAAGACTGGATAGAGCGTCATATTGTCGCTCTGACGCGAGATTACGTTCTCCGTGATGAAATTATCGTCCGGCTCGCGGACGCGGTTGTAGAGTTTCAGAAGCGCGAGAACACAACCATATCGTTTTTGCAGAAATAGCTTGGTGATGTTGAAAAAAGAATCGGGAATATAATCAATTCCATTGAGGAAGGTATCGCCAACGCCTCGGTCAAACAGCGGCTTGACGAACTGGAAACGAAAAAGGCTGACCTTGAAATTGCCCTCGCCCGTGAGAAAATCGAAAAGACCCCGCTCACAAAAGAACAAATCGTGTTCTGGATAAGCCGTTTCAAGGGCGGGGACATCGAAAATCCCGAATATCGCCGTAACCTTGTGGATATTTTTGTCAACTCAATTTTCCTATATGACGACAAATTGGTCATCACGTTCAACTGGAAAGACGGCAGTAAAACCGTGACGCTGGCAGAATTGGAAGCCGCTTCCGAAAATAACGGCAACGACGATGATGCAGTCGAAGCTGGAAAAGTCCTGCAAATCAACGATTTTAGGTGTTCGCATTTGTTTTTCCTTTACTAAAATAGATTGGCGAAAAGTGTCGTCTGAAATTTGTCCATGTTGCGGATTCAGGTGTGACCAACCCGTCATTTTCTCAAAGATGTATTGCGCGGGTATTTCTCATGAGGATGAAGTAGACGCGCGCAGAATGAATTGCACGAGGAAAACGTTTGAAAACAGAATATCCGATATTCGGAATTTCTATCATTGATGTTGCCGCCGGATTAAAACAAATGGAACTATAAAAATAGGGAGGTGTTATCTTGGTCAATAAGGTGCGATTTATCGAGCCGGACAGTCATATTATTAAAAAGTTTGTGAAAAATATTTTCCAAAGAGGTCCGATATATTCCGTGAAAATACTTTTTTCGACTGTTTTATGTGCTTTATTGTTAACGCTAAATTCTTGTGTTATTGATTCTAACGCAATCGTACCAAAAACGGTCACAATTGATGGTGTAAAGTATCGCGATGGTTTTTATGGTAATTTATGGCCTAATAATCTTACATATCAAGATGATTTATATGAAGTAAAGGTTTGGAAATTTCGCCGTGTAGATTGTGATAAATTTGATTGGGTACACAGTGCGATTGGAGACACTGCCAGCGGAGTGCTATACTGTGCTGAAAATCAATGGGAACAAGCACGCGGCTATTATTCGAACAGTGATAATTTCGTGTTTTATTGTAAAATCGGAGCACAATATAATGACAGAGATCCCGTCATTGAAATTATTGCTGATATTGATTTTCAGAAATTCAATCAGCTTTTGGATTTCGCAGATAAAAATAGCTATAACCCTTTCGGTTCAAACAAAAATGCTAAAACACGGCACCTTCCTATTCCGGACAGGGACGAATCTCCAGAGCTTGTTTTTTATTGCGAGAGCAACGATGGTTTTTTCACTTCATATAAAGGCAGTAAATTTCATATCATGGATGGCAACCTTTTACTCGTATTTTTTTATGACTATAGCCACGGTGAATATGAGGAATTGGTTGCAGTTGATGTCCCGGATGAACTCGGGGAATATTTTATTGGACTGCTTGCGAGAATGACTTCGTAAACTTTTCTACTGGAGGTACAGCAGACGGCGAAACCGGCCTCTCCCGGCCTCCACAGAAATGAGAAGGCCGGGAGGGCCTTAAAATTCACCCTAACAAACGGCAGCCGGGTCGTGCGGCAGCGCCCGTCACCTCCGGCCCCGGCTTTTGAAATAAACCGTTCCGTCCGCGGGCAAGCTAAGGCCGGAAGGGACGGTGCGCCATCTATGGACGAAGCGTTTGCCACGGGGGACGAACCCGGTTTTTCAGAGCAGGAGCGGCAAGCCATACAGGAACTGGGCGCGGCGACGGTGCGCGGGGAGAAGGCGACGATCCACTGCCTGACGATCGTCGGCCAGGTGGAAGGGCACCAGCTCCTGCCGCAGAACGTCAAGACGACCAAATACGAGCATGTCCTGCCGCAGCTCGCGGCCATAGAGGAGTCGCCGGAAATCGACGGCCTGCTGATCCTGCTCAATACCGTCGGCGGCGACATCGAGGCGGGGCTGGCCATTGCCGAACTGATCCGCGGGCTGTCCACCCCGGCGGTGTCGCTGGTGCTGGGCGGCGGGCACTCGATCGGCGTGCCGATGGCGGTGGCGGCCCGGCTGTCGATGATCGCGCCGTCGGCGGCGATGACGATACACCCCGTGCGCATGAACGGCACGGTCCTGGGCGTGCCGCAGACCTTCACCTACCTGCGGAAAATACAGGAGCGGATCGTGCGCTTTGTGGCGCAGAACAGCCGCGTGAGCGAGGAGGCCTATCTCGGGCTGATGCACCGCACCGACGAGCTGGCCGGCGACATGGGCAGCGTTATCCACGGCGCGGAAGCCGTGGAAATGGGCCTGATCGACCGCCTGGGCACGCTCTCCGACGCGCTGGGGGCGCTGCACGGGATGATCGGGGAGAGGCAATGACGGGCGGGCGCGGGCGGTTCCCCGCCCGCCGGTGTGAAAAATGTGTGAGAAATGTCCGGAACGCTTGACAGAAAGGGGTCTGTACGGTAGAATAAACGTGGCTGGGGCTTTAGTCCCGGCGGTTCGAATACGATATATTGTCTGGAAGTTCCAAAACGGCCTGAATCATCTTATCAAGGAGTGGAGATAATGAAATTTTTCAAAAGGCTGACCTCACTCGCGCTGGTACTTACGCTGGCCGTCCCGTACTTGTTTGTGGGCGAGGCGGCGGCTTTATCCGGCGCTAACTACGGCGGCACGGACTACACGCCGGAGGCATGGGCGGGCAAACTGAGCAGCGTTAATGCTGCTTACGGGAGTAGCCCGTTTACTTCATCTTTCAATCCGGGTTCCGTCCCGTCTTCGACGCCCTCCTGGGCGTACGCGGCGGCGGCCGTGCTGAACGCCCGCGTCACCGGACTAAGTGATAGTTACGAGCCTGAGGAGATAAAAGGCCCCGCCCAAAGCAACCGCTCCATTCTCGCGTCGTACCTGCTGCGCGACGGCGGCCCGAAGCCCGAAGCGCCGGTCAGCGGCGTCGTCTACATCCCCGACCCGGAAATCAACAATACGACGTCTAAGAAAGCCTACATCAAGCACATCAAAGACGCCGTCAGCGCTAACAGAGCGGTGGCCCTCTCCTTTTACTACGACCCCAAAATGCGTTTTGATGAGCATAACGGTCACGACGATGTTTATGACAACAGCAGGAACACGAGCGCGAACCACACCGTCGTCGTTGTCGGCTGGGACGACACCAAGACAATCTCGCATTACATCGGCGATAAGGACGGCGTTCAGCAATTCGAAACCAGGCCCGCCCTCACTCCCGCGTTTCCCGATGGCGGCGCGTTTTTGGTCTACGACAGCAACAACCCGGGCTTTACCTATTGGGTCAGCTACAACACGTTGCTCACCGGCGCGTATTACATTGAGGGGTATTACAGCGCGACGAAAGACCCGTCGGTTTCCGCTGATTTTAAGCCCCACACGCCCCGCCGGAACAAAGAGGCCCCTTATGAGTACACAAAATTCCCCATCAATCATACCTATCAATATGATACCAACGGCATATCCGGCGTGAGAGAGACCGGCCAGTCCACGGCGCTGTATGCCAACGTGTTTTCCGTCGCCGGGACCGCCTCGGTCATCCAGGGCGTGTCGGTCTTCCTCCCGGTCGAGAACAGCACGGTTGAGGATATTTACATCATCCAAGACTATAAGAAGGACAAGGACTTCGAAACCCTGCTGAGCGCCTATACCGGCGATCCGCTGGATGCGGTTACTATAAAACCGGGCGTTACGACGACCAAACCTCTCCCGGGTTATTACACTTTCCCCATTGACCCCGTGGTCCTCGAGGGCAAGCAGTTCGCCGTTGTCGTCAAGGTGAGCACGACGCTTTCGGGGGTTGACCCCTCCGTCCCGCTTCAGAAGTCCGCGTCCGGAAGCAACAGCTATTATTTCGACGGGGCAAAATGGAACAAACTCAGCGGCCAGGCGGTCTGTATCAAAGCGCTCGCCGAGAATGACGTTGACGTCGGTTTGACCGGCGTGGAGGTCGCGGACACGGACAACAAGGTAGACGATCTGACCGTCGCCCCGGGCGGCATGATAACTCTCAAACCGCTTTATATACCTTTTAACGCCAGCGATGTGATCCCAAATGAATCAGTGATAGGCGTTTATCCGGTTACGGACATGGTCAAATGGGAAGTCGAAATGACATATTATGAACGCGACAGCGAGGGATATATCGACGAATCGGTCGTGACAAAAGACCCAATTTCCGGAGATTATGAAGCGGTTTCCCAGCCGGCTGATTGGCTGATTTGGAACAGCACGTTTGGGATATTTGCCCGTGATGGGGATCTCCCGTCTTCTAAGCCGACGACCACCACCCCCGCATGGAAAGCCGACCAGGCGCGGGTATCGGACGGCAGCGGCGGTTGGAACATCGTGACCGTCAGCAATTATGTGGAGCAAATGGTGACAAAGATCACCGTGAAGAAAGACGGAACGGCGGACGCCGTATTCTCCAAAAATGAGAAGTATTACACTCCGGCTTCTTCGGGCATTCAAACGGCCGGTTTCCGGGTTACGGTCCACAAAGGAGAGAGGGACAGCGACGGCAAGTTTAAGGATAATGGGCTCTTAATGTATGATCCTGCGGTTCCGGTAACAAGCGCCGTCAACTATGTCGGGATCAAAGCGACGCTTCCCGCCGTTGTCAAGCTAAGCAAAACCTCCGCCTCGCTGAAAGCGGGCGGGACCACGACCTTGACGGCTAAACAATATAACAGCGAGGGCAATCTCGCGTCGGGGCTCACCCTCAAATGGTATGTTCTGGACAACGAAACCGGAAACAAAGCCGGATTTACGGCATACGACCCCAGCGACCCGTATAACGGCCCCGTCGCCTTTGTGGACGACAAGGGGAAGGTCACGGCATTGCGCGAGGGCACCTGCTGGGTTTACGCCGAGGCCGGCACAGTCCAGTCCGACGCCTGCCAGATCGCCATCACCGGCGCCGCCGCGACCGGCGTCACGATCAACAAGAAAAAGATGACGATGTCTATGGGGACGGCGAGCACGCCGGGTAAACTCACCCTGACGGCGACCGTCAAGCCCGCCGGCGCGTCCGACAAGCGCGTCAAATGGAGTTCGTCGGATGCCGATGTCGCGGAGGTTGACGAGAATTCCGGCATCATCACGGCGAAAAAACCGGGCGTGACTACGATCACCGTCACAAGCGTCGCCGACAGCGCTTTCACGGCCACATGCGTCCTGACCGTCAGCGCCGGCCCCTCCGCCACCATTAAAAAGAGCAAGAGCGCCACCTATTCCGTCCTGGGCGCGGCGTCAAACGCCACGGTGGAGTGGCGGTTCAACGAAGACCTGATTTCCGACAGCGTCGTCAAAAACAACGACTACCTCACCATTGCCAATTCCGGCACGGCAAAATGCAAAGTCACCGCCAAAAAGCCCGACCCCGCCGTAGACAAAATGCTGAAGGGCACGGTGAAGGCCAAGCAGTATGACGTGGACGGCAACGTAATCAAGGAAGTTGTCATCCGCGAGCAGACCTGGAGGCTTGAGCCTGTGGTGGCCATTTCCAAGATGGAGTTCAGAGACGCAAACGGCAATCTGGTCAAGAAGCTGACGCTTTGTATCAGCGAGGACGGGTCGATTTCCGCCGAAACCGCCACCCTCAGCGTGAAAGTGGTAAAGCCTTCGGACGCCACCCTTCTTGATTTCGAGTGGATCCCCAAACAGATCAAGGATAAAAGCGACAAGACAATAACATATCCGATGCTTGAGGCGGACTCCGCAAGCCCGGGTACGGTGACCATTAAAGGGCTGATTGCCGGTTCCGCCAAACTGACCGCCCTCAACTACAACGGCAACAAAAAAGTCAACCTCTCCGTCAAGGTCCTTTATTTCCCCTCCCAGGACCAGATCAAGCCCAAGAAGGACTCCCTGACGCTGTACACGGGCAAGTCAACCAGCGTCAAGGCCAAGGTGACCGGCAAGAACGTCAACAAGGCGCTGACGTATACGCTTGATCCCGCTGGCACGGATGTTATATCGCTGGACACCAAAAAGGCCAAGATAACCGCGAAAAAGGAAGGCACAGCCAGGGTCATCATCACGGGGGCCGGCGGGAAAACACAGACAGTTACCGTCGAGGTCACGACAAAACCCGCGAAGGGGAAATAGAAAAATAACCTGCAAGAGAGGACCCGCCCGGATGGGCGGGTCCTTTTCCGTTCCGTTTTAGCTTATTCTATCCTCCGTACGCGGCGTCGTATTTTTCGGCGCGTTCATCGATGATGGCCTGGCCGCCGGAAGCGAGGTAATCGTTCATGCCGTTATCCCAGACGCTGTCAAAGTCGGCGGGCGCGGCGTTCACGGCCAGATTGAAGAGGTTGTCGCGTTTTTCCTTGAGGACTTCGGCCAGCCCGGCCTCGGCGGCGATCGTTAAGCCGGAAACCTCGGGCGAAGCGTAGGCGTCGTTCTGGGCGCACGCGACGGCCTTGGCAATCAGCCTGGATTCCACGCCGGCGAAGTCGGGGCTGGAAGCGCGGGCCAGCTGCGTCAGGCCGGCGGGATAGTAGCCGTTGATCAGCGGGGTCATGTCGATGTTCTTGGTGGAGTTGAGGGAATAGGGCACCCACGCGTCATACCCGGGCGTGCCTTCCTCATAGGCGATCGGTATCGGGGCGCCGTCAACGATGTCGTAGTTGACGCCCTCTTTGCCGAGCTGTACAAACTCCAGTATCTCCGGGCGGCAGAGCATGTCAAGGTAGAACAGGGAGGCCAGCGGCTCTTTGTTGGTGTCGGGGAAGATGATGCAGCGGTCGCCGCCGACGCCGTAGAGACGCTTGAATTTTTTGCCGGCGTCGTTTTCAAACGGGTCTACCGGGACAAAGTTGGCGCCGATTTTGTTCAGCTCCGTCTGGATACCGATGTCCTGGCGGAATACGTAGTCCCAGTTGCCGATATAGGAGCCCACATAGCCGGCTTTCATGAGGTCTGTGCCGGTGGGGTCGGTGATGGGATATTCGGAGAAGGCTTTCCAGAGCAGGCCGTCATTGTACCACTTGTTGAGCAGCTTGATGGCGTCCTTGATGCCGGGCCACAGGACCTGCCTGTCGTCGAAGCCGTAGACATAGCGGTCTCGGTCGGTCATATTGCTGGGAACGAACGACATCATCATGTTCTGGGCCTGCCAACCCACGTCGCGGCTCATCATCATCGGGATCATCGAAGCGGCGTCCTCGCCGAGCAGGGTATCGGCGTTGTCACGGAACGCGACAAGCATGTCCTCAAATTCCTGACGGGTGTTGGGTTCTTTGATGCTGAGGGCCTTCAGCCAGTCTTCGCGCACGAAGGTGTTGGTCAGCTCGGCCTCTTTGCGCACGCTCTCGATGGCGTAGATCTCGCCGGTGGCCTTGCGGCGGTTGTACATGCCGTATTCGCCGATGACGTCCCACATATGGGGGAGAAGGCTCTGGTAGCCGTGGATAAAGGGTTCGAGGTCAACCAGGCCGCCCATGTCCTCATACTCGGTAACGGCTCCCCGGTTGTAGGTGAGGCAGATGTCCGGGGCGTCGCCGCCCGCCAGCCAGTTGACAAGGGTCGCTTCCTCGTCAAAACGGCCGACAAGCATGTACTCGTCCACGACGATGTTGTGGGTCTCCAGGAGTTTTTCGGCGATGTACTGCGTGTACACATTGTTGTCGGTCTCGGTCAGGGCGGCATCGCGCCGGTACATCTCGACCGTGATGTGACGGGTCTCCTTGAAGCGCACGCCGTCAAGCTCGGAGTCGTCCTCCACTTCCTGCGTGTTGTCGGGAGAGGGGGACGGCTGCGGGCCGGCGTCGCCGCCCCCCGCGCTGGGCGACGCGATGTCGGGAAGGGGTTCGTCTTCAGGGGAGCAGGCGGCCAGCATCGCAAGCAGCATCAGGCCGGCCAGCAGAAGGGAAAGTGCTTTTTTCATGATAAACCTCCTATATTTTTTTCGGCACGTCCGTACCGGGGGAACACAAAAAGACTGCCCCGCCGCCTAGCCTTTTTCCCCGCCGAGCGTCACGCCGGCCACAAAGTACCGCTGCAGCCACGGGTAGACGCACAGGATGGGAATGGTGGCGAACATGACCGACGCCATTTTGAGCGTTTCGGAGATGCCCACCGTCGGGGCGACCTCCTGCGCCTGGTCAAAGCTCTGCAGGCTGTTGATAAGGTTATAGAGCAGGAGCTGGATGGGGAAAAACTGCTCCTCTTTGGAGTTGAGGAAGTAAAGGGCGTCGGTATAGGAGTTCCAGCGCCCGACGGCGTAGAAGAGGGCGAGCGTGGCGATGACCGAGGTGGAGAGGGGAAGGTAGATACTGATAAGGATACGGATCGGCCCCGCCCCGTCGATCTCGGCCGATTCGCGGTAGCTGTCGGGGATGCCGTAGAAGAAACTTCGCATGATGATCATGTTGAAGATGCTCATGCAATAGGGGAGCAGCAGCACCGGCCATGTGTTGAGCAGGCCGATCTGCTTGAGCAGCAGGTACATCGGGACGGTCCCGGCGCCGAAGTACATGGTGAAGATGATGGCGGTATTGAATATCTTGCGTCCCTTGAGATTTTCATATACAAGCGGATAGGCGGTGATGGTGGTGACAATGAGCGAGAGCACCACGCCCATGACGGTCAGGACGGCCGTCCATTGCAGGGAGCGGACAAATTTGGAGTCGTTCAGCACCCGCCGGTAAGCGCCCAGATTCCAGCCCTTCGGCCAGAGGAACACCTTGTTCCGTATCAGCGAGTCGGCGTCCGAAAGGGAGCGGGCGGCGACGTTGAGCAGCGGGAGGATACAGATCAGAATAATGAAGAAACATATGACGGCGATGATCCAGTCGCCGATTTTAGTGGACTTTGACTTGATCATGGTACCCGTTCCCCCTTACCAAATACCCCTCTCGCCGAATTTCTT
Organism: Oscillospiraceae bacterium; assembly: GCA_031254575.1. GTDB lineage: Bacteria > Bacillota > Clostridia > Oscillospirales > UBA929 > UBA929. The sequence goes on along the minus strand of JAIRUE010000067.1, from coordinate 28,651 downwards.
GGCGAGAGAGTTCGCTCCGAACAGGAAAATCAGACAGATGGCGGACTGGAAGATGCCGACCGCCGACGACAGCGCGAACTGCGTGCCACGGATGCCGTGCGTGTAGACGTAGATCGAGATCACATCGGCGACCGGGGAAACCAGAGGGTTTTTCAAGGCGAAGGGGCGCTCGAAATCGCTGCCCAGGATACTTCCCATCCGCATGATCAGCAGGACGATGATGGTGGGGCGCAGCCCCGGCAGCGTGATGTTCCATATCTTGCGCAGGCGGCCGGCGCCGTCGACCTCGGCGGCCTCATAGAGTTCGGGGTTTATATTGGTGATGGCCGCAAGGTAGATGATCGTACCCCAGCCGGCGCTCTGCCAAATCCCCAGCAATACGTACATGACCACCCACTGGGCGTTGTCGCTGAACGGCGCGAGCGGCGTTCTGCCTGCGTTCTCCAGCATCAGGTTGACCAGCCCCGTGCTGCTGAACAGCTTGAGGGCCAGGGCGGCGATGATGACCCACGACAGGAAGTGGGGCATATAGAAGATGGTCTGGGAGATGCGTTTATATTTCCTGAACGACAGCTCGTTGAGCAGAAGGGCCAGAATGATCGGGGCCGGGAAGCCGAACAGCAGATCGAGCCCGTTGAGCACCAGCGTGTTGCGGAGGGCGTTGATGAAGTCCTTGTTCTTAAAGGCCTTGATGAACCATTCAAAGCCGTAGTTGCTTGACCACGGGTTGTCCCAGACCGGGAGCATGATGTTGTTCGTCTTAAAGCCCATTTGAATATAGAGCATCGGGATGTACTTGAAAACGATCAGATACACCATCGGGACGATAAGCAGGAGGTACAGCGTCCAGTAGCGCCGCGCGTAGTTTTTTGTCCTCAGCCGCGCCTCCGGGCTGAAGACGGCGCGCATATGGCCGCGCCACGTCACCCTCAGCGCTTCGGGCGGTATCATATAAGACGTCTGCGACGCCTGCCCGGAAACCGGAACATACACATGGGTGTGTTTGGCGCGGAATTTCATCATGCTGAGCCGGCTGAGCCCCAGGATATTAAACAACCCCAGCGTGACGACGCTCAGAAAGCCGTTGAGAAAGACGAGAAGGAAATAGTCGTTGTGGACCGCGCTGTAAGTGAGGCGGTATCCGTCGATGACGGTGTTGTCGATCTGCCATTTCAGCATCCTGCCGCGATACCACGGGAGCAGGACAAGCGCCGCGATAAAGAGCATGATCCCCGACCAGATCAGCGTGGTGACCTCGTTGTAGAAGGTGCCGCTGCGGAGGGCGTCAGAACCCATGTAGACGACATACCTCATCAGCGTCCACAGGTGCATGGAGGGTTCCTGATCCGGGTGCTTCGCCAGATAGTCGAGGAAGCGTTCGCCGTTTTGGGGGCGCAGGGGGAGCAGTCCGGACATATACAGGAGGATCAGCGGGACGGCGACAATGATGACCCGCGGCAGGATGATATGGACAAAATTGCCGACAAAGCCTGACCGGCCCGGCGCGCCGCCTTTCCGGGAAGTCCGTTCGTAAACGTACCGGTTGACGGCGGCGGCCGAAAGCCCCGAAAGCCAATACAGCCCCAATGTGGCGAGGCTGAACAGGCTGAGCTTTATCAGGAAGAGGGCCGTGCCGGCAAAACGGCCCGTGTACTCCAGCGGCGCGCCGTCCACGACCGTGTGGTTCACCGTCAGGAGAATCCTGACCGCGGCGGCGGCGGGGCCGCATACAAAGCACAGCGCCGCCCCCGTAATGACGGCGGCAAGCAGGGCGCGGTATCCCCCGATCGCTATAATCGCGGCGAACGCGCCCGCCGGCACGGCGGGAAAGAACAGGAAACCCAGCAGCCGGGGAGCCAGATGGGAAACAAACCTGCCGTCATAATAGGAGTTTCCCTCCTCCCCAAGCCGCGCGTCACGCACTTCTACCATACAAATCCTCCCGATCGATTTAGGGATGAATGATCCGCCCGTTTGCGTCGGGGACGCCTGTTTTCCGATAAAAGTATGTATTGAGAACGTCGCGCCACTCCCTGGCGTTGGCAAGCTGCCGCCGCAGCCGCGCCGCCACGGAATCGTAAGCGCTCCCGGGAAGCAGGGGTCTCAGGCCGTCCCAGATACGGATAAAGCCCTCAACGCCCTCAACCCCCTCAAAGCGGGTGTCGTAGATATGCTGGAGGAGCGTCTTGCCGCTTTTGAGCCGGTATGTGTACGGCAGGCGGTGAAAATACAGCAGCAATCCCTCCGGGCAGGTCTCCCTGTCGTCATACAGCGCCTGTAAATACGGGTCGTACTGCGCCGTAAAGCCGGTGCCTTTGGCCGTCCTGTCCACGCCGACGGCCTCCCGGTCGGCCCGGTGATAGGTCCCCCATTTGGAAAACTCATATCCCTCGGGGCTGGGGCCGTAGTGGCCGCCTGTATTGACCATCCAGCACAGGCCCAGGGGAGCGGTGTATTTTTCATATACGTCCCGCGAGCGGAGCATCATGTCCAGCAACGGCTCCCGCAAAGCGGGTCCCTCCCCGAACGTCAGCCCGATCCAGTCGGACAGCACCTCCCGCGCCGTCAGCGACGGGTCCCAGGCCATCCGCCCGAACGCGTAGAGGTTGGCCTGCGCCAGCGTATGCCCCGTCCAGTTGAGGTCGTCCCCGGTGTTGGCGACGGCGGCGACGGCGGTGACCTCGCGCCCGATCAAATCGCGCGCGCGGCGCGTGCCGGAGACGGGAGACGCGAAAAATTCCTCCCATTGCGCCGCCAGCGCGTAAAGGTCGATCTGCTGTCCGGTGTACTCCTGCGTGATCTGCAGCTCAAGCGCCTGCGCGGTGCGCTTCATCGCGCCCAGCAGCGGGGAATGGGGCTCCCGCACCTGAAAATCGGACGGGCCGTATTTTATTTGCAGGATCACGTTGTCCTCAAACGCGCCGTCCAGCGGAAAGAAATGGTCGTAGGCGGCCTTCGGGCGGTCCGTTGCGAAATCCCGCCAGTCCTGCTCGCAGTTGTAGACAAAACAGCGCCAGTATACCTTGCCGCCGTGCGGCTTCAACGCGCGGGCCAATACGTTTGCCCCGTCGGCCTGCGTGCGCCCCAGCGCGGCGGGGCCATCCCGGAACTCGGAATCCGCCTTGACCAGAAAGCCCGCGAGGTCGGGGATGACTTTGTATACCAGAACAGCCGTGTTCTCCCACCATGCGGCCACCTTCCCGTCCAGCGGGTCGGATGTGGGCAGTCCGCCCAGCAGAACGGGGCTGTTAAAATCGACGGCAATGATGCTGCGTATGCCGGCTGCCCGGAAGATACCGGCGAGTTTGCCCAAAGCGGGCAGCATTTCGCCGGTGATGAGCCTCGCGGCCCGCGGCGTGACGTTGACGTTGTTGAAGCAGACGCGGTTGATACCGACGGAGGCCAGCAGGCGGGCGTAAAGTTTGATCCTTTCGGGGTCATAGGAAATAGTCCCGTCCCTGAAAAAGAGCGACTTGCCGCTGTAGCCGCGTTCAATAGTCCCGTCCATATTGTCCCAGTGGTTGAGGATACGTTCCGGAACGGCGGGAACCGTTCCGGGCGGAGCGGCGTCCCCGTTTTGGAACCACATGTTGTATTCGCTGTATGCGGAGTTTGGCAAGCCCACACGTCCCTTATCGTCAAAATGAATAAAACAACGCATGAATCCCCTTGATTTATTATAACATTGACAAATCGGCTTGAACATGGATATACTAAAGAAAATTTGTGATTATTAAAGATTTGGGGCTGCGCGATGGATATTAACAATCTCATTCCCGACATCGGGTATTACAATTACCGCGGGAGTACGCCGGATTGGAAGATCGAAGAATCCGTCATCAATTTTATTGACGTGAGCTACATCGTCGGGGGGAACGCGGTCTACCGGATCGACGATGAGGAGATCATCCTCTCGGCGGGCGACCTGCTTTGCATACCCAAAGGCCGCAAGCGTTCCGCCGGCGGTACGCCGGAGATTTACGCCGCGAACTTCCAGCTGACCGGGCTGAACGGCGCGGAAGCCGTTATGCCGCTGCCGCTGCTCAGCCACATCGGGCACCATCCCGACATCCTCGCCCTTTATAAGGAACTGAACGGGGAGTGGCTGCGGCGCGAGCCGGGGTACATCATGAAAGCGCGGGCTTATTTTATGCTGATCCTGCACCGGTATTTTGAGCTTGTCATTTACAACAATGATTCCGTGCGGGCAGACCCCCGCGTCAAAACCGCCATACGGTTCATGACCGACCGTTTCGCGGAGCCGCTGACCGTCCGGGCCGCCGCCGAAGCCGTCGGTCTGACCCCCGTGTATTTCGGCGCGCTGTTCAAACAGGCCACCGGTTCGACGTTCCGTCAGGCCCTCATATCGATCCGCCTCAACCACGCCGAAAACCTGCTGCGTTTCGGTGAACGCAACGTCAACGAGACCGCGCGCGAATGCGGGTTTTCCGATCTGTTTTATTTCAGCCGGGTGTATAAGCAGATAAAGGGCGTGCCTCCGTCGCAGGCGCGGCGGCAGCGGAGGGAGGACTGACGGCCGCGAAAAGGCGCGGCGGGCCCGTGATCCGCCCGCCGCGCCGGTGACCGTATATCAGCCCTGCACCTCAAGCCGTACCGGCGTGTGTCCTTTCAGCAGGATACTGCGCGGGTCGGGCTGGCAGAAGCCGACATACAGAGCCTTCTTTCCGTAACAGAGCCGCATGTCGCCCTCCCCGTCGTACCGCATGAAAGCCTCGGACGGGATAGGGATCGTCACGTTCGCGCTCATGCCCGCGTCCAGTTCCACTTTCTTCAGCCCGCAGAGGCTCCGGTTTTCTTTCTCCCCCTCAATTTCAATATACACCTGCACCGTCTCGGCGGCGCGGGCTTTCCCCGCGTTTTTGACGCTGACTTTCACGGCGCCGTCCTCATATGAAGCGCCGGACAGCTCAAACGGCTCGAAGCCCAGCCCGAAACCGAACGGATAGAGCGCCTCGCCTTTGAAATAACGGTAGGTGCGGTTTTGCATCGAGTAATCGCAAAAATCGGGCAGGTCGGCGTCGGAGCGGTAGAAGGTAAGCGGCAGACGGCCGACGGGGGAGAACCTGCCGAATATCAGCTCCGCGACCGCCCGGCCGCCCTGCGACCCGGGGTAAAAAGCCTGGATAACCGCGTCGGCGTTTTCGTCGGCCCAGCGCAGGTCAAGCGCGCTGCCCGACAGGATGGCGGCGATGACCGGTATGCCCTTGCCTTTCGCCGTTTCAATGACCTTTTCCGCCATCTGCTGCTGATGGCCCGGAAGCACAAGCCCCAGTTTGTCGCCGGAGGCGAACTGGTTGCCCGTGTCGCCCTCCTCGCCCTCCAGGTCACGGTCCAGCCCGAGCACGAGTATGACCGCGTCGGCGCGCTTTGTGACGATCAGCGCCTCGGCCTGCCTGTCGTCGGGAAATTGAGAGAGGCCGCTGTCGTTCACCTTATGGATAGGGCAGCCCTCTGCAAAGAGAGTGCGTATGCCCTGTTCCTCCGCCAGCGCCCTGACGCCCTGCAGAACGGTGATATGATCGGACGCCACGCCCTGATAATTGCCCTCCAGGGCGATGCGGCTGTCTGCGTTGGGGCCGACGACGGCGATCCGCTTCATCCCGCCCGCCTTCAGCGGCAGCGCGCCGTTGTTCTTCAGCAGCACCAAAGACTTTCGGGCGGCGTCAAGGTTGAAGGCGCGGTGTTCTTCACAGTCCACGACGTCATAGGGGATGGAGGTATACGCCTTGTTTTCCGGCGCGCCCAGCAGACCGAGCCGCATACGGGTGACCATCAGGTTGGTCACGGCGCGGTCGATCTCCTCCTCGGTCAGCAATCCCTCCCGCACCGCCGCGACGCAATAGCCGAACAGGTTGCCGCAGTTGAGGTCGCAGCCGTTGCGTACGGCCAGCGCTACGCTTTCGACCGGCGTGGCCGTCACCTTGTGGTGTTCGTGGAAGTCCTTGACGGCCCAGCAGTCGGAGGTCACATGGCCGTCAAATTCCCACTTGCCGCGCAGGATGTCCAGCAGCAGCGTCTTGCTGCCGCAGCAGGGTTCGCCGTTGGTGCGGTTGTACGCGCCCATGACGATCTCGACGCCGGCCTCGGTGACGGCGGCCTCAAAGGCGGGAAGGTATGTATTCCAAAGGTCGTAGTCGCCGGCGGCGGCGTTGAATTCATGGCGCAGCCCCTCCGGGCCGCTGTGGACGGCGAAATGCTTGGCGCAGGCGGCGACTTTCAGGGCGTCGCGGTCCGGGCCCTGCAATCCTTTAATGAACGCGACGCCGGTCCGGGCCGTGAGGTAGGGGTCTTCGCCGTACGTCTCATGGCCGCGGCCCCAGCGCGGGTCGCGGAAGATATTGATATTGGGCGACCAGAAGGTGAGTCCCTTGAAAATGTCGTGGTCGCCCTCCTCCTGATAGGCGTGGTATTTGGCGCGCGCCTCGTCGGATATGACGGTCGCGATTTCATAGACCAGCTCGGGGTCAAAGGTGGCCGCCAGCCCGATGGCCTGCGGGAACATCGTGGCGACGCCCGCGCGGGCGACCCCGTGCAACGCCTCGTTCCACCAGTTGTAGCTCGGAATGCCGAGCCGCTCTATGGCGGGCGCGGTGTGCAGCATCTGCGAGACCTTCTCCTCCAGGGTCATTTGGGCAACCAGTTTTTTCGCTTCGGCTCTGTGGTCGAACATGGCAAATCCTCCCCGTTTCGGTTATGAGGGTATCATATAACAGCGCCAGGGGGTTGTCAATCCGCCCGTTTAGAAACGCGCCGCGCCCGCCTGGAATTCCGTCAGGTGTTCCCGGTAGCGCAGAGGGACAAAATGCTGCTGGAGCCTGAGATTTTTCCGCGCCGGGTTGGATACGGCCCGGAAGTAGCCGCGCCAGAGGTCTTCAAAGAGCCCGTCCTCCGGGAGGGGAGGGATCTCCTCGTCCGGACCCAGCTCGCGGATAAACCAGCCGTTCTGCCGGGAAACCAGAACCAGCCGACGCCGCAGGTCCCTGATGAGAAGACGCTGGTCGTTGAACCGCCCGTGGAAGTGCTCGGCGATCAGCGGCAATACGTTGCTGTTCGGCTCAATGTCGGCGACATAGATCCCCTCCGGCGTCTGCACAAAGCGCACAAACTGAAGCATACGCTGGCGCTCCTGCCCCGTCTGGCGCGCAGCCTTGGAGACGCTCATCACCAAAGGATGGGTCATGTCCCCGCGCGGGTCGCGTTTCCGCTCAAACCCCAGCGCGAGCAGTCCCAGCAGGTCGTCCTCCACACCGGGCCTCTCGGAAAGCCACGCCATATAAACCGTCTCCGGCAAACCGGGCGCGAGGCGCGCCATCCCCCGCTCCACCCGCCCGGCTTTGTCCGGGTCAGGATGGCACGGCGCGGCGTCAAACATGCTCGTCTCCGCCGATTCGCGCGGGTGGCGGATCGACACGGTCTCCCCGCGCCGCCCGCGGTCAAACGCCTCGAACACGGCGGTCAGAAACCCCTCCCATGTGGGGGTATAATACAGATTTGTCATGCGTTGATCATTTTTAAGAAAGACGGAGCGGCGGGCGCCGCCGCCGGCGCTTCCGGCGCGGGGGGAAGGGCGCTCACTCCCTGACCGGCGAACAGCGACGTCTGCCCGTTGTCAAAGCGGTCTGTCAGCAGCTCGCGCAGGAACGGGTGGTCGTGGCGGGACTCGCCCTCGTATTTGCCGCCCGCCGTGAGGAAAAAGCGCGCCCGCTTCATCACGATGCCCAGTTTGCGCAGGTTTTCGGGGCGAAGCGGGCCGTAACGCCGCGCCTCGATGATTTTATCCGCCGATCTGACGCCCACGCCGGGCACGCGCAGCAGCGTCTCACGGTCGGCGCGATTGGCTTCCACCGGGAAAAATTCGGGATGGCGCAGCGCCCACGCGCATTTGGGGTCGACGTCCATATCCAGCAGCTCGCCGTTTTCGGTGATCTCGTCCGGGCTGAACGAATAGAACCGCATCAGCCAGTCGGACTGGTAAAGCCGGTGCTCCCGCAGCAGCGGCACGGGGGCGGTCTCGCGCGGCGGCAGGGCCGGGTGCGTCCCGACGGGGATATAAGCCGAAAAATAGACGCGTTTGAGCCGGAACTTCCGGTATAGGCCGCCGGAAAGCCGCAGGATGGTGCGGTCGGTGTCTCCGGTGGCCCCGACAATCATCTGCGTGGACTGCCCCGCGGGAGCGAAAAGGGGCGCGTGGCGGTGCTTTTGGCCGTCTTCCAGATACATCCGGCGCGCCGAATCAATGCCGCGCATCGGCGAGAAAATCATCTCCGGCTTTTTATCCGGCGCGAGCAGCGCCAGCGAACCCGACGACGGCAGCTCGATATTGACGCTGACGCGGTCGGCCAGCAGCCCCGCCCCGGTCACCAGCCGCATATCCGCGCCGGGAATGGTCTTGACATGGATGTAGCCGCCGAACTTGTGCGTATCGCGCAGGATGCGCATGGTCTGTATCATTTGCTCCATTGTATAATCGGGGTTCCGGATTACGCCGGACGAGAGGAACAACCCCTCGATATAGTTGCGGCGGTAAAACTGCACTGTCAGCTCTGCAAGCTCCTCCGGCCTGAATGTGGCGCGCGGAACGTCGTTGCTGCAACGGTTGTGGCAATATTGACAATCATAAATGCAGACATTGCTCTGCAGCACCTTCAGTAAACAGATACACCGCCCGTCGGCGCCCCAGGTGTGGCAGATGCCCGCCGAAAACGCGTTTCCAAGCTGGCCCGGCTTGCCGGCGCGCCCGCTCCCGCTTGACGCGCAGGACGCGTCAAACTTTGCCGCGTCGCCCAAAATATTGAGTTTTTGCATGCGGTCCATCCGGTGCGCCCCCTTTATAAAAACAGTATAGCACAGGGAAAGAAAAAACGCAAACATTTGTTTAGAAATTAGAGGAAAACGGTTTCGGCTTGTATTGTCTTACCGGCTGCTGTCTGCTATAATGGGGACGAGATATTGTCCGCGCCCGGCGGTCTGGACGGGCGCGAGTGGTAAAAAGCGTTATGGAGGTGTCGCTATGCAAAACAGCGCCATAGAGGTCATCATGTCACGCAGGAGCGTGCGCCGTTACAGGCCGGAACAGGTGGGACGAGGCGCTGATTTCCTTTGACGGCGCTTCAGAGAAAGCGCGGGATTGTAAAAGCATCTTTAGCTGAAGCGGACAGCCTGCATAAAAAAGTAAAATTCTTTTTTATCGGTTCGGTGGACCAAGCCGGTTTTCCAAACATAAAAACAGTGCTGCCGGTCAATCGGCGGGAAAGCATAAAGCACATTTATTTCAGCACCGATTATCTGATCAATAACGATGTGTTTTCGGCAATGAAAGCGGGCTCGGAAGCCGCCGCGGTCACGTTATCGTCTGTCGGCGCCTTATAAACAGTCCGGCTCGGGGGCGGCGGGTTTATGCCGCCGCTTTTGCCGTTTCAAATTCCTCCGGACTGTTTTTTACGCTTTACAGGGCGGGCGTGATGCGGTATACTGAACAAAAAGTATCGGGGCTTGGCGCAGCTTGGTAGCGCGCCTGCTTTGGGAGCAGGAGGCCGCAGGTTCAAATCCTGTAGCCCCGACCAGCGTGACGCTGGACCCAACGGTCCTTGGCGCCGGGTCCGGCGTTTTGGCGTGTTCAGGCTCTGTACCGCCGCCCGGAGCGGAAACCGAAGGGGAGAGGAGTGTCCGCATGGCGGGAGCGTTTGACTTTAAGAAAGAAAATAGGGATTTGTATTTGCCGAAGACAAAACCGGGCGTGATCGACGTGCCTGAGATGACATTCATTATGGTGGACGGCAAAGGAAATCCAAACACCGCGCAGGCGTATAAAACGGCTCTGGAACTGCTGTACGGCTTTTCCTATTCCATTAAAATGAGCAAGATGGGCGGAGCGAAGCCGAAGGATTATTTTGAGTATGTTGTCCCGCCGCTGGAAGGCTTGTGGTGGGGAGAGGGCGAATATTTTGACGGGAAGAATATTATAGATAAGGATAAGCTGCACTGGACTTCGATGATACGGCAGCCGGATTTTGTGACACGGGAGGTTTTTGAGGAAGCGAGGCGGGTCCTGGCTAAAAAGAAACCGGGCCTTGATTTATCGCTTGCGCGGCTTGTCTCCTTTACGGAGGGGCTGTGCGCTCAGATCATGCACATAGGCTCCTACGACGGCGAGCCCGCGACAATTGAAGTTTTAGACGGATTCATCGCGGGATCGGATTATAAATCCGATATTTCTCAGACCAGGAGGCATCACGAAATCTATCTGGGCGATCCTCGGAAATGCGCTCCCGATAAACTGAAAACAGTGATCCGGCACCCGGTTGTCAGGCGGTAGGGAGCTAAAAACTTCCGCTTGCGGCGTTTACATACAATCCGCGCGGCCGGATACCGCGGGCCGGGGTTTGTCAGGAGCTTGAAAAACCGGTTCCGGCGGTGTATACTGTGGGTGGGACTTTAGAGAAAACGTCCGGTTTATGAGTTTATTACATGGGTGGGGGACCGATCAAATGAAAACGGCATATGTGACCGGGGCGGACCGCGGGCTGGGGCACGGGTTGACACAGGTCTTGCTGGAACAGGGGTACAGGGTTTACGCGGGGCAGTATATGCCCGGGTGGGAACAGCTGAGCGCCTTGAAAGAGGAATACGGCGGCCGCCTGACGCTCCTGCCGCTGGACATCTCCGATCCCGGACAGGTCGCCGCCGCCGCCGGCGTTATCGCGGGAAACGAGGCTTCGCTGGATCTGCTCTGCAATGTGGCCGGTATCGCCGGCAAGGCCGGCAGGGGGTCGGTTTTTGACGAGTTCAGCGAATCGGATTACGAGGGGATGCACCGGCTGTACGACGTGAACACGTTAGGCCCGCTGCGCGTGACCCGTTCGGTCATCGATCTGATCGTCAGGGGAGAGGGAAAGACGATTATCACGATCTCCTCCGAGGCGGGGTCGGTCGGCGGCAACTGGCGCAACGGGGAGTATGGCTATTGCATGAGCAAGGCGGCTCTGAATATGCAGTCGGCGATTTTGCAGCACAGCCTGCTGCATTTGGGGGTCAAGGTGCTGTGCCTGCATCCGGGATGGCTGCGTTCCTATATGAGCGGCAAGCTGAACGAGCAGGCCACCGAGGAGCCGCTGGAGGTGGCCTATAAAATCGCCGGGCTGCTCGGCGATAAGAGACTGATGGACCTGGCGTCCCCCATGTATATGGATTACAGGGGAATGCCGTTGTCCTATTAAACCGGGAGAGGGGTAGTCGGCAATGAAAAAGCAAAAAGTCGAGATCATGCCGGAAGTTGCGTCCACGACTGTCATCGGGAAGGGCATAAAGCTGGAAGCGGCGAAATTTACGGGGTCGGACACCGTCATTATCAACGGGACATATTTGGGCGACATCGATTTGGACGGGTTTCTGAAAATCGGCGAGACCGGGAGCGTCATAGGGAACATCCGGGCAAAGCAAATCGAGATCGCCGGAAAAACAAAAGGGGTCGTCATCTGCGACGCCACAGTATACCTGACGGCGACGGCGTATGTGGAGGGCGGGATAGCGACTCAGATCCTCAAAACGGACGAGGGCGCCCGCATCAACGGCCAGTGCCGCATGGTCAACGACCAAACGGAGACTATGTCGCTGGAACTGTCTGAAATCGAAGGCAAGCTGAATTTTGATTTTTCCACGTTGGGCGACGCGCTGATCCCGGACAAAGGCCTTCCGACCGTTTTCTAAACGCCCGGCGGGCGCCGTTACCGCAGGGAAAGCGGGAACGGACGGCCGCGCTTGCGTATTTGTTTTACCCGGCGCGGGACGGGGACCGGCGTTATTGAGTTGTGCGCAAAAAAATGTTGTGAAATAGCGAAGTAAGTGGTACAATAATGGACACTATCGATTTCGTTTGAAGAGGGAGGATTTATTCAAATGAAAAAGGCAAGCCTTAAAATGGCGGTTTTGGTTCCTTTAATGTCCCTGCTGACCGTCGGCGTGGTCGGGATGGTGGTCATCATCAGCATGGTATCCTCTTCTTCCACGAATGATCTGACCAACGAGATCATCGACGCGAAAGTGGCCGAGTATGTCAATGAGTTCAAGGCGATCGGCACCGACGGATACGCGATGGTCAGCACGCTGGCCCCCGTCGTCCACGACCTCAGGCAGAGCTCGGACGAGCCCCGCGGGGATATTGTCAGCACCTTAGTGGATGTTCTGGGTTCCAGCGCCAATACGCTGGCCATATGGTCGGGCTGGGAGCCGGACGCCCTTGACGGCAGGGACGATGAATACAGGAACGCGGATGAGGTTCATGACGGCTCCGGGCGTTTTGTCCCTTACGTATTCAAGGAAGGAAGCGCGATTCATATTGAGCCGCTGATAGGCTATGATGATCCCGTGGCCGGGATAGGCTATCTGGCGCCGATACAGTCAGGAAAACCGTATATAACCGACCCGTACCCCTACGAGGTCGGCGGCAAGACGATCGTTATGTATTCCATCTCTGTTCCGATCCTCGAGAACGGCAAAGCCATCGGGGTCGTGGGAATGGATATCAGCCTTGAAGGATTGACAAACGTCATGAACGCGGGGCAAATCCTTGCCGACGGCTACCTGTTCACGCTGTCGCCCGACGGGCTGTTTGCCACGCACAGCAATGCTGATTTAGTGCTGCAAAGCTATAAGACCACCTGGATGAAAGACTCGTCGGCCCAGGTTGACGCGCTGCTGGCCGGCGGCGGCAGCTTCAACGTCACGGCGTTTTCCGACGTGACCAACACCAACATGAAATTTCTGGCGAACGGCGTTATGATCGGAGACACCGGCAGGTATTGGGCCGTCTGCGGCGTCGTCCCCGAAAGCACCGTAAACGCGGCGTCCAACCGGTTGGTTTGGCTGGTCGTCATCATAGGACTTGTGATTATCGTGGTTGCGGGTTTCGCGATCCTTTTGCTGCTTAACAACGGCCTAAAGAGGATGCCGGTCATCACGGAAATGGCCGAACGGATTGCCAGGGGCGATATTGGCAGTATACGCGCGGATTCCGACGCGGCGCCCACCAAAAATGAAATCGCGCTGCTGGAACGCGCTTTTTCGGATATTTCAAACAGCATTCAGGAACAGGCCAATGTTATGGTCAAGATCGCGGACGGCGATTATTCCCTGACCATTCCCGTGCGCTCCGAAGCGGACGTGATGAATAAAGCCATCAACAATATGGTAGACCGCACCAACGAGACCATGAATGAAATCCGTACGTCCACCGCGCAGGTGTCCAGCGGCTCCAAGCAGATCGCGGACGGCTCTCAGGCTCTCGCGCAGGGCTCGACCCAGCAGGCCGCCTCTGTCGAGCAGCTTTCGGCTTCTATCAGCGACATTGCGGACAAAACGAAGGTGAATGCCGAAATGGCCGGGAAAGCCGCCATTCTTGGCAATACCATCATGCAAAACGCCGAAAAGGGCAGCCGCCAGATGGAGGAGATGATGGACGCCGTCAAGGAGATTAATGCGGCGAGCCAGCAGATCAGCAAAGTCATCAAAGTTATCGACGACATCGCCTTTCAGACCAATATCCTCGCCCTCAACGCCGCCGTCGAAGCGGCGAGAGCGGGACAGCACGGCAAGGGGTTTGCCGTGGTCGCGGAAGAAGTCCGCAGCCTCGCCAGCAAGAGCGCCGACGCGGCAAAGGAAACCGGAAACCTGATCGCAAACTCCACCGAAAAGGCGGAGCTGGGGAGCCGGATCGCGGAGGAGACCTCGGCCAGCCTTACGGAGATCGTACAGGGCATCAACGAATCGAGCCAGCTTGTCTCCCAGATCGCGCAATCCTCCGACGAACAGTCGGCGGGCATCGCGCAGATCAACAAAGGCATTGACCAGGTGGCGCAGGTAGTGCAGCAGAACAGCGCGACCGCCGAGGAAAGCGCCGCCGCCAGTGAGGAGATGAGCGGACAGTCGGCCATGCTGGAGGAACTGATCGCGCAGTTCAAACTCAAAGACAGCGGCCAGCAAAAAATCTCCCGTCCCGCGCAGCGCGCGACATTGCCCGCGGCCGCCGGCCGCCGCCAGATCGCTATGCCGGAGAAGGCGGCGTATACGGCAGACGGCGATGGCTTTGGGAAATACTAGGCTCAATATGATCCCGTTACGCCGCCGGCCAAACTGGCCGGCGGCGTTTTCGCGGAACCGGACGCGGCGCGCCCCGCCCCGCATAGACCGCATATCACGCGGTCACGTCTAAGAGCGGGGAGCGCACAGGTTTACGGTTTCTTTTCAATGGGGACCCAAATCTCCACAATGGAGCCGGTTTCGCTGCCGTGAAAGCGCTCGTCGTAATACTCGACGCAGTAGTGGACATCTCCAAGCAGCCGCTCGGAATATCCCTGCCGGTTTGTTTTCAGCCATTCGTCCATCGCGCTGTTTTCACTGTCGTAACCGTTTGCGACATAGACGTCGAAGGAAGCGTATTCCGAGGCGGGCAGCGTATAGAGGGTATACGGCCCGCCCGGGGCCGGAGCGCCCGATACGGAAAGCCCCACATGCACGGTACACGCGCCGCCGTCATACAGGCGTATTTCATAACTGGCCCCGGAAAGCGTATTTGCGACCGGATTTTCGCCGCGCAGTTTCATAAACGCCTCCCAGATCTCTCCGGTTTTGCCGCCGTCACCGGAAATGCCCGCAATGGTCAAAGCGTCTCTCTTGATAATCTTGGGATTCACATAAACTCCTCCTTTCAGTCTGTTGGTAAATTTCATAATCATCTCATCGACGGTTACGGTCATCGGGACAAAGCCCTGCCTGCGATAATCGCTGGGTGACAGTCCGTACGCGTTCCGGAACGCCCTTGAAAACGACTGCGCGGAATGATACCCGTAGTCCAGGCCGATGCCGAGGATGGATCCGTCTGTGTCCGCAAGCCGCGTACACGCGCGCATGAGGCGCCTGTCACGGATATGGGCGGCTATGGCTTTGCCTGTGATGACGGAAAACATCCTGTGGAAATAATACGGGGAAAAGTGAAAGTGTTTCGCGAGCGATTCAAAGCTCATCGGCTCGTCCAAGTGGTTATCGATGTACTCGAGGGCTTCCTTTATCTGTTCAAAATTGCCCAACGTCCTCCCTCCGGGTTTATCAGTTTACAGCGGCTGTACGATGATTATAGCAAATCATTCGTCTGTTTGTCTTAACAATTCTTGCCCCAATGGGGCGGGTACGCGGCTGCGCGGCGGCCGCCCGGCTATAAACTTTTTCATCCCCTTACGGTCTTTGATTTTTCCACTTTGCGAACAGATTCGCCAATCCCTCTTCCAGCGAGGTCTGCGTAAAACTCACATCGGCGACGCCGTCCATTGCGGAAAGCTCGCGGAGCAAACTGCGCGTGTCCTGATAATCGATTTCCCTGTGCGTTCCGTCGTGAAAATTGACAGCCGCCCGCTTTGTACAGCCCAGCTCGTTCCGCAGCGCGGCAAACCCTCCGTCGAAGGCAATTTTCCCGCCGGAGACGAGCAGGATCCGCCGCGCCATCTCCTCAAGGTCGTCCATATCGTGGCTGGTGACGACGATCGTCGTGCCGGCTCGTTCGTTCAGCTGTTTCAAAAACCCGATCATCTGCCGCTTTGCCACAACGTCCAGGCCCAGCGTCGGCTCGTCGAGTAAAATAAGAGCGGGGCTGTGCAGCAGCAGCATGGCGAGGTCGGCCCTCATGCGCTGGCCGAGGCTCAGTTCGCGGGCAAATGTCTTCAGCAGGCCGCCGATGTCGAGCAGTTCCGTCACCATCGCCAGGTTTTCCCGGTACAGCGCGTCGGGGATGTCCCATACGACCTTCTTCCACGCAAAACTCTGAATCACCGGATGGTCCCACCAAAGCTCCGTGCGGTTGCCGAACAGGACGCCCAGTTTTTGCATGACGGCCCGGCGCTGTCTGTGCGGCGACATCCCCAATACCGATATGCCGCCGGAAGCCGGCAGCAGCATCCCCGACAGCAGCTTCATCGTCGTGCTCTTGCCCGCGCCGTTCGGCCCGGCGTAGGCGACAAACTCGCCCTTCTTTATTTCAAACGATACGTTGTCAAGCGCCGTGACGACGCGTTTTTCCGGCTTCAGCAAGTTCTTCAGAAGCCCTCTGCCGGTGTTGTCGCGCTGCCATTGCGTAAAGGTTTTCGTAACGCCGCGTATGCTAACGGCGGAATCCGTGCGGGAGGTATCTGTTTGAACCTTTGGTGACATAATGGGTCAGTCCTTTCCTGAAAATAGCGCTTGCGATCAGCGAGATAATCAGCGCGAAGACCATCGGATAATACGCGGTCAGGTTCAGCGGTGGCCTGCCCAGCAGGCACAGCGACGGAAACCACGCCATTAACCCCTCCGGCAGAACGGTCAGCAGCGGGATTTGAATGAAGGCCGGCATGCCCGAGAGCGGGAAGGTACTCATAAACCATGTGCCGTCAATGGCCGTGGAGGAAATTTCCTCGGCGGCGGCCGGCGCGTAAAACGCCATGCTGGATACGAGGTAGGAGCGCGCGACGATAACGGTCAAGGTGGCCAGAAGATAAGCGAGCAGGGAAAAAAACCACAAAAAGGTGACTTGCAGCCCCATTCTGCGGACTGCGGCGGCCATCAGCACGATGCCCATAATGAGATTGCCCCCGCCGGTAAACGGCATGAAACCACAGGTGGCCAGTTGGACGCCGAGCGGCAGCGGCTGGATGAACAGATGCTCCAGCTGCCCGCGCCCGATGATCCGGCTGATATGGATGTTGTTGCCGGAGCCGAACAGGATAAAAAGGCCGGTAGCCATTGTGGAGTACGCCATCATAAACAGCACCTCGCCGGCGTTCATACCGCCGATGCCGCCGAAGCGCGAGGCGATCAGAAACACGCCCGACACCGTGGCGACGTTGCTGACTATATCGCCGCCGATGCCCAACAGCGCATACCTTGTATCGCGCAGGAGCCACAGCAAGTCCATTTTTGCCGAAATTGCGAGCAAACGCAGGACCCGTCCAAGTGTGATCCTATCCGCCATAACTCACCATTCCCTCCTGTGACTTTTTCCAAACGAGCAGCGCGGCCGGCCACAGAATCAAATTCCAGATGACTTGCAGCGCGATGGTTTCCCTCGCGTCCGCCGCGCCGGTAAAGACGGACAGCGGCGCGCCACCGAGGCTGGCGAACGGCTGATACTTCATGATCTCAGCCATCCCGAACGGCAGCAGCTTTATAGGAATGACCATGCCGGAAAACACCGCCGCGATGGCCATCCGCATACGGTTGACCAGCCAGGTCATGCCCCGCAGCCTGATCGACAGACAGGCAAATAAAAAATCCACGGCAAAGCCGAGCGAGATACACAACGGCAGGCTCGCCAAAAATAACGGCGAAACGGGAACGAGGCTCACGCCGAACAGCGGCGCCATAAGCGCCATCGGCAGCGAAAACAGCAGCAGCATCGGCGCCCAGCCGCCGGCGGTCTGGGCGGCAAGCTGGCCGAGTACCGGCATCGGGCGTCCGTACAGCTTCAACAGCACCCCCTCGGAAAGCCAGCCCGATGCGGCGGTTTTCACATCCAGCATATCGGCCAGCAACGCGCTGAGATAGGTGTAGGTCAGCATTTGCGGAAGCGTCATACCGGTCTCCGCGCCGGAGGACATGACGACCCGCCACAGGAAAATCAGCGGTATGAGCGTAAATATTTTGATGAGGACGTCGGGCAGCAGATAGACAAACCCGCCGTTCGTTTTTTCGAGCGCCGACAGACAGGCGGTTTTCAGATATTTTTTCATGGCTTTATGCTCCTTGTAATGATGTCAGGCCCCGGGCATAAAAATACCCGGGTATCCGCATGAATACCCGGGAGGCTCAACAGATGAACAGGCCTGTCAATCAGGCCGGACAGCTTTGAGGCAAGAGGCATTCAATACGGCGCGAATGGGCGCGGCTATTCTGTGACAGCCCAAAACCGGCGCCGATAACCGTAAAAAGGGCGCAATTGTCCCATACAGCCGCATTTTTGAACGCGCGCCTGCTCAATACCTCGCTGCCGGGGAATAATTCCCTGGACGCAAGCCACGGTTTCATACCTCTCACCACCTTTCATAAAGGTTTTATAAGCGTACCATATGCAAGCCTGAAAGTCAACCGCGATTTTTTCAGGGAGTGGACAAGAGATTTTTCAATCTCTATTGAAAAATAATATTCTGTTGTGCTATACTTACATTGGAGATACTCGTAACCTAAAATATTCCAACTCATGTTTGTCTCCAAGACTGCGTTTGTTCCATAAACAAACGCCCCTGCTTCGGGGCAGGTCACACAGCGAAGTGTCCGGCATACTTAAAGAGTTAACTCTTGCAGCGACCGGCATAGCATCTATGACTGCGCTTGCCGTTACTGAGACCGATAACGCGGACTTAGCGATTACAAAATCCGGAGATATGCAAATTCAGGAGAAATCTCCAGATAATTGCCCAAAATGCAATTATTCTTTACTCAAAGGCTCTATATTATATGATACCCCTTTCGCCCCTAAAACCCATGGATTTGGAGGTTTCTGGATTCATACATGCAGTTTCCAGCGTGCTACTATAAAAAGAATAGTAGAATGTTCAAATGTTGCGTGTACCTATTCTATTACAGAATATGGAATCCGCGAACTGGGTCATGGAAAGCCTTGTACGGAGCAGGGGCATTCCAATTGCGATCATGTATGTACCGTACTAAACGGTGACAGCTGGTAAAAGCAGGAAGCCTGAAATTGCACTTCTTGCTGTGATGTATTCCGCAGGTCCTTTGCCTAAACAGCCAAAGACCTGCGGAATAACCCCTAATGAATGAAGGAAAAACATAATGTTTTGGATGTACTTAAAGGCTTCGTATAAACACAGATTGTATAGGCATGCAAGGTTGCTGTTAATTTTTACATGTTTGCTGTTTTTACCGCTGTGTCTTTCAGTCTACCGCGACAGCATAGAGCATGGGACCTATTTATATAACAACCGCCCGCAAGAATACGATATGCAAATATTAAACGCGGGGGTTGAACACTTGCCATATTTTGAGCATATTCCCAATCTGAAATTTGACATCCGTGTGGACTTTATTGGGGTAACGGTCCTGGAAGAGATTTTTGCGGTGCCTGATAAAACGTCACTTGATATAGAAGAGTTAAAAATCTTTTGGGATCATGGATCGGATGCTGGATTTATAACATCTCAATTTCTATACGAAGCAATAGAGGGGATTGGTGACAGCCGTATCGAACTAATGAGCGGACATCCGGGAACGACAGATACACATCCCTATGTGAAGTTGCTGTTTGTGATCAATATTGCGCTACTGGCGTTATCAATCGGGGTATTGGTTTATGTGGAAAGAGATCACATAAAACTGTTCATGCAGGACATCGGCGCCATGGTTGCTTACGGCGCGGAAAAGAAACATTTGTACAGCATATTTATTGCTGAGTTTATAGTTGCCGCGATCCTTTCGGCGCTTGCCGCCTTTGGGCTGACATTATTATCTATGTATTTCATAATTTCCCATATTCAGGCTACAGTAGTGGGAGCTACCTGGATTGTCTATACTGTTAATCTTAGTAACATCCTGGTTTATATCACGGCTTTCTTTGTCTTAGAGTGTATTGCCTTGATATTAACACTCGCGGCAGCCCTGAAGCAATCATCTGTATCTCTGGTATCATCTGTGGAAGGCAGCGTTAAACATTCAAACATAAAAAAAGCGATAACCGGACGCGATCCGGTTTCCGTCCTGGTTTCAATATTCTCTAAACGAACCAGGAATATACGGGGCACATTGTCCATTTCCGTTTCATTTACAGCCGCTGTGATCGCAGCTATTACTTTTAGCGGAAATATAATATATTATGAATTCTCCGATACGGATAGGCATTTGCAAATAGATAAATGGACAAGCCGAACAGAATTTGAATACATATCAGCCGAGGACTATATTATGTACGAAATAGAGTTGCCAGGGTTTTCAGATGAGGACGCGGCATATGTTCGCAATATACCGTATGTTGTTGACTGCGGAATAGACGAACGTGGCGGTAGTGCCACATTATGGATAACGGTAAATGATGCGGATAATTCGGGTGTTGTTTATAAGGAATTGCTCAAGAGTTTTGGAGCAAGCAGAAACTATCGCGTATATGACAATGTGGCCAGACGTAAGGCAGACATGGATTTTCAAAAAGGGTTGTATGATTTGATAATGATATTATTTGCCGTGTTTTTCATTGTCTTGCTCATCGTAGTTTTTATTAGAGTAACAGGTTATGTTGAAGCGCAGTCAGAGAACATTTATTTATTACGTTTAATTGGCGCCAGTGGAGCAGATATATATGACTCCTTTATGAATAAAGCCTTTTTCGTTGCTACAACAGGCGTAATCTTATCGTTTGCCCTTGGATTCGGAATCTTTTTTATATTATCGCTTATTGCGCTACAATCATTTGGCGAAAGAGCGGAGATATTCCTGAACGTGCAAACACTAGTCGCTATGTTATCCGCAGTGGTACTCTTTTATGCGGCATATCTGTTGCCAATGTATTTGTCGGTCAAGAAGAGAATCAACTCAACTCTGGATGAATTAAGGGGGCAGTCGTTATGTCAATAATATCGGCAAGATCTCTTACGAGGAGATACAGGCAGGGGCAAACCGAAATCAAAGCGGTGAATAACGCCAATATGGAAGTGGCGCAAGGCGAGTTTGTGGCAATCGTAGGCAGTTCAGGTTCTGGAAAGACAACGCTGTTAAACCTAATTGGCTGTATTGACAGACCCACTGCCGGGACAATTATTGTAGACGGCGTTGACGTGACAGAGACTGAAAATGCCAAGAAGCTGCCTGTGATACGACGGCAAAAAATAGGGCATATATTTCAGGATTATAATCTGTTGCCTATTCTGACCGCTAAGGAAAATATAGCCATGCCTGCGCTATTGGATTCCCGCAAAGTGGATGACAGCCATCTTCTTTCACTGGCTAATTTGCTTGGCATTAAGGACCGGCTTGATCACCTTCCTTCCGAGTTGTCCGGCGGGCAAAAACAACGTGTTGCCATTGCCCGCGCATTGATCAACCATCCTGCTATTTTACTGGCGGATGAACCTACGGGTAATTTAGACAAGAAATCAGCGGATGAAATTATGGAATTGCTCAAAGAGATCAACAGGCAGGGTAAAACCATTTTATTGGTGACACATAACGAAAAATTTGCTGATATTTGCAATAGAAAGATAAGAATTGAAGATGGTAATTTAACTGCCTGATTTTTTTAGCGTCCCATCCCGATAACTTTCCTATACTTCGCCGGCAAATTGCTCTAATGCGTTGCCGACGCGTCCAGATGCGCGGACTGTGCACAGGCGGCATGGGTAAAGACGTATAAAAGCCCCGGTCACCATTTTTTAAGGGGAGTGGACGGGCGTACTGAATAATAGCCCCGCCCCCGCTTTTACGGCAGCAGGGAAAACGCGGAATCGCCGGAATACTCCAAATAACACAGCGCGCGGAGACTGTCTATCATAAGGTTGCCGTTTCCGTCTCTGGTAAATTGATGTTCAATCGTTCCTTAACAAGGATTGTCCTCTTCCGGCGTCATTCTTTCCACTATTTTATGGTGGAAAAAGGTGTTGAACAGTGAAAAATAGAACAAGCGTGTATAAGTAAAATCCCCAGAACCGTTATGGCTCAAGGGATTGATGTGGTACACCCGGCGGGGCTCGAACCCACGGCCTTCAGAGTCGGAGTCTGACGCTCTATCCATCTGAGCTACGGGTGCAAAAGGATTTATCAATAAATCCCCTCAACCATAGAGAAAAGATGGTCGTCTTTGTGCATCTGCGCAATATTCTGAAAACCTTCCATCACGTCAAGCGACAGTTCCACAAGCGTGGGATCAAAATGTGTTCCGGCGTCCTTGAGGATGATATTCATCGAAACCTCGTGGGTAAAGGGCTTTTTATAGGGGCGTTCGGAGATAAGCGCGTCATAGACGTCCGCGATAGCCATAACGCGGGCCGAAAGAGGAATGTTTTCGCCCTTGATGCCGTATGGATAGCCGCAGCCGTTCCATTTTTCATGATGGCCGATGATGATCTCTCGCGCCACATTGAGGAAAAAGGATGTCTCACCCAGTTCGTCAATGGCGGAATCCAAAATAAATGTACCGTATACGGTGTGTTTCTTGATAACCTCAAACTCCTCCACCGTCAATTTGGCCGGTTTGAACAGGATACTGTCGGGGATGGCCACCTTGCCGATGTCGTGCAGTTTAGCCGACTTAATGACGGAATCGGCGTACAGGGGGTCAACGATGTAGCGGGGATGGCGCTTTTTGATCAGATTTTCAATCAGGACCTGAACATAAATAGTTGTACGCTTGATATGCGCCCCGGTCTCGTTGTCGCGGAACGAGGTCATATTGGCGAGGATGCTGAGGATGGAATCTTTCAGCTTTGAGAGCTGTTCGGTGCGCTGGACGACAATACTCTCCAAATTTCTGCGATGCATGATCAGTTCCATATGCAAACGGACGCGCGCCTTGACGACGCCCGCGGAGATGGGCTTGCGGATATAATCGACCGCTCCCAGGCCAAAGGCAATTTCCTCGCCGTCCCGGTCGTCCTGCCCTGTGAGGATGAGGATCGGAATGTCCTGCCACAGCGGGTTTTTCTTGACGGCGCGGATCACGTCGTAGCCGTTCATGCCGGGCATTTCAATGTCAAGCAGGATCAGATCGGGAGCGCTTTTTTCCATAAAGACAATGGCGCGTTCCCCGGAGGGAGACAGACGCACGTTATACTCATCCTGTAAAATTTCCTTGAGAAAACTGAGATTCGTTGCCTCGTCATCCACGACGATCACAGTGGGCCTATCGGCTTCCCGCATTACTCGGACACTCCCTTCGATAAACGCTTGATAATCGCCGCCGCCTCGTCATACGCATACGAGCCGATGGCCGAATGTAACGCCGCAAGACTGGAGGTAAGCGGCTCCCCATAGCGGATGCCTATTACCGGCGCCAGCGCTTCCAGGGCTTCTTCCTGTTCCAGATTGTCCAAAAAACCGACGATTTCGCGCAATATCTCCGTCAGCCGGACACTGTCCTGTTCCGTAGCGTCGCGGAGCGCAACGGGTTCCTCCGGCCATAATACGTTCAGTTTCTCACACAGCGCCAGATAGCGGGAATGGAATCCGCTGAAAACAGCCTCCACAAGCTCGTGTTTCCCGTCCCTGACGGCTTTCTCAAGGGCGCGGGCCTCTTCCGACAGCGCGGTCGCGCCCACATTGGCCAGCGCGCTTTTCTGCCCGTGAATGGCGATGAGAAAATCCTTCCAGTTCCAAGAGGCAAGCATATCCTCGAGCGTCCGGAGTTTTTCGGGGCCGGATTGCGCGAACAGCTTCAAAATGGATACATACGCGGCTTCATTCCCGCCCAGCTTTGCCAGAGAATTCTGAACGTCAAGGCCCACCTCCGCCGCGATCACCGGCAGCGTGCCGGCCGGGCGGTCTTCCGGCTGGCCGTCGTCTTCCTCATACAGGCCCTCGCCGGTCCTGGCGTTGGGAATGGGGTCCGTACGGGGCTTTTTTTTGGGCAGGAGCCTCGCCAGCATGTCTGACAGCTGCGCCACGTCAATGGGTTTTTGCAGCATGCCGGCAAACCCGTTCTCAAGGAACAGCGCCTGCGCATCCGGGTCTTCGTTGGCGGTCAGGGCGACAACCGGCGCGTCAGTGACGGCCCGAATCAGTTTCGCCGCCTCAATCCCGTCCATCTCAGGCATGAGATGGTCCATCAGGACAATATCGTAGCGCCGCAGTTTACACATCTCAACCGCTTTGGCGCCGCTTCCCGCGAGTTCCGCTTCGACCGATATGGCGCGGAGCACCTCCTGCGCCACGATGAGGTTTATCTCGCTGTCATCCACAACGAGCGCGAGTATCCCCCGCTGCATATCGTCACCCCTTCCGGCAGGCTGCCTGAGAACTGATTGCCCTGTAACGAACACAGTATACAATAAAGCCGATAAAAACGCAAGGGGAAAAAATGCCGGGCGCCGGGCCTCCGTTCATTTGTCTTCGGCCATTTCCACAGCCTTGCCTTCGTTAAGGCTTTTTTGCGCGTCAATAAGCCGCTGGTTCGCGCTCCCGCGCCACGGCAGGGACAGCGTACGGCGGCTGAAGATAAACGGCCCGTCCACCACCACGTCGGCCAGCCCCGCAAGGTCCCTCTCCGCCCCGTCCAGTTCCTCCCACAGGCGGCCCGTGTATATCCACAGGTCATAACGGCATTCTTTCAGAAATCTTGCGACCGGGATCAGCGCCTCCGCCTGCTCCATCGGTTCGCCGCCGGAAAAGGTCACGCCCGTCATCAACGGGTTGCGCGCGATTTCAGACATGACGTCTTCAATAGTCATCTCCGTCCCGCCGCCGGGATCGAGCAGTCCGGGGTTGTGACACCCCTCGCAGCGGTTTTGGCATCCCTGCAAAAAAACGACGGCCCGAAGCCCCGGGCCGTCCGTCACGGAGTCGTGGAGAATGTTTGCCACACGCAGCGTCATTGATTCGTTCCGTTTAGGGTGTTGTGCCTGACGCGGTCGTTTATTTCGGCGCGCTTGGCGTTGTTGACGCGTTCCAGCGAACTGCCCAGATAGCCGGTGATACGGCGGATCCGCACAAACCGCGCCTCTTCGCTTTCGCTGCGGCCGCACTGCGGGCACTCATCCCCGATAATGCCGTTATACCCGCAGACCGGGTCGCGGTCGAGCGGGTGGTTGATGGCGCCGTACCCGATCCCCGCCTTTTGCATGGCGCGGATGATCTGCTCAAACGCCTCGAGATTTTGCAGGGGATCGCCGTCCATCTCGACAAAGGAGATGTGCCCCGCGTTGGTCAGCGCGTGATAGGGGGCTTCGAGCTGGATCTTGTCAAAGGCCGTGATGGGATAACCCACCGGCACATGAAAACTGTTGGTATAATACTCTTTGTCAGTCACACCCTCCAAAG
Source organism: Oscillospiraceae bacterium (assembly GCA_031254575.1). Classification (GTDB taxonomy): domain Bacteria; phylum Bacillota; class Clostridia; order Oscillospirales; family UBA929; genus UBA929. The sequence goes on along the minus strand of JAIRUE010000067.1, from coordinate 3,634 downwards.
AGCCGAAGCGCTCCCTGTCGATCTGGACGAAACGCCCCGAAAGCCCCTCGGCCGGCGTGGCGATGAGGGTAAAATTCATCCTGTGCCGGGCGCTCTCCTTGTCCAGCCTGTGGCGCATGTGGCCGATGATGTCAAGACCCAGGCGCTGGGAGTCCTCCGACTGGGCGTGATGCTTGCCGGTCAGCGCCGTCAGGGTCTCGGCCAGCCCGATAAAGCCGACTGTCAGGGTACCGTGTTTAAGCACGTCCCCGATTTCATCGTCCCAGCCCAGCGCCTCGCTGCCAAGCCAGACGCCCTGTCCCATCAGGAAGGGGAAGTTGCGCACCTTCTTGCGGGACTGGATGATAAAGCGGTCGGTAATCTGATCGATAACCAGGTCCAGCTTGCGGTCGAGCAGACGGAAGAACTGCTCGACGCCGCCGTTTGCCAAAATGGCGAGCCGCGGGAGGTTGATAGAGGTAAACGACAGGTTGCCGCGCCCGTTGCTGACCTGCCGCGACAGGTCGTAGGCATTGCCGATGACACGGGTGCGGCAGCCCATATAGGCGATCTCGGTTTCGGCCGTCCCCTGATAGTACTGCGCGTTGAACGGCGCGTCAAGGAAAGAGAAATTCGGGTACATACGCCGGGCTGAAACGCGGCAGGCCAGCTTGAAAAGGTCGTAGTTGGGATCGCCGGGATTGAGATTGACGCCCTCTTTGACGCGGAATATCTGTATCGGGAAAATGGGCGTCTCGCCGTGCCCTAACCCGGCTTCGGTGGCCAGCAGAACATTTTTGATGGCGCAGCGGCCCTCGGGCGTGGTGTCCATGCCGTAGTTGATGGAGGAAAACGGCGTTTGAGCCCCGGCGCGGGAATTCATGGTGTTGAGGTTGTGGACAAGCCCGACCATCGCCTTATATGTGGCGTGGTCCACTTCCTGTTCGGCGTGTTTCTGGGCAAAGTCCTGCACCCGTTCAACGAGCGTTTCATCGCCGGCCAGCGCCTTCAGCAGTTCCGCCTCCGCCTCGCGGTATTCCGCGCTTCCGCCCATGCGGGGGACAATCCCCTCCGGGAAGTCAAAGGCGGGGGCCTCTATCCCGCATATCAGTTCCAGCGCGCGCAGGATGTTGTCGCGGTACAGGTGCGTAAAGGATTTGGCCACGCCCAACGCCATGCCGTAGTCGAAATTGACGACGCTCTGCCCGCCGTGCTGGTCGTTTTGATTGGACTGGATGGCGATGCAGCAGAGCGCGGTATAGGACGCGATATGGTTCGGCTCGCGCAGAAAGCCGTGGCCTGTCGAAAAGCCGTTTTGAAAGAGTTTAACGATGTCGATCTGACAGCAGGTGGTCGTCAGAGTATAAAAATCCATATCGTGGATGTGAATGTCGCCGGTGCGGTGAGCCTCGGAGTGCTGCGGCTTGAGAATAAACATCTCGTAAAACTGTTTGGCGCCCTCCGAGCCGTATTTGAGCATCGTGCCCATCGCCGTGTCGCCGTCGATGTTGGCGTTCTCGCGCTTGATGTCGCTCTCCGCCGCCGCGCTGAACGTAATATCCTGGTATATCTTCATCAGCCGGGTATTCATCTCTCGGACGCGGCTGCGGTCGGCGCGGTAAAGGATATAGCTCTTGGCGGCGTCCCGGTGGCCCGTTTCCATCAGCACCCGTTCCACGATGTCCTGAATATGCTCGACGTCGGGGGCGGGCAGTCCCTCGTCCTCCAGCGCGTCCAGAACGCGCAGGGCGAGACGGCGCGCCTCCTCCTGATGGTCGTTGCGGTAACACGCGACAAACGCCTTATTGACCGCCGCCGCGATCTTGTCGAGGTCGAAGCGCACCACGCGCCCGTCGCGCTTGCGGATTTGTCCTATGCTGGTAACCCGTTCCGTCATAATTGAATCCCATCTTTCGTTTTTGCTTGATACTATATATAGAGGTTGCTTTTCAAAAAGTCACATAGATATTGTACAACGGCGGACCAGCCGTGTCAAGGCCATTGTTCAACCTGAACAATAAATTTTTACGCGGCCATGAAAAAACAGCCATATCGCCGCAATTCAGCGCCTTATTGCAGAATGTTCCTGCCATATTCGTGTTTTTTCCAACATAATCGGTAGAATTTCGAGTTATCCTATGACCGGAGCAAAATCGAGGAGGTTCCAAACAACATGAAAAAAAGATGGATCGCAATTATAGCAGTCAGTGCTTTGCTTATTTCCCTCTGTTCCTGCACAAACGGCAACAGGACGGCCTCCCGCACAGGAGTGACCCCGGCTCCCACCATGACGCCGGGGACAGGCTCGCAGTCGTCCGCGCCCGGAACGCAAACCTCACCCAGAAGCAGCACCATGCCCCGCACACAGCCGATGCCCGCTCCCTCGGCCCAGCAGTCCTCCCCGTCTGCCGGACGCAACGGGTTTGGAAACCAGACCGGCGGCATGGGCGGCTATCGCAGCGGTATGGACAGCCAGCGAAATGGTATGAGCGGATACCGCAACGGTATGGACAGCTATCGCAACGGCATGAACAATTACCGTAACGGCCTCAACGGACAGAACGGCGTCAACGGCGGCATGGACGGCTACCGCAACGGTCTCGGCGGCGGATTCGACGGGACTCTCAGCGGAGGCGGCACAACCCGCAACGGCGCCGGCGGCGGTATGAACGCGTCCCGTACGGCTCCGCGCGGAGCGCGCCGCTTCCGCGCCGCGCCGCCGCTTCGCACCATCCCCCGCGCCAGCCGTATCCCCGCGACCCGCGGGCCAGTCCGCTAAACAAAGCAGCAAAAAACGCCGCCGTTGCCACGGCGGCGTTCAAATTGCCGGAAAGTATACGGAAGCCACGGATAAAAGCGCCGTTTATACCATCCGTACCCTTCGCGCGTAATTGGAGATAAGCGCGCTCCGCGCTCTGTGCGCCACCGCGCCGTCCACGGTCAGCAGCAGCTGCACCTCCCGGCTGGGCGGTTCGCTCCCGCCGCAGTCCGCGCCACCGCCCGCAATACTGGCAACGGTGAAGCCGGGCGCCGCGCTCAGAGGCGATATGCCGGGCGTGTTTTGCATGCTGCCGGCGGCTCCCGCGCCGCCCGCGAAAAGTCCGTGTTCCCCGTCCTCCGCAATATGGAGCGCGCGTATTTTATAGCGGCTGGGGAAAATGCCGAGTGACTGCAAATTTACAAGGGCGTGCTCCGCTGAATCCACATTGTCAAACAGTGCCGTGATGTCCATATTTTCCCTCCGGGCCGAATACATTTATACCGATAGTATGGAGGGATCTGGGGCAGGTTATACATGCTTGCGTATCGGGGGAAAATATAGTACAATGTTTCTCAGAGAAGGAGGGTGCCATTATGAGCGAATACGGCGGCGATACCATCACCCTGACCGACGAGGACGGCAACGAGGTCGAGCTGGAGCATCTGGACACGCTTGAGTATGACGGCGAGACGTATATGGCGTTTGGCATAACCGAACCGGACGAGGAGGAGGAGATGGCGGTGATCATCATGCAGGCGGTGAAGATCGGCGGTGAGGAACTGCTGGAGGAAGTGCGGGACGAGCGTCTTTTGGAGGAGGTCTACAACCTGTTCCTCGAGCGGGTTAAGGAGGACGATGACGAAGAAGAGGATGAGGCGTAGGGCCTCATCCTCT
>JAIRUE010000053.1 GCA_031254575.1 Oscillospiraceae bacterium | reverse complement strand
GATTCATGTTGCTGACGCCGAACCGGCGCACTTTCCCCGCGCCGTGCAGGGCGTCGAACGCCTCCGCGACCTCCTCCGGCTCCATCAGCGCGTCGGGGCGGTGCAGAAGCAGGACGTCGAGGTAATCGGTGTTCAGGCGGCGGAGGATGGCGTCCGCCGAGGCGAGGATATGCTCTTTGGACAGGTCATAGTATCCGTCGCGGATGCCGCATTTGCTTTGCAGGATGTACGATTCGCGGGGCAGGCCCTTCGCGGCTTTGCCGAAGATGGTCTCCGACCCGCCGCCGCCGTAGATGTCGGCGTGGTCGAAGAAATGGAGGCCGGCCTCTATTGCCTCGCGGATAAACGAGGCGGGGTCTTCGCATCCTGGCAGCCGCATCATGCCCAGCCCGACGGCGGGCACGGGGCCGAGTCCTTCCAGCGTAACGGTCTTCATCGCGCGTCACTCCTTTTTCTGTAAATTACGGCAGATTTGCCCGTACCCGCACAGTATATATAAAAAACGGCCCGTTGGCAAGGGGCGCGGGCGGCATAGTCCGGCGGCGCGGATTGTTTTCAAAATTGTTCGTCAAGCATATGTACAAACACCGGAAAGTGTGTTATGATAACGTAGATGAAGCCTGTAATACTGGGAGGGAGCATAATGGCAAACGTAAAACCAAACGGCAAGCGCAGCGCGGCGCGCACCGAGATCCTGCTGGAAAGCGGGACAAACGAGCTTGAGATCATGGAGTTCACCATCGCCGGCGATTCGTTCGGCATCAACGTGGCTAAAGTCACGGAGATCATGCAGTATGAAGGCGTGAAACCCATGCCCAACTCGCAGTCCAGTATTGAGGGCGTCTTCATGCCGCGCGACGTCATCCTGACCGTGGTCGATCTGGCGCACTACATGGGCCTGCCTCCCAGCGAGGACAACACGCGCGACATGCTCATCGTCACCAGCTTCAATAAAATGAACGCCGCCTTTCACGTTCACACGGTGGAGACCATCCACCGCATCAACTGGAACCAGATTGAAAAACCCGACACCACCATCTACGGCGGCGAGGAGGGGCTTGCCACCGGTATCGCCAAGATCGGCTCCAAGCTGATAACCATTGTCGATTTTGAGAAAATTGTCTTTGACATCAGCCCGCAAACGGGTATTCAGATGTCCGAGATCAGCGATCTGGGACCGCGCGCGCGCAGCACAAAGCCGGTCGTCATGGCCGAGGATTCGGATCTTCTGAAGAAAATGGTGGTGGAGGCGCTGACACAGGCGGGGTATGCCAACATCAAGGCTTTTACCAACGGCCAGGACGCGTGGGAACACCTGCAGGCCATGCGTGACGAGGTTATGGCGACGGGCGACGCCATCGGCTCGCGCGTAGCCGCCATCATCACCGACATCGAGATGCCCAAAATGGACGGTCACCGCCTGACCAAACTCACAAGGGACGACCGCATCCTCAAAGACATTCCCGTCATTATCTTCTCAAGCCTCATTGACGAGGCCATGCAAGTCAAGGGCGAGCAGCTCGGCGCGACCGCGCAGCTCAGCAAGCCGGAAATCGGCAATCTGGTCGGCACGCTGGACAAACACATCCTCTGATAGCGGACGTTACCGGGGGCGCCCGTCCGGGCGCCCTTTTGCGCCGGAATAGCTCAGTTGGTAGAGCAGTTGATTTGTAATCATCAGGTCGCCGGTTCAAGTCCGGCTTTCGGCTCCACGGAACGCAAAACCGCCCGTCAGGGCGGTTTTGCAAATTGTGCCGGATAAGGACTGGCCTGGTATGGATATACGGTATATTTTTTCCCTCTGCGGCACCGTGCTGTACTGCGACCCGCGCACTTTCCTCCGGACGCTCTGGAAAGACGAGGCGCGCTCTCTCCGTCTGTATGAACTTGTTTTTTTAAGCCCGGAGTGGCGGATGCTGGAAGAGGGCAGCATCACCCGCGAGGACGCTCTGGAATGGATCTGCCGCCGCAATCCGGCCGAGACCGAGCACATCCGGCTGGTATTGAGGCACTGGCTCCGCTGCCTCACCCCGCGCTGGGAGACGGTCGGCCTGCTGTTCGACATGAAAGAACAGGGCAGAAAACTGTATTTCGCCGCCGCGCTCAACGCGGACGGCAGGGACTATATCCTCAAGACCTATCCGTTCATGTCCCGTTTTGAGGGCGGCGTCTTTTCCTGCGACGGCGGCGGGCCTATGGTTGACAGACTCTGTTCCCTATACGGCCTTGACCCGGCGCGGTGCGTCTTTGTCAGTTCGGACGGCGGGCAGCATAAAGCCGCGGAGGACACCGGGTTCCGCAGCGTGCTGTTTACCGGGGCGGAAAGATTGCGGGATACGCTGATTTGATTGACAAGCGCCGGTAAAAAGACTATAATGACGTCTATGGTATTGAGAAGGGGGCGCGCGTTTGAAAAAGGATTTCCGCACCAGTATCGGCGGGCAGGCTCTGCTCGAGGGCGTGATGATGCGCGGCCCGGACAAATACGCCGCCGTGGTGCGCGCGCCGGACGGCTTGCGCGTCAGGGAGGAGCGTGCGCCTTACCCGAAAGAAAAGCACCGCGTACTGGGTTTTGTGTTCATACGCGGCGTGTGTAACTTTGTCCAGTCCATGTCCATAGGCATGAAAACGCTGTCATGGTCGGCCGACCAGGTGGAATGGGAAGAAAATGACGCCGCGGAAGCCGCCGCAAACGATAAGGCCGTATCGGCGAAGAAGGAAAGCGGCTTTGGCAGGGGCCTGTTCGCCGTTTCAATGGTGATTGCCCTGTTGCTCGTGATTGGCCTGTTCACCGTACTGCCCACATGGCTCGGCGGCCTTCTCAGCCCGTGGCTGGGCGAGAGGAGTTTTTTGCGCAATCTGGCCGAAACGGGCCTGCGGCTTATCATTTTGCTGACATATATGATACTGGTCTCCCTGACCAAAGACATACAGAAAACCTTCGCCTACCACGGCGCGGAGCATAAAACCATCGCCTGCTATGAGGCCGGGGACGCGCTGGCGGTGGAGAACGCGCGGACATATTCGCGCTTTCACCCCCGCTGCGGCACCAGCTTTCTCTTCACCGTCGTGCTGGTCAGTATGGCGGCGTTTCTGCTCGTTTCCCTGCCGCTGCAGGCGCTGGAGATCGGCGGCAGGCTGGGAAGCGTTTTCCTGCGCGTGGGGATACGGCTGGCCCTGCTGCCCTTTGTCGTCGCTATCAGCTACGAGGTAAACCGCTTGATTGGGCGCTCTGACAACGCCCTGGCCCGCTGTATACGCGCCCCCGGCCTTTGGATGCAGCGCATCACCACCCGTGAGCCCGACGACGGGATGCTGGAGGTCGCGCTGGAAGCCCTGAAACGGGTGCTTCCCGAACAGGAGGGCAAAGACGCGTGGGGAACGGAATGAAGGAGTCGCGGACGGCATATGACAGACCGCAGGCGTATGAACTGGGCGAGTGGGAGTTTTACGGACTGACGCTCAAGGTGACGCCCGATGTGCTGATCCCGCGCCCCGACACGGAGCGTCTGGTGGATCTGGCGCTGGCGTTTCTGAAAAACCGCCCGGGGGAACAGTATATATTGGACCTGTGCTGCGGCTCGGGCTGCGTGGGGCTGGCCGTCGCGGCGCACTGCCCCGCGGCGCGGGTGACATACGGCGACATTTCGGAGGCGGCGTTGGCTGTCGCGCGGAGCAACGGCTGTGAGGACATTCGCGTGATAGACGCGTTGAAACCGCCATCGCCGGGTCTTGGGCCGTTCGACGCGCTGCTGTGCAACCCGCCGTACGTCACGGACGGCGACACCGAGAATCTGGACGCGTCGGTGCGCGACTACGAGCCGCCTGTCGCCCTGTTCGGAGGCAGGGATGGGCTGGACTTTTACCGCGCCCTGCTGCCGGACTGGCTGTCCGTCCTCAGGCCGGGCGGCTTGTTCGCCGTTGAGATCGGGTTTGACCAGGCCGCCGCCGTGGAACGGATGACGCGGGACGCGGGGCTGGACGGCGTGGCGGTACGCAGGGATTACGGGGGGCGTGACCGTATCGTATCGGGGTATATAAAGTAAGTAAAGCGGACGGGGACTTTTCCGCAGAGGCGTATGGCATGCGCCTTTGAAAGAAAAAAATGGTCCCTGTAATAACAAAGGAAAAGGTGACCGCCATGGACAAGAAACCGAAGGGGAAAGCGCCGCTGAAGCCCCCGGTGATACGGGATACGCAGAGTACGCAGAGCCAGAAGAAAGAAGCGCTGCAAACCGTTCTCGACCGCCTGGAGAAGGACTTCGGAAAAGGCTCGGTCATGCGGCTGGGCGAAGTCACGCATATGCAGGTCAGCGCCATTCCCACCGGCTCGGCGGCGCTGGACATCGCGCTGGGCGTGGGCGGCGTGCCGCGCGGGCGGATCGTGGAGATTTACGGCCCCGAATCCTCCGGCAAGACGACGCTGGCGCTGCATATCCTCGCCGAGGCGCAGAAGGGCGGCGGCGAGGTGGCGTTCATTGACGCCGAGCACGCGCTTGACCCGGTCTATGCCCGCGCGCTGGGCGTGGACATTGATAACCTCCTGGTTTCGCAGCCCGACAGCGGCGAACAGGCGCTGGAGATCGCGGACGCCTTGGTGCGCAGCGGCGCGGTCGAGGCGCTGGTGGTGGACTCGGTGGCGGCGCTGGTGCCGCGGAGCGAGCTGGACGGCGACATGGGCGAGTCGGTGGTCGGCCTGCACGCCCGCCTGATGAGCCAGGCCATGCGCAAACTGGCCGGTTCCGTCTCCAAGACCAATACCACCATTATCTTCATCAACCAGTTGCGGGAAAAGGTGGGCGTCACCTACGGCAACCCGGAGGTCACGACCGGGGGCCGGGCGCTGAAGTTTTACGCTTCGGTGCGGATCGACGTGCGGCGGATTGAGACGCTCAAGTCGGGCGGCGAATTGATCGGCAACCGCACCCGCTGCCGCGTGGTCAAGAATAAGGTCGCCCCGCCGTTCCGCGAGGCGGAGTTTGACATCATCTACGGCGAGGGCATCTCGCGTACGGGGGAACTGATAGACCTCGGGCTGACGCTTGACGCCGTGCAAAAGAGCGGCTCATGGTTTTCGATGGGCGACATACGGCTGGGGCAGGGTCGCGACGGCGCGCGCCAATACTTAAAGGAAAACCCCGAGACGATGGCGGCGCTGGAAGAGATTATACGGCAGAACCCCGATACGCTCCGGAGCAAGGGGCGGCGCGAGAAGGCGGAGTCCGCGCCCGCCGGCCGCGGCGGTAAGCCGGTCGCGGTGGAAGCCGGGGATGAGGACGATTAAACCCGTCAGGACGGCGGCGCTGTCCCTGCTCGCGCGGCAGCCGTATACGGCAAGACGGCTCGCGCTGAAGCTCTCCGAAAAGGGATACCCGCAACAAGAGATTGAGGGCGTCATAGAATGGTGTGTAGGACAGAAATACCTTGACGACGCGGCGTGGGCGCTTCGCGCGGCGGAACGCAAAGCCGCCAAAGGCTGGGACAGGCGGAAAATCGCCTCCTACCTGCGGTTTTACGGCATATCGCGGGATGATATAACAGACGCCTTGAAGGCGTTGGAAACGGATGAGTATGAGTAAACCCGCAAAAGTGGCCCTGATCGCGATGGGGTGCGAGAAAAACGTCGTCAACAGCGAGCAGATGCTCTGGCTGCTGGACAGGGCGGGATTTGAGATGGTCGGCGACCCGGCGGAGGCCGACGTGACGGTAATTAATACCTGCGCGTTTATCGAAAGCGCCCGCCGGGAGGCGCTGGAGCAGATCGCGGAGGTCATGGAAACAGATTCTAAAATCGTTTTGGCCGGGTGTCTGGCGGAATACCATAAGAAAATGCCGCTGAAAGACTTGCCGGAGATAGACGGCTATATCGGCGCGGGGCGGTTTGACAGCGCCGCGGACGCGGTACGGGATGTTCTGGAAGGGCGGAATCCCTGTTATTTCGGGGAACTGGACGCGCCGGTCAGCGAAACCCCGCGTATCTATACCGGACCGCCTCACACGGCCTGCCTCAAGATCGCCGAGGGGTGCGACAACCGCTGTTCCTATTGCGCCATCCCGTCTCTGCGCGGGCCTTACCGTTCCCGCCGTATGGAAGCGGTTCTGGACGAGGCGCGGGCGCTGGCCGGGCGGGGCGTGACGGAACTGATCGTCATCGCGCAGGATACCACGCGCTACGGGATAGACCTGTACGGCGGGCCGCGCCTGCCGGAGCTGCTGGAAGGGCTGTGCAAGATCGACGGGCCGCGCCGCCTGCGCCTCCACTATCTGTACCCCGGCCTCATCACCGAACAGTTGATGGATACCGTCGCCGCCCAGCCGAAAATCGCGCGGTATCTGGACATTCCGATGCAGCACGCCTCCGACCGTATTCTCAGGGCGATGAACCGCCGGTATACGCGCGCGGATTTGGAGAGGCTGATTCAAACGCTGCGGGACAGGATTCCGGGCGTCGTGCTGCGGACGTCGCTCATCGTCGGGTTTCCCGGAGAGACGCAGGCCGATTATGAGGAACTGCTGGATTTCCTGCAAAACGCGCAGATCCCCCGCACGGGCATATTCACCTATTCCCGTGAGGCGGGGACGGCGGCGGCGGCGCTGCCGGAACAGGTGCCCGAACGGACAAAGCGCCACCGCCAGAAGAGTATCGAGAAACTGCAGAGCCGCGTCGCCGACGCGTTCAACCGGGGGCGCGAGGGCAGTATCGCCGATGTCCTGACAGAGGGTTATGACCGTTACGCGGGCGTCTATTACGGGCGGAGCGAAGCCGAGTCCCCCGATGTGGACGGGGTGGTATTCTTTACCTCCGAACAGCCCGTTCCGGCCGGCGAATGGGTCAGGGTTCTTCTGGACGGGGCGTTCGGAGGGGACGGAAAGGGGGCTGTGATTCCGTGAATGTGCCCAATATCATTACAGTGACGCGTATCGCGCTGGTGCCCGTGTTTTTGGTCTGTATGGGCGCGGAGTGGCGTGTGGCCGCCCTGGTCGTCTTTGCCGTCGCGGGGCTCTCGGATAAGCTGGACGGATACCTCGCGCGGAAGATGGGCCAGATTACGGATTTCGGCAAGATCATGGACCCGCTGGCCGATAAACTGCTGGTGCTCGCGGCGCTGGTCTGCTTTGTCAGGGAGGGTTCCGTCGCGGTATGGGTCGTCGTGACGGTGCTGGCCCGGGAATTGATTATCAGCACCCTGCGCACAATGGCTGCGTCCACGGGGACGGTACTCGGCGCCGACTTCTCCGGCAAGGTGAAGACGGCGGTGCAGATTTTCTGCGTCTGCGCCATCCTGACTCCATGGTATATGGCCGAGCTCTGGCCGTCGTTTACCATAAGCGCTCTCGCCGCCTGGATCATCGCCGCCGTCACGGTCTGGTCGGGCGTCGACTATCTGGCGCGCCACCGGGCGCTTTTCATAAATATGAAATAAGGTGGACCCCTATGTTCAAGCGCGTTAAAGAGGATATTGAATCTATCCGCCGGCGCGATCCCGCGGCGCGCGGCGCGCTGGAGATATACTTTCTGTATCCCGGGTATAAAGCCGTCAGAATGCACCGGCGGGCGCACAGGCACTATCAGAAGGGCCATTTCTTCCGGGCGCGCTGGCTGAGCGAGCGGTGCCGGAAAAAGACCGGTATCGAGATACACCCCGGCGCGAAAATAGGCAAAGGGCTGTGGATCGACCACGGCACCGGCGTTGTCATCGGTGAAACGTGCGAGATCGGGGAATACTGCACCATCTATCAGGGCGTGACGCTGGGCGGCACGGGCAAGGACAGCGGCAAGCGCCACCCCACCATCGGCAGTCATGTGATGATCGGCGCGGGCGCGAGCGTACTGGGCCCGTTTACGGTGGGCGACCACGCGAAAATCGCCGCCGGAGCCGTGGTGCTGGACGAAGTGCCGCCGCACGGGACGGCGGTCGGCGTCCCGGCGCGCGTGGTCAAAGTCGCGGGCAAGGCGGTGGAGGACGATCTGGACCAGGTGCATCTGCCCGATCCCGTTTCGCAGGAGCTGTGCCGCCTGCGGCACAGGATAGACCTTTTGGAGAGGGAACATGAAACTGTATAACACGCTGACCCGCCAAAAAGAAGAGTTTGTCCCGGCGGACGGCCGGACGGCCGGAATATACGCCTGCGGCCCGACCGTATACAGCCCCGCGCATATCGGCAACATGCGCACCTACCTGTTTGTGGACTGGCTGCGGCGCGCGCTGAAGTTTGAGGGCTATGCCGTAAAGCATGTGATGAACGTTACCGACGTGGGGCATTTGACCGACGACGCGGACGGTGGAGAGGACAAGGTTGTTAAAGAGTCGCGGGAGAGGAAGACTGATCCGTGGGAGATCGCCCGTGCCGTCACGGAGCGGTTTTTTGCCGACATAGACGAGCTGAACGTGGAGCGGCCCGAAATCGTCTGCAAGGCGACCGGGCATATCCCGCAGATGATCGCGTTTACCGGGGCGCTTATGCAAAAGGGACATGCTTACGAAACGCCGGACGGGATATACTTTGATATATCGACTTTCCCCGGATACGGCAGGCTGTCGGGGCTGGATCTGGAAGCGCAGCAGGCGGGGGCGCGGGTGGAGGTCAATCCGTATAAACGCCACTCCGCGGACTTCGCGCTGTGGAAAAAGGCGCCGAGGGAGCATATTATGCAGTGGGAGTCACCGTGGGGTATGGGCTATCCCGGATGGCACATCGAATGTTCGGCGATGGGGCTGCAATATCTGGGCGAGCGGTTTGACATCCACACCGGCGGCGTTGACCACATCCCCGTCCATCACGAGAATGAGATTGCCCAGAGCGAGGCGCTGTTGGGCCATCCGGCGGTCAGGTTCTGGATGCACGGGGAGTTTTTGCTGATCGACGGCGGCAAGATGAGCAAGAGCCTGGGCAATTTGTATACGCTGGCCGATCTGGCGGAACGCGGTTATTCTCCCGCGCACTTCCGCTATTTCTGCGCCGGGGCGCACTACCGGAATAAGCTCAATTTCACATGGGAGGGCATAGACGCCGCCAAAACCTCCTATGACCGCCTGCTGGCGGCGGTACGGGCCCACAGGGACGGGACGGACGCCGTGAGCGCGGAGCCGTATCTGACGCAGATGCGCGAAGCGGCCGGCGACGATTTGAATATCCCGAAGGCTGTTGGGGCGCTGTGGAGCATGGTGCGGCAGCCGGGGCGCTCGCAGGCGGTATATGACGCCGTTATGGAGATCGACAGGGTTTTGGGGCTGCGTCTGGACAGTGCGCCGCAAGCGGCGGAGGAGCGTACAACTGATACGGTCCCGCCGGACGTGCAGGCGCTCGTTGAGACGCGTCAGGCGGCAAAGGCGGCCAAAAATTACGCCGAAGCCGACCGGATACGGGACGAATTGAGAGCGATGGGATACGAACTGACGGACACCAAAGAAGGGGTACAATGCCGAAAAGTATAATGGCCGTCGACGGCAACAGCATCATCAACCGGGCGTATTACGGCGTACGGCCGCTTTCGGCCGCCGATGGGACGCCGACGCACGCCGTCTACGGTTTTTTGAGCATCCTGCAAAGGCTGCTCAAGGACTATGCCCCCGGCGGGCTGTGCGTGACGTTCGACCTGCCCGCGCCCACCTTCCGGCATGAGATGTACGACGGGTACAAGGCCGCGAGAAAACCCATGCCGGATGATCTGGCGGCGCAGCTTCCCCTGCTGCGCGAAGTGCTGGCGGCGCTGCGCGTGCCGGTCTATGAACTGGCGGGATACGAGGCCGACGATTTGCTGGGCACGATCGGACAAGCCTGCGCGGAGCGGCATATCCCCTGTATTATCGTCACCGGCGACCGTGACAGCTTTCAGTTGATATGCGAGTATGTGACCGTGGCGCATGTGGGCAACAAGGAAACCCGCCTGTGTACGGAGGAGACGATCCGGCAGGACTACGGACTTTCCCCGTCTCAGCTTATAGACCTCAAGGCGCTGATGGGCGACGCGAGCGATCAGATACCGGGCGTGCCCGGTATCGGCGAGAAGTCGGCGCTTTTGCTGATGAGAGAATTCGGAAGTTTGGATACAATCTATAAATCGTTAGATAGCGTCGAGCCGAAGTTCCGCGGCAAACTGGAGGCGGGCCGGGAATCGGCGGAACTGTCGCGTAAACTGGGGACGATTTGCCGTGACGCGCCGATGGGATTTGAGCCGGAGACGGTGCGCCGCCGTCCGCCCGACCCCGGAGCGCTGCGGAGCGTGTTTGGAAAACTGGAATTTAAGAACATGCTGGACAAATGGATCGGCGGGCCGGCGGAGACGTCCGGCGCGGACGGGGAGAACGGGCAGGTTTCGCTTTCCGGGGAAGAAGCCGTTGCGCTGCCAGACGGTGTGGGCAGGGATGTAAAAACCGTTTTTCGCGCCGACATGGAGGCGGGACGGCCCCTGTCGCCGTTTACCGACGACATTTCGCTGGCGGCGTGGATACTGGGCCGCCCGGAGACGGCGTGGGAGGATATGCGCGCCCGGATGGAAGCCGAGGGCGTCTGGGAGCTGTACCGGAAGGTCGAAATGCCGCTTTGCCGCGTTCTGGCGCGGATGGAAACGGACGGCGTCGCGGTGGACAGGGATAAGCTGGCCGTCTTTTCACACGTTTTAGGGGAACGCCTTGAGGAATGTGAGCGCGAGGCTTACGGCATGCTCGGCAAAAAGGTGAACCTTTTGTCGCCGAAGCAGTTGGGCGAATTGCTGTTTGAAGAGTTGAAACTGCCGCACGGGCGCAAAACCAAGACTGGCTACTCCACCGACGCCGACACACTGGAACAGTTGCGCGATTTTCATCCCGTCATCCCCGTCATCCTCGAAACGCGCACGCTCTCCAAGCTCAAGTCCACCTATGCCGACGGGCTTCTGAAGGCGGCGGGCGCAGACGGGCGCGTCCACTCCACGTTCCAGATGACGGCCACCGTCACCGGGAGGCTCTCCTCCACCGAGCCCAACCTGCAAAATATTCCGGTGCGGCAGGAACTGGGGGCCAAACTGCGCGAGATGTTTGTCCCGTCGGAGCCGGACTGGGTGTTTGTGGACGCGGACTATTCGCAGATCGAGCTGCGCGTGCTGGCGCATATCGCCGGGGACGAAACCATGCGCGGGGCGTTCGCGGCGGGGCAGGATATTCACGCCGCGACGGCGGCGCAGGTCTTTGCCGTGCCGTTGGGGGACGTCACGCCCGCCATGCGGCGCAACGCCAAGGCGGTCAACTTCGGCATCGTCTATGGCATCTCCGATTTCTCTCTCGCCGCAGACATCGGATCCACCCGCGCCGAGGCGAAGACGTATATAGAAAATTATCTGGACAGGTACCCCGGGGTGCGCCGGTATATGAAAGAGATCGTGGAGAAAGCGCGCGCCGACGGGTACGTCTCGACCCTGTTCGGGCGGCGGCGGTATATCCCCGAGGTGCAGTCGAAGAATTACCATATCCGCTCGTTCGGCGAACGCGCCGCGCTCAACGCGCCGATCCAGGGCACCGCCGCCGACATCATCAAAATGGCGATGGTGGCCGTGTCCGGCCGCATTGAACGTGAGAAACTGCGGGCGCGGCTTGTTTTGCAGGTGCATGACGAATTGATCGCCGAGTGCCCCCGGAAGGAGGCGCAAACGGTGCAAAAGCTGCTGCGGGAAGAGATGGAAGGCGTTTACGCGCTGGAGCCGAAGCTCGTGGCCGACGCGCATACCGGCGGGAACTGGGCGGAAGCGAAGGGATGAGGGTTTTGTTCGTCTGTACCGGCAACACCTGCCGGAGCCCGCTGGCCGAGGTTTTATGCCGCGCGCTGAAACCGGACTGGGAGGCGCGTTCGGGGGGGCTGGCGGCCTATGAGGGGGCGGACGCGGCGTCTTTCTCGATCGAGGCGGCGCGGGGGCGCGGCTGTGATCTGACTGAACACAAGGCCCGTATGGTACGGGAGGAGGACATGGTTTGGGCGGACGCCGTGTATGGATTGACGGCGGCGCACGTGGCCATGCTGCGCACCGTATTCCCCGCCTGCGCCGATAAAGTGAGGACGCTGCCGGGCGGCGACGTGCCCGACCCGCTGGGCGGGACGCTCTCCGATTACCGGGCCTGCGCGGAGCGTTTGAAAGAGGACATCGCGCAATTATGACGATACGGCCTCTGTCCCCTTTCGACGCCGCCGAAATGGCGGAGCTGGAAAAACGGTGTTTTTCGCTGCCGTGGAGCCTCGCGTCGGTCAAAGCGGAGCTGCGTAACCCGATCGCCCGGTATATCGGCGCGTTTGAATACGGGAAGCTGGCAGGCTACGCGGGGATACAGATCGTGGCGGACGAGGGATATATCACAAACGTCGCGTCCGCGCCGGAATCGCGCCGCCGGGGTATTGCCGGTACGCTGCTGCGGCTGCTGCTGGAAGCCGCAGGGGAATATGGGCTGCGCTTTGTGACGCTGGAGGTGCGCGAGGGCAATGCGGCGGCCAGGGCGCTGTATGAAAAGCACGGGTTTACCGAGGCGGGGCGGCGCAGGGGGTATTATGACGCGCCGAAGGAAGACGCGATTTTGATGACGATATGGCGGAACGATTTCCTTTATTCTTCGTCTAAGGGGGTAAAGGAGGATGATAACAGATGAAAAACACAAAAAAATACGGCGCGCTGTTCCTGGCGGCGGTGATCCTTATGGGCGCGGCAGGCTGCGCGACCGCGAAGGCGGCCGGCCTGATGGACGGCATATCTCCAAAATCCGCAAGCAGCCGGCCGGCTGACGATGCGTTTATCGGAAGCATGGCGGATTTCTCGGTGGCGCTTTTCAAGCAAAGCGTATCCGAAATGATGACCCGGCAGCAAAACATCCTCGTCTCGCCGCTGTCGGTGACGCTGGCCCTGGCCATGACCGCCAACGGCGCGGACGGCGAAACGCTGGCGCAGATGGAGACCCTGCTGGGCGGCGGCATCCCGCTTGCCGCGCTGAACGAATACCTGCTCGGCTACGCGGGGAAACTGCCCAGCGGGGATAAATCAAAACTGAGCCTCGCCAATGCGGTATGGTTCCGCGACACAAGCGAGTTGCGGGTCAAGCCGGATTTCCTGCAAAAAAACGCCGACTATTACGGCGCGGCGGCCTATAAATCCGCTTTTGACGCGGGGACGGTAAAGGAGATCAACGGCTGGGTCAAAGACAACACCGGCGGGTTGATAACCGAGATACTCAGGGACATCGATAAGGCGGATATGCTGTACCTTATCAATACCGTTTTGTTTGACGCCGAGTGGCAGAGCGTGTATTATAAAGAAAACGTGCGGAAAGACGGGTTCACCGGCAACGGCGGAAAGGTAAGCAATGTCGATTTCATGCACTCAAACGAGTATCTATACCTCGAAGACGAATTGGCGGCAGGCTTTATCAAGCCGTACGTTGGCGGCGCTTACAGCTTTGCCGCGCTGCTGCCCAACGAGGGCGTTTCCGTTGAGGACTACATTCAGTCCCTGACCGGCGGCGCATTTTTGGACATTATCGGGAACGCGCAGGAGACGCTTGTATACGCTTCCATGCCCAAGTTCCAATACGATTGCTCCCTGGAGATGAACGATACGCTGAAAGCCCTCGGTATTCCCGACGCCTTTGCCGCGGAAAAAGCCGATTTCAGTAAAATGGCGGATTATCCGGGCGGGCTCTACATCAGCCAGGTCTTGCATAAGACGTTTATTTCTGTGGATGAGCTGGGCACCAAAGCCGGCGCGGCCACGATGGTCGCTATGGCCGGCGCCGGGGCGCCCATGGAGCCAAAGACGGTGCGGCTCGACAGGCCGTTTGTGTGCGCGATCATCGACAACGCCACAAACCTCCCCCTATTTTTAGGAGCGGTCATCACGGTCTGAACAACAACAAGGAACGGTTACTGAATGAACATCCTGGCCTTTGAGACGTCCTGCGACGAAACGGCGGTCGCCGTCGTGCGGGACGGGCGCGAGATCCTCGCGAGCGAGGTGCTGTCTCAGACAGATCTGCACGCGCTGTATGGCGGCGTGGTGCCTGAAATCGCGTCGCGCAGCCATCTGGAGGCGCTCGCGCCGCTGACCGCCAAGGCGCTGTCGGGCATGGAGGGCGGTGTTGACGCCGTGGCGGCGACCGCCGCGCCGGGCCTGATCGGCGCGCTGCTGGTGGGGCTGAATTTCGCCAAAGGGTACGCGATGGCGCTGGGTCTGCCGCTGATCCCGGTCCATCACATCCGGGGACATATCGCGGCGGCGTATCTGGCCGAGCCGGAATTGGAGCCCCCGTTTTTCGCGGCCGTCGTCTCGGGCGGGAACACGTTACTGATAGAGGTTTTGGGTTATACCGAATACCGCGTCGCAGGCGGGACGCGGGACGACGCGGCGGGCGAGGCCTTTGACAAGGCCGCCCGCCTGCTCGGGCTGGGATACCCCGGCGGCGCGGCCCTCTCGCGGCTCGCGGAGACGGGCGACGACACAAAATACGCTTTTCCGAGAGCCGCCATACAGGACGCGCCGTTTGACATGAGCTTTTCCGGCGTCAAGACCGCGCTGCGCAACCTTGTCCACAACGCCAAACAGCTTTACGGAGACGGCTGGACGGACGCGCTCGACCTGCCTTCGGTGGCGGCGAGCTACCAAAAAGCCGTCGTTGACGTGCTTGTGAGCCGTATCGTCGCGGCGGCGGACGCGCTGGCTTATCATACGGTTGTGCTGGCCGGGGGGGTCGCGGCCAACCGGAAACTCTGCGCGGAGCTGCGCGTCAGGTTAGGAAGCCGTATCCATATACCGCCTGTATACCTCTGCGGCGACAACGCCGCAATGATTGGGAGCCAGGCGTATTACGAGGCTTTGGCGGGCGTCCGCGCCCCCCTTTCGCAGAACGCGTACGCAACTTACGGCGTGGAAAAGGCGTTATGTCAAATACAAGCGAAAACCATTCCGCCCCTATCTCCGTTCCGAGGCTGCGGATAAAGCGGGGATAACACGGCAACCCGCGCCGTCCCAGCAAGTCCGGAGTGTGGATAACCCTGTGGACAATGTGCATAACTGTCTGTTTACAGACGGATGTTCTTTGACTTATGCAAACAAAAACAACTTGCGAAAGGCGGCGGCGCTGTGAAAATTTTCATCACCGGCGGAACCGGAAACATCGGCCAATACGTTACCAAAGCCCTCTCGGAGGCGGGTCACGAGCTTCTCGTCTATACGCGGACACCGGGACGGGTGCCCGGGATCGGCGCGCTCCCCGGCGTTACGGAAGTGCGGGGGAACCTGTCGGACTATAAGGCGATGGAAGCCGCGCTCAAGGGATGCGGGACGGTCATCCACATCGCTTTAGGCTGGGGGAACGAGCCGCTGTCCATGCTCGAAAACGACACCCGCGCCTCGGTCTTTTTGATGGAGGCCGCCGAAAAGGCGGGGGTAGGGCAGTTTATCTACACCAGTTCCACCGCCGCCGCGGGTCCTATGCGGGGCGACACGGACGAGGAGACGTTCCGCAGGCCCGACGATCTCTACGGCGCGACGAAAGCCGCGACCGAATTGTATTTGCTGTCGTTCCGCCAGTATTACGCCCGGCAGGGCGGGCGCGCCGAGCCGGTCAAAATGCGGCGTAACATTATCCGTCCCGGCTATACCTTTTCCAATCCCGCCTTCGAGGGCGGCGCGTCGCAGTCCGACAAGCGCTTTATCAATATCGCGCGGGCCGTCCTGCAAAACCGCGACATGACCTTTTCCCAAAGCGACGGCACGCAGTTCATCTCGTCGGGGCAGATCGCCCAGCTTTACCGGAAACTCGCGGAGAGCGATCTGAACGAGGAGATCTTCTTCGCGCTCGGACGCGTCTATACAACGTGGGGCGAGATCGCGCGTATGGCGCTGGATATGACGCCGGGGTCCGCCTCCAAAGTGATTCTGCAGCCGGACGACTGGAAGCCCTTCCGCTACAAAGTGGATAAGATGGAGAGCGTGTTCGGGCTGTCGTTCGACGCCACCGGCGAACTGCGCGAACATATGCGGTGGAACCTTGACCGCGCGCGCCGGGAACTTGCGGGGGAAACCCTGCACAGCGTGACGCACGAGTTTTCCGATTAGACCGAGGCGGGGAGAGATACGGGATATGGTAACGACGGCCGTGCGCCTGTACGGCAAACGCGACCTGCGGCTGGAAACTTTTGAGCTGCCGCCGGTCGGGGACGATGAGATACTGGCGGAAGTTATTTCCGACAGCGTGTGCATGTCCACCTATAAAGCGGCGGAACAGGGCGCGGCGCATAAGCGCGTGCCGGATGATCCGGCGCGAAACCCCGTCATCATCGGCCATGAGTTCTGCGGACGTATTCTTGAGACGGGCGGAAAGTGGCGCGGGGCGTTTTCGCCCGGCGACCGCTTCGCCATCCAGCCCGCCGTCAACGACCCGGCCAATATATACGCCGCGCCGGGATATAGTTTTTCCTATATCGGCGGCGCGGCGACCTATATTATCATCCCGGGTATTTTTATGGAGCGCGGGTGCCTGCTGCCCTATGACGGGGCGGCGTATTATCAAGGCTCGCTGGCCGAGCCGGTGAGTTGCGTTATCGGAGGCTTTCGCTGCATGTACCATACCCGGGCGGGCAGCTATCTCCATGAGATGGGCATCAAGCCGGGCGGCAAAATGGCGCTGCTGGCGGGCGCGGGTCCGATGGGGCTGGGCGCGATCGATTACGCGCTGCACGGTGACCGCCGCCCGTCGCTGCTGGCCGTGACCGACATCGACGGGGCGCGCCTTGACCGCGCCGCCGCTCTGTATACGCCCGGACACGCGAAATCCTGCGGGGTGGAACTGGTCTACCGCAACGCGCCGGACACCGGGGAACTGACCGAACTGTCCGGCGGTACGGGATTTGACGACGTATTTATCTATGCCCCGGTCGCGTCCCTCTGCGAGCAGGGGGGAGCCGTCCTCGCCCGCGACGGCTGCCTGAACTTCTTCGCGGGGCCGCCGGATCCGGATTTTTCGGCGCGGATGAATTTTTACGGATTGCACTACAACGCCCATCATGTGGCCTGCAACAGCGGGGGCAACGCCGACGATATGCGGCGATCGCTCGAAATGGTTTCCCAGGGGGCAATCGACCCGTCCGTGATGGTGACGCATATCGGCGGCCTGGACGCCGTCATTGAAACGACGCTCAATCTGCCCGGTATTCCCGGAGGTAAAAAGCTGATGTACACGCATCTGTCGATGCCGCTGACCGCGATCGCGGACTTTGCGGAACTGGGCGCGGCCGATCCGCTGTTCGCACAGTTGGCCGAACGCACAAAAAACGGGCTGTGGACGCCGGAATGTGAACGGTATTTGCTGGAAAACGGGCAACCCCTGTCTCTGTGACAGCGCGCGCGGGCGTCCCCTTTATGTGTGCATTTGCGGGCGTCCAGCCGGTGTTTGGGTTTAGCGGACCGCTTCCCTTACAACCGACGCGACGACGCCTAAAATATCGCAGTTATCGGCGGCGATGGGGTCATAAGCGGGGTTTTCGGGCAGCAGCCATATCTCGCCGTTGTCCCGGCTGAGACGCTTGACGGTGGCCTCGTCCTCCAGCAGCGCGACGACGACCTGCCCGTTACGGGCGGTGGGCTGTTTGCGGACGACGACATAATCCCCGTCAAGAATGCCGATGCCGGCCATCGAGTCGCCGCGCACCTCCAGCGCGAAATAGTCGCCGCCGCCCGGCGGCTGATATGCCAGCACGCCGCGGTCGTCCTCAAAGGCGAGGATGGGCATTCCGGCGGTGACTCTGCCGAGGATCGGGACGCCGCTCGCGGTGAGGTCGCGGCCCGGAATGCTCAGCGCCCGTGTCTTGCGGTCGTCTTTTTGCAAAAAGCCCTTTTCGGTCAGGGCTTTGATGTGCGCGTGAACGGTTGAAGGGCTGCGCAGCCCGACCGCGGCCCCGATCTCGCGCACGCTGGGCGGGTATTTGTGTTCCCGTGTGAATTGCTCCACAAAATCCAGTATCCTCTGTTGCTTGACGGACGTTTTTTTCATGGCGGTTCACCCCCTGCGGTAATTTTTCCGGGTACGCCTCACGCCTTGTCAGGCGCGCGGGACGCGGCCGGATTGCGCTTTGCCGCGCTCCCTGTCACTATATCATATCGCCGGCGAATTGCAAACACCTGTTCAAAAATTTAATAATTTATTCAAATTTATAATGCCGAATTCAGAAAAATTTGCATTCATACTTGAAATTCCGGCTATTTCTGGTATACTATATATACCTACATAAACTGCGAATGGGGAGATATGGGTATGGATTTGCTGGTAGCGCCGAAGCCGGTATTCAACAGGGCAAAGGAAACCGCGATGTATTATCTGTCCTTTCAGTTCGGCAACGCCCTGCTGGAGGGGGGGAAGACCTTTGCCTATGAAAACAGCGTTCCGTCCCCGTTCTTTGATTTTGTCAACCAGACGGGGCTGGAGGCGCTGACCTCCGGCAAGCCGATCTTTATCCCCGTAACCAACGTGCATCTGGCGCTCAATCTGGACGAGATGTGTGCCGTTGACCGCTCCAAAGTGGCGCTGCTGATGGGGCGCAGAGTCGAGTTGTCCCAAGCCAACCTGCAGCGGCTCACCTACCTTAGGGAAACGGGATTCAAAACGGCGTTCATTCACAGGCCGGATTACGAGGAACTGGAGCCGTTTTTTCCGCAGACAGACTTCATCTTCAACAACGGCGACACGGCGGCCATTATGGTGCTCAACGCGCGGATCAGGAAAGACCGCGCCAGCATCAAGGTTATCGCGCGGGGCATCGATACCGACGAAGCGTTCAACAGGGCCGTTGTGAACGGCGCGGAGCTTTTGGAGGGGCAGTTCTACAAAACGACCGCCGTTGTCCGCGACAACCGCGTGTCGCCGCTCAAAGTCAACTACATCCAGCTGCTCAATCAGGTCAACCAGGAGGACTTCGAGTTCGATAAATTCGCCGGCATTGTCCAGCGCGACACGGCGCTGGCCGTGCAGTTCCTCAAAATGGTCAATTCTACCCACGTCAAGGGCAACGCCATCACCAGCCTGCGCCACGCCGCGGCGCTGCTCGGACAGAAGGAGATCAAAAAGTGGGTCACGACCGCCGTTACCTCCACGCTGGGGCTTGAAAGCCCCGGAGAGGTCACAAGGCTTTCGATGATCCGCGCGAAATTCTGCGAGAATCTGGCCGGGATGTTTGAAATGGCCGTTCATAGGGACAACCTGTTTTTATTGGGACTGTTTTCGGTGCTGGACGTCATTCTGGAAACGACCATCGAGCAGGCGCTTCAGCTTGTGCATACACCGGAGCCGGTGAGGACGGCGCTGCTCGGCGGAGACAACGACTTTGCCAAAGTGTATCAGTTCGTCCAGCTCTATGAGCGGGGCGAATGGACCGAAATATCCCGCATCGCGCTGGTCAACAATTTGCAAATCAGCGACATTTTTGAGGCTTATAACGAGGCGCTGACGTGGTATGGGCGGCTGGTTGCCCAGTCGTTCGGCGAAATGGTGGAGGAATAAGAGCCGCTGCCGGAGGAACGTCCGCGGGGGCAGGGGCTGTCCGCAATACCGGACCCGGCGAAGCCAGACGGCTTTGCCGGGTCCGGTATTGTGAGTATTCGTGCCTGCGCTGTGGGTTTTTTCGGTAAAAAATAAAATAGTTGTTGATTTATAGGCGGACGGGTGATATACTACACGGGTTAAGATTGACATAACACATAAGGCACTGAAAAGCGCGGCGGGACGGATAGTTTGCCGCATATGTGGAAATAAATATAATTAAAAACAAAACAGGCAGGTGCTTCGTTTTGACCCAATATGTGATAAACGGCGGGACCCCCCTTCACGGAACAGTCAACATCAGCGGCGCGAAAAACGCCGCCCTTGCCATATTACCGGCCACATTGCTGGTGGACGGCCCCTGCCGCATTGAAAACATACCCAAAGTGACCGACGTGACGCTGATGCTGGAGATCCTGCGCGACGTCGGAGCTTCGATACGCCTTCTGGACGACAACACGGTCCTCATCGACAGCGGCGGCGTCCGCGTGGGCAGCGTGGCTCCCTATGAGCAGGCGCGGCGTATGCGGGCTTCCTATTATCTCATCGGCGCGTTTCTGGCCCGTTTTTCCAGCGCGCAGGTGGCGATGCCGGGGGGGTGCAACCTCGGCGTCCGCCCCATCGACCAGCATATCAAAGGATTTGAGGCGCTGGGGGCGGACATTCACGTCAAGGCGGGCTCTATCCATGCAGACGCCCGGAACGGACATTTGACAGGTTCTCCCGTCTATCTGGACGTGGCGTCTGTCGGCGCGACGATCAATATCATCCTTGCCGCCGCGATGGCCGACGGGCTGACCGTTATCGAAAACGCCGCGCGCGAACCCCACGTCGTCGATTTGGCAAACTTCCTCAACTCCTCCGGCGCCGACATCAAGGGCGCGGGCACCGATATGATAAAGATCCGGGGCAAAAAGCGGCTCAACGGAGGGACCTATGCCATTATCCCCGACCAGATCGAGGCGGGGACGTATATGGCCGCCGTTACGGCGGCGGGCGGCGAAGTGACGCTGAACAATGTCATCCCCAAGCATCTGGAGTGCATCACCGCCAAGCTGACCGAGCTGGGCGTGGACGTGGAGGAATTTGACGATTCCATCCTTATAAAACGGGAAGGCCGCCTGCGCAAGGCCAACATCAAAACGCTTCCGTACCCCGGATTTCCCACCGATATGCAGCCGCAGGCGTCCGCCTGTTTAAGCTGCGCCGAGGGGATCAGCATGATCACCGAGGGGGTGGCCGACAACCGTTACCGCTATGTGGACGAATTAAAGCGGATGGGCGCGCGCATCCAGGTGGACGGCAAAGTGGCTGTGGTCGAAGGGGTGCGCCGCCTGACCGGCGCGCCGGTGCAGGCGTGCGACCTCCGCGCGGGCGCGGCTCTGGTCGTGGCGGCGTTAAGCGCGCAGGGCGCGACGGAGATTGGCGGCGTCTACCATATCGAGCGGGGATATGAGGACATCGTCGGCAAGCTGCGCGGCGTCGGCGCGGACATCCGGTCGGAGGAAATACCGGAACCGGAACTGCTGACCGCCAACGCGACATGATCATATGTACCCTGGCCAGCGGCAGCGACGGAAACGCCGTCCTGATCGGGTATAAGTCGACTTATCTGCTGGTGGACGCCGGGATTTCGGCAAAACGCGTCAACAAGGCCCTGTGGGAACTGGGCGTGTCCGATATAGACTGCGTTCTTGTCACCCACGAACACAGCGACCATATAAGCGGGCTCTCCGTCCTGAAAAAAGACGTTTACGCCGCGCCGCATACCGCATGGGCCGTGCGGGAGGGGGCGCCGCATTTGCGTATACGCGAAATCACGGGGGATTTTAGCGTCGGGGAGATCGATGTGACCCCGTTCGGTACGCCGCATGACACGCCCGACTCGCTCGGGTTTTTGTTTCATCTGGGGGGCTTTCGCGTCTGCGTCTGCACCGACCTGGGGCATGTGACAAGGACTGTGCTTGACCACGCGTGCCGGGCCGACTGCCTGCTGATCGAGTCCAACCATGACGAGGCGATGCTGCGGGCGGGGCGTTACCCCGCCTTTTTGAAAGAGCGTATCCTGGGGCCGAACGGGCATCTGTCCAACGACGCCTCCGCCGGCGTGGCGCTGGCCGCCGCCCGGAACGGTACGCGGTACATAACCCTGTGTCACCTCTCCAAAGACAACAACCGCCCCGACATAGCGGAACGGACAGCGGCGCAGAGGCTTTCCGAGAGAGGTATCGCCGCGGGGCGCGACGTGCGGTTGTCGGTCGCCCCGCGCGGGATGGCGGGAGATGCGCTGCGGCTGTGATATGCGCCGCTTACGCCCCGCTCTGTGACATATATAATTTATAATAAAGCCCGCGCTTTTCCATCAGCTCGCCGTGGCTTCCCATCTCCGCGATATTGCCGTTATCAATGTAAAGTATTTTCGAGCAGTTCCGGATGGTGGACAGGCGGTGGGCGACGATGAACGACGTGCGTCCGACCAGCAGGCGGGCAATGCCCTCCTGTACCAGCCGTTCGGTGTTGGTGTCGATGCTGGAAGTGGCTTCGTCGAGGATGAGGATGCGCGGGTCGCTCAGCAGGGTGCGGGCAAAGGAGATAAGCTGTTTCTGGCCCGCCGAGAGGCCCTCGCCGCGTTCGTTGACGGGGGTGTAATACCCTTTGGGGAGCTTCTGGATAAACTCGTCGGCAAAGACCGCTTTGGCGGCTTCGATACACTCCGCGTCGGTGGCGTCGAGCCGCCCGTAACGGATATTCCCGATGATGCTGCCGGAAAAGATGAAGGTGTCCTGAAGCATGATGCCCATCTGGCGGCGGAGCGACGGCAGTGTCACTTCGTCAATGTCGTGCCCGTCCACATAAACCGTTCCGCCGGAGAGGTTATAAAAGCGTGACAGGAGGTTTATGATGGTGGATTTGCCCGCGCCTGTGGGTCCCACCAGCGCGATGGATTCGCCCTCCAGCGCCTCGAACGTCATGCCCTTGAGTACCGGGATACCCGGCTCATAGGCAAACTCCACATTCATAAAGGTGACGTTGCCCCGTATCACGGGCAGCTCGTACGCGCCCTCCCGGTCGGTGACGGTGACCGGTTCGTCGAGCACCTGAAAGATGCGCTCGAGGTACGCGACGGTGTTGATCAGATTGTTATAAAGGTTGCCGAGATTTTGCAGCGGCCCCCAAAAACGGGAGGCATAGTTCGCCATCGCGATGACCGTGCCGACGGTCAGACCGGCTGCGGTCCCTGTCAGCGCGGCGACGCCGACGATATAGATCGCCGCCGTGACCAGACGCGCCAGCACCGCCGTGACAGGCCACATGCTGTGGGTAATGTACGCGGCTTTCATCCATGTGCCGCGGTTATCGTCCAGCAGCCCCTCCATGACCTCCTGATTGACCCCCTCGCGGGAAAACGCCTGTGTCACGCGCACGCCGTTGACGTTTTCGGCGAGATACGCGGTCATATTGGACTGCTTATTGGAAAAAAGCTGCCACGCGCGGCGCTGCCTGGTTTTGATCAGAAAGATATAAAGCACGAACAGCGGCAGGCCGCACAGCATGACCAAAGTCAGCCGCCAGGATACGAACAGCGCGGCGTACGCGACGATAAAAATCATCGAAAGCGGCTCGATCACAAAGTTGATAAGACCGGAGGAGAGAAAGTCGGCGACGGTATTGACGTAGTTGACCACGCGCACCAGTATCTTTCCGGCGGGGCGGCTGTCGTAGTAGTCAAACGGCAGTTTTTGCAGATGGCTGAACAAATCGGCGCGCATCTCGGAGATGATGTACTGGCCCGACACGCTGTTGAGGCGGGAGCGGGCACGGTTGCATACGACAATGACGATGCTGACGGCGACGAAGACCAGCCCCGCGATTAGAATACCGGGAATGTTCTTTTGCGGTATGTAATCGTCGATGACGAGTTTGGTCAGCAGCGGGGTGAGCAGCGTGAGCAGGATGGCGAGGACACTGATGAAAAACGTCTTGATGAAGTTGCCCTTGTAGTGTTTGATATAGCCCATCGCGCGGGACAGATGCTTCCAGTCGAACGGGGCGTTGAGCTCCTCATCGACGTTGAAGGTGTTGCGCCGCCTGTCAGCCAACGATTCCACCCCCCGCATATTCTCCCTGCTGCAGCAGGTATGTCTGATAGTAGTACCCCTTATTCGCCATCAGTTCCTCATGCGTCCCTTCCTCGGAGACACGGCCGTCCTCAAGGATATAGATGCGGTCGGCGTGGCGGATGGAGGAGACGCGCTGCGCGATGATCAGGGTCGTGGCGCGGCGGGGCAGGGCGCGGAGCTGCTTTTGGATCTCCTTCTCCGTCTCCATGTCCACGGCGCTGGTGGTGTCGTCGAGAATGAGAATGGCGGGCTCCGGCAACAGCGCGCGCGCCAGCGATATGCGCTGCTTCTGCCCGCCCGAAAGCCCTGTCCCGCGTTCCCCGACAATCGTCTGGTAACCCTCGGGCAGCGCCGAGACAAACCGGTCGGCGTCGGCAGCCTCGGCGGCCCGCCGTATCCGCCCGGAATCCGCGTCCGGCTCGCCGTAGGCGATATTGCTGTCCACCGGCGCGGAAAAGAGAAAAACATCCTGCATCGTCATGCCGACGGCGCCGCGCAGGGCCGGCAGCGCGTAGTGTTCGACATTGACGCCGTCAACCAGCACCGCGCCGAGCGTCACGTCGGCAAAGCGCGGGATGAGAGAGGCGAGCATTGTTTTGCCGGAACCGGTAGGGCCCATGAATCCGACGGTGGAGCCGGCCTTGATCTCGATGTTGACATCCTTAAGTATATCCATCCCGCCAAGCCGCAGGGAGACGTTCTTGAACGAGACGTCGCCGCGTATGTCCGCGACCTCCGCGGGTGTTTCCGGGCTTTTTGTGGCGTTGCGCCAGTAGTAGAGCTCGATCAGCTTTTCCCCCGACGCGAAAAAGCGCTGCGCGTCGTTGATATACGTGCCCATCTGCACCATCGGTTGGTTGAGCGCCCACGCCAGTGACAGGAAAATCTGCATCTGGCCCAGCGTGACCCGCCCCGAAATGACCATTATCCCTCCGACGACAAGGTTGATGACGCCCAGAAACTGCGATACCGACTCGATCAGCGGGGCGTAGCGAAGCCAGGTTTTGTTGACGTCCAGCTGCGCGTCGCGGTAGCGCTCGTTTTCACGCATGAATTTTTCCGTCTCAAACGGCTCGCGGCAAAACGCCTTGACGACGCGTATGCCGTTAATGTTCTCGTTGACGGCGGTGGACAGCACGGCCCTCTGTTCGCGCACCGCCCCGTGCGCCGGGCGCATTTTTTTGCCCAGCCGAAGGGCCAGCGCCGCCGTGACCGGCGTTATGACAAACAAGCTCAGGGCGTACAGCGGATCGATCGTCAGGAAGATGCCCAGCGTCGCGGCCGCCATCAGAAAGCTTTCCAGCATACCGGGCAGGACCCAGCAGATGAAGTGCCGGACAATA
Source organism: Oscillospiraceae bacterium (assembly GCA_031254575.1). Classification (GTDB taxonomy): domain Bacteria; phylum Bacillota; class Clostridia; order Oscillospirales; family UBA929; genus UBA929. The sequence continues at coordinate 10,228 of JAIRUE010000053.1, read as the reverse complement.
TCCACATCGCCGGTACCCTTGGTGATGAGGTCGCCCGCCGCGTTTTGACGGAAAAAATCCGGCGACTGCGCGACAATGCGCGCAAAGAGGTCGCGCCGCAGCCCGCGTACGATCTCCTGCGACAGAATCTCCCACGAGATCGTGCCGATATATTTCACCGCCATAAAGCACAGCCCGACGCCAAGCGACATGGCAAGCAGCGGGACCAGCTCGTCATATTTTCCCCCCAGCAGCACCTCGTCCACAATGCGGCGGAAGAAAAACGGCTCTGTCATCACAAGCCCGACAAAGCAAGCCGACAGGGCAAACCCCATGTAGATCCGCCACTTCAGCCGTCCCGTCCATTGAAACGTCCATTTTATAATATCCACGCTTAAACCGCCGCCTTACCGTATTTTCTGTCGCATCGCGCGCAGGCCACAACTATTATAAGCGACCCGGAGGAAGTTTGCAAGACCGAACCTCAGCCCTCTTTCCCCTTCATGTGGAAATTCCGCGAAAAATGCGGATTGAACAGGAGGGCCGGCTGTGCTATACTGGCTGTGCCGTTTGAAAATCTATAGTACCGGCGGCGGCGGGTTTATGTATGAGAAGCCGGAAGAATGGTTACTTGAGCACGGCGGTCCGCGTATTATACGAAGATATGCACCGACCCCGAAAAAACCGATAAAATCAATGATATTGTGGAATATATACTGGAACCGGACTTTCAGAGGATACGCGAAGGTTACGGATTGATATGGGGCAAAGACCGGCGGATATATCATGCGTGCGGCTGGAGCCCGGCATTGCCTTTGTATAAAACTGAAAACCGGCCAGCGCAGTCTGTACCGTATTCTGTACTGGACTACCTACGCGGTTTCGGGGACGCGCCGGCAAAACGCCGCGTTCCCGATCAACGGATTATTTAAGGAAAGGGCGCTGAGCCGATTGAAAACAAAAAGACAAGAGGAATTGTTGAATACATTTTTATCGGAGTTCGACGATGAGAGCAGGCCGCTGTATCAGGATATGGCCGCGTATTTATCCGAACTCGGCTATTATCCGCGAAAACAGCGTTCCTATATTGTATTTAGGCATGACTCGCACAATAGGGAGATGGCAAAAATGGGCGTGACCTGGACTAAGGATCATTCCCCGTATTTTGCCCTGAGGTTTTCGGCCTGCAAAGGCTATTCACAAAGGTTTGCGGAAATCATCGGAGACTTTATACGCAAGAATCCGGAACGGTTATTTCCGCACTGCGAGAACGGGAATTGCGTTTTCAACGCGGAGGGCGATAAGCCTCCCGTATATCAATATGTTTTTCCCGATGGTACAGTGAAAGCTCTTTGCGGCGCAAAAGCGCTTGTAATACCGGATATTACCAAAGACGACATAGATGAGATCAAAAAACTGATCAAGGAGGAACATGCGTATTTGATGCTGCGTGAGGCGGGTGTATCGGTAATATAGCAGGTCGTTATGAACAGAGGGGTTGACGCCTTCAACGTTCGCCAGCCCTTTTTAGGGTATACCGCGGCTCGCGGACGGGAACTTTTTTCCCGTCGCGCCGTCTAATGAGCCGTCAGAGAATTATCTGAAAAAGGGAGGGAACCGTATGAGGCGAAAAAATACGGCGGCCGTCTTTCTGCTGCTCATTGCGCTGACACTGCCGGCCGCTTGCAGCGGTGTGGCCAGGCAGGAAAGCCCCAGCAGCCGGGCCGCGCTTGAAAACGGGACCGGGGATGACACATATAACAAGAGCGGCGGCGGATATACCGATGAAAACGGGATACGGCGGGAAGCGCCGGGCAATACGGAGGAGAGAAAAATAATCTGGGACGCCTCAATGGAGCTCGAGGCGGAGGACGCCGCCGGCCTGCACGGCAGCCTCGCGTCCCGCGCCGCCGAACTGGGCGGGTACGAATACGGCAACAATATCCGGCACTACGAGGAATACTCGGTCGTCAGCGCGACATTTAAGGTGCCGCCTGAAAATATCCACGAATTTATGGCGTACGCGGGCGAAGCGGGGAAAATCGTCAACAGCGCGCTCGGCTCGGAAGACGTGACCGAGGGGTATTACGATGCGGAGATCCGCCTGGACACCAAGCGCAAATCGCTGGAACGGTATTACGAGCTGCTGGCGGACGCTCAAAACGTCAACGAAATCGTATACATCCAGGGCATTATCGACGGAATCACCGAGGAGATCGAGTCGCTCGAAGGCAGGCTTCGCGTATGGGATGTTCTGACCGACATGGCAACGGTGCGCGTGACCATCCGCCAGAAGAACGATCCCATCAAGCTCAAGCGCGAAATCAACTGGAAAACGCTTACTGCCGGTGATATGGGGTATCTTATCAAAAGCGGGTTTGTCGCCGTGAGCGGCGCCGTGCTGGCCGTTTTGCAGTGGATCGCGATCGTCCTGCTTGCCGCCGCGCCGCTGTGGGTGGTTATTGTGCTGGCGGTGTTTCTCCTTTTCCGGCGGCGGAAAAAACGCCGCGAGGCGTTACAAAACGAAAACCCCGAACCTCCCGGAGAGGAATAGCGGAAAGCCATGAAAAGCCCCCCGCGCCGCGCCGGCGTGGGGGGCTTTGAGACGGTAAAGGTCAGGTCCAACCGAGCACGCGCCCGACCGAGAGCAGGAAACCGGCGGCGACGGCGGAGCCGATGACGCCGGCCACGTTGGGGCCCATCGCGTGCATCAGCAGATAGTTGCTGGGGTTGTACTTCGCCCCGACGTTCTGTGAGACGCGCGCCGCCATCGGGACTGCGGACACGCCCGCGCTTCCGATGAGCGGGTTGACCTTGCCGCCGGTGACCGCGTACATGATCTTGCCGAACAAAACGCCGCCGACTGTAGAGAAGCTGAACGCCAACAGGCCGAGCAGGATAATCAGCAGGGTGCTGGTCGAGAGAAAGCCGACGTTTTGGCCGAGGTTTTCGCCGGTTCCGGCGATATAGCCGACCGAGGTCGCGCCGACCGTCACGCTCAAGAAGATGGTGACAATGTTGATCAGCGCGTTCTGGGTGGTGTCGCTCAGACGCTCGACCACGCCCGACTCGCGGAAAAGGTTGCCCAGCATGAAGCAGCCGATCAGCGGCGCGACGTCGGGCAGCAGCAGGACGCAGAAGATAGTGACGGCGATGGGAAAGATGATTTTGGTCGTCTTGGTCACAGGCTTGGCCTGCGTCATCACCGTTTCACGCTCTTTTTGCGTTGTCATCGCTTTCATAATCGGCGGCTGAATGAGCGGGATCAGCGCCATATACGAGTAGGCGGCGATGGCGATCGGGCCGAGGTACGTCGGCGCGAGCTTGGAAGTCAGGAAAATAGCGGTCGGGCCGTCCGCGCCGCCGATAATGCCGATCGAGGCCGCCACGTTGGGAAGAAAACCGAATACGATAGCGAGGATGAACGCGCAGTATACGCCGAGCTGCGCCGCCGCGCCCAGGATCATCGACGACGGGCGGGCCAGCATCGGGCCGAAGTCGGTCATCGCGCCGATGCCCATGAATATCAGACAGGGGTAGATATTGAGCTTGACGCCAAGATAGAGGACGTCAAGAATTCCCCCCTCGTGCAGGATCTCTGAGAAACTAATCTCGCTGAGACTTTTGCCGGTAAACAGTTCCATATGCATCATCCCGCTCAGCGGGAGGTTTGCCAGCAGCATACCGAACGCGATGCCCAGCAGCAGCAGCGGCTCAAAGCCGCGCACGATGGCAAGGTAGAGCAGAACGCAGGCGATAACGATCATCACGGCGTTTTCCCAGTGGGTAAAGAGATTGTTGAAGCCGGAATCCACCCACAGGTTTTCAATGATTTTACCGATTTCCATACTCCCGCCCCCCTACTGCAGCGTGAGCAGGGGCGCGCCGGTCTCCACAACGGAGCCCTTGGAGACAATGACCTGCGCAACGATGCCGTCACGCGGGGCGAGGACTTCATTTTCCATCTTCATAGCCTCGATAAGCACCACGATCTGGCCTTTTTTCACGCTCTCGCCGGCCGCGACTTTGATGGCGAGAATGTTGCCGGGCAGCGGTGAGGGGATAACTTCACCGCCCGAGGGTGCGGCGGCAACCGCCGGAGCGGCGGCAGGGGCGGGAGCCGGAGCTGCCGGGACCGCGGCGGCCGGCTGTACAGCCGGCATGGCGGCGTCGGCGACGTCAACCAAAATGGCTTCCCCCTGCTCCACCTCGATTTCGTAAACCTTTTGATTCAAAGTGACCTTATATTTCATCTTTACTTAACCTCCTTGATCGAAGTGAACCGCAATGTGTTGAGCGGGGCTTTGAGGTCGTCCGCGACAATGGCCATCAGCATCGCGGCGGTTTGATCGTCCACCGTATACAGGTCAATGTCACCCAGAGAACCGGGCGCCGGCACTTTCGCGCTGCCGGTGCCGCCGGACGCCGGGACGGCGGGGGCGGAAACGGCAGCCGGTACGCCGGCGGGAGCAAGCGTTTCCTTTTTCACGCCGCCCGCCAGCGCGTTAATGCACTTGATAACCGCGATCAGCGCCATTAGCGCGATAAAGACAACCGCGAAGCCGACCAGGCTGAGCAGAAACGCCTCGGGAACGGATATGGGCTCAATGGCGAGAAACAACATATGTCAGCCCCCCTACGCCTTTACGATCGAGTAACGCACGCGGTTGCGCTCGCGTTCCTCGCGCTCGTCGGCAAACTTCTCAAAGACCTGCGGAAAGACGATATAGGACAGCACGTCCTCGTCGCTGCGGGCCTTGGCCCCTATTTCCTTTTTGCCCGCCTCGAAACCGGGCTTGAGCGTCTCGGCATACCGTCCCGTATACGGGCGCTCGTCGCCCAGCACCTTTTTGATCAGTTCCTCGCTGACCTCTCCGGGCGGAAGGCCGTATTCGCCGCGCAAATAGGAAGTGACTTCCTTGGAGACGTTTTTGTACCGCTCGCCGGTGAGGACATTGGTCGCGGCCTGTGCGCCGACAATCTGGCTGGTGGGCGTGACCAGCGGGGGATAACCCATGTCCTTGCGGACGCGGGGCGTCTCCTCCAGCACCAGCGGCAGTTTATCCATGGCGTTGGCGGCCTTGAGCTGACTGATGAGGTTGGAGAGCATACCGCCGGGAATTTGATAGTTGAGCGCGTCTGTATCGGTCATCATCACCTTGGGGTCGAGCAGACCGTCCTTGACGTAGGCCGCCTGTATCGGGCGGAAATAATCGTTAATCTTTTGCAGCACGGGGTAGTCGATGCCGGTATCGCAGCCCATCTGGGTGAGCGCGAACACAAGCGTCTCGGTGGCCGGCTGGCTGGTGCCGCCGGACATACAGGAGATGGCGGTGTCAATGCCGTCCGCGCCCGCCTCGATGCCCTTGAGATAGGTCATAAACGCCATGCCGGTCGTGCTGTGTGTGTGCAGCTGCAGCGGCAGCTTGCAGTTTTCCTTGATGGCCTTGACGAGGTCGGCGCTTTCCTTCGGTGACATGATACCGGCCATGTCCTTGATGCACAGCTCGGTCGCGCCCATCTCCTCAAGATTTTTGGCCTGTTTGGCGTAATTTTCAAGGGTATGGACGGGACTGGTGGTGTAGGAGATGGTCACCTGAGCCGTGCCGCCGTGCTTAACGGTCTCCTTGACCGCCGTTTCAAGATTGCGCAGGTCGTTGAGCGCGTCAAAAATGCGGATGATGTCGATACCGTTCTTGATCGACAGCTCGACGAACTTCCGCACGACGTCGTCGGGGTAATGCTTATACCCCAAAAGATTCTGCCCGCGCAGCAGCATTTGCAGCTTGGTTTTGGTCACGCGTTTCCGGATGTCCCGCAGGCGCTGCCACGGGTCTTCCCCCAAAAAGCGCAGGCAGGTGTCAAATGTGGCGCCGCCCCAGCACTCGAGGGAATAATACCCCGCCTTGTCCAGCAGTTCGAGGGCTCCCTCGAATTTTGCGTACGGCAGGCGGGTCGCGATAAGGGACTGCCCCGCGTCGCGGAGCACGGTTTCGGTAATTCGCACCTTCGGCATAAAAAGCACCGGCCCTTTCCTCGTATTTGCGCATTCAAGATGTATCGTATCATAAGAAGGGGAAAAAGGGAAGAATTTTTTTATAAATTATAGGGCCCTTATTTCCCGGGTACTGCCATCCCGAACAATTCCCGCACCGCACCCATATCGCGCCGCACCTGCTCCGTCAATGATCCGGGCGAGTCAAAACGCCTCTCGGGGCGGACAAACCGCGCAAACTCCACGTCAATGCGCTCCCCGTATAAATCGCCGGTAAAGTCCAGAAGGGTGGATTCGACCGTCGGCGCGCCGCCCGTCTCGACGGTGGGGCGTATGCCCACATTGGTGACAGCGGGGTATGCCCGCCCGTCCCATATGACCCGCGTCGCGTAAACGCCCCAGGCCGGCGGCTGCCGTTCCGGCGGCATCGGCAGGTTGACGGTGGGAAACCCGAACTTCCGCCCCAGCCCGCGCCCGCGCTGTACGGTCCCCGACAGGCGGTAGCGGTGGCCCAGAAAACGCCCGGCCCGCTCCATATCCCCCTCCGCGACCAGGCCGCGGATATAGGTGGAACTGACGCGCACGCCCTCCAGCCGCTTGGGCGGGATGACCGCGCATCCGACGCCGCGTTCCGCGCAATACGCCGAAAGCAGGGCGGGCGATCCTTCTCCCTTATATCCAAAGGCGAAATCGTACCCCGCCACCACAAAAACGGCTTCCAGGCGCTCTATCAAAACGCGGTCAACATATTCCCTCCACGGGATACGGGCCGTCTCCCCCGTGAACGGGTCGACAACGACCTCCGGGATGCGGTACAGCGTGCGGATCAACCCGGCGCGTTCCTCCGTCGAGCATAACAGCGGCACGGGACGGCCGGTGATCAGCGTCTGCGGGTGTGTGTCGTACGTCAGCGCGCAGGCGCTCACGCCCAGCCTCGACGCCCGCCGGGCGGCGTATTTGAACAGCTGGCCGTGCCCTATGTGTACGCCGTCAAAGAAGCCCAGCGCGAGCACCCTGCTCATAAAGCGTCCCCGGCGCCCGCCGTATGCCCGAAATCCGGCGGCGGCATGACCCTCTCCGCCGCCACCTGTCCGACCGGCACGGCGTCCTCCACGTCAAACGGGCCGCTCCGGATACGGCGCAGCGCGGTCATCACCGCGCCGGAACCCAGTTCACGCCCCATATCATGGATAAGCGAGCGCACATACGTCCCCGCGGAGCAGCGGACCCGGACGGTGTGCTCCCCGTCTTTTTCACAGAGCCACGCAAGCTCATACACCGTGACGGGACGTGGTTTCCGCTCAATTTCAATTCCTTTGCGCGCCAGTTCATAGAGCCTTTTTCCGCCGACTTTGACCGCCGACACCATAGGCGGTATTTGCTGTATGTTACCTGTGTAGTAAGGTAGTATCGTGTGCAAATTCTCAACCGCCGGTATGTTCTCATATGTGCGAACAATATTGCCGTCCGTATCATATGTGTCCGTTTCCATACCGAAACGAAACGACGCCAGATAGGTTTTCTCCCCCGGCAGGCGCGAAACCAGTTTTGTGGCGGGACCCACAAACAGCACCAGCAACCCCGTCGCCATCGGGTCGAGCGTACCGCCGTGCCCGATTTTTTTCTCACGCAAAAGCCCCCGGCATTTGGCCACCACATCGTGGCTTGTCCAGCCCGGGGCCTTATCGACCAGCACGATCCCGTTCAGCACGGTCAATCCCTCAATTCGGGATACGTTTCCCATATCGCTCCCAGTACGCGTGCACGGGCCTCCGCCGGAGACAAGGGGCCTCTCACGGTGCCTCCGGCGGCGCGCAGATGCCCGCCGCCGCCAAAAGCGCGGCAGATGCGGTCGGCGGCATACGGGGCCGCCGTGCGGCAGGAGACGCGCCATCCGTCCTTGCCTTCTCGCAGAAATACCCCTACCACTACGTCTTTGATGCCCTGTACCAGACCCGCGAGATTTTCCAGATCGTCCTCCGTCGCGCTCCCTCTTTGCGCGAGGGTAAGCGACGTTATGGCGACGCGCCCGCCCGCCCCGTATTCGAGGCCGGAGGAGGCGGCGGCCTCAGCCGCCAAACGCTGCCGGGACTTGCCGAATATTTCGGCATTCAGGCTGTGCGCGTCGGCGCCCGCTTCAAGCAGCTCCGCGGTCATGCGGTATGTTCTGGCCGTCGTATTGGCGTAACGGAAACATCCCGTGTCGGTGGCGACGGCAATATACAGGGCCGCCGCGATCTCTTTTGTCACCGGCGCGCCAAGGCCCCGCAGAAGATCGTAAACAACCTCCCCGCAGGCGGCGGCGGTGGAATCGGTATAATCCAGCTCCGCGTAATCGCCCGCGTCGGGGTGGTGGTCGATCCTCAGATGCACTGGACCGTCCCAGCCCACGCCCAATTGGGAGGCGGACGCGACGTCCACAGTCACCGCCGTTTCGTGCGTATAGCCCTCCGGCGCGAAGTACCGTTCCGTATACGGCAGATACCGCTCCGTGACCTCCGGGTTGCGCCAGAGGCAGGCCGTCTTACCCAGCGCGCGGAGCCCGGCGCAGAGCGCGGCGGCGCTGCCCAGCGTATCCCCGTCCGGGCGGCGGTGCGTGGCGAGCAGAAAACGATCGCGCCGGCGCAGGAACGCAATGACATTTTCCATAGGGACGCCCCCTATAAATCCAATTCCCGGATTTTTTCGAGTATCCTTGACCCTTCCTCAATGGAACGGTCCACGATGAATTCCAGCTCGGGGGTGTGGCGCAGATGAAGCTCTTTGCCCAGTTCGTGGCGCAGATAACCTGTCGCGCTTCTGAGCCCTTTTGCCATATCCTCGCCGCCGCCCAGTGAGGAAACATAAACGCGGCAGAGGGAAAGGTCGCCGGTGGTGTCGGCGCGCACGATGCTGACCAGCCCGCTGATGCGCGGGTCTTTGCATTTTGGCAGGCGGTCGGACAGTACGCGGAGGATCTCGCCGTTGATCTGACCTATGCGGTTCTGCGATGCCATTTGCCGTACCTCTTCCATAAAACAAAACGCGCGGACGGACGCCGTCCGTCCGCGGGAGCTCTGTACGCCCCTATGAGATTTCCTCCATGACAAACGCTTCGATGACGTCGCCCTCTTTCACGTCGGTAAACTTTTCGATGGAAATACCGCATTCATAGCCGGAGGCGACTTCCCGCGCGTCGTCCTTGAAGCGCTTGAGCGAGGCGATCGCCCCCTCATGGATGACAATGCCGTCGCGGATGACGCGGATCTGCGCGTTGCGCTCGATCCTGCCGTCGCGTACGTAGCTGCCCGCGACGGTGCCGATATTGGAAGCCTTGAAGACCTGCCGCACCTCGGCCTCGCCCAGCTTGGCCTCGCGGTATTTCTTCGAGAGCATCCCGCGCATGGACGCCTCAATTTCCTCTATGCAGTCGTAAATGACACGGTAGTAGCGGATGTCCACGTTCGAGCGCTCGGCGTTTTGCGCCGCCGCCGCGTCAGCGCGTACGTTGAAGCCCACGATGATGGCGGAAGCCGTCGAGGCCAGCAAAACGTCGCTGGCGTTGACGGCGCCGACGCCGGAGTGTATCACGCGCACCCGCACTTCCTCGTTTGTGATTTTCTCCAGCGACGTCCTGAGCGCTTCGGCGGAACCCTGCACGTCGGCTTTTACGATAAGATTGAGGTCTTTGATCTGTCCCTGCTGTATCTGCGCGAACAGGTCCTCCAGGGACACTTTGGCGGCGGGCGCCTGTACCCCGTCCTCTTTTTCCTGGTGTTTGCGCTGGCTGACCAGTTCCCGGGCCATACGCTCGTCGGCGACGGTGTGGAATATGTCGCCCGCTTCCGGCACCTCCGACAGGCCCACGATCTCGGCCGGAGTGGAAGGACCGGCTTCTTCCAGCCTGCGCCCCTTGTCGTCGGTCATCGCGCGGACGCGCCCGACCGTCTTGCCCGCGATCACGATGTCTCCCTGCCTCAGCGTCCCGTTCTGTACAAGGACCGTGGCGACCGGGCCGCGCCCCTTGTCGAGTTTGGCCTCGATGACGGTGCCGCGCGCGGCGCGGGCGGGATTGGCTTTGAGCTCGCGGACGTCGGACTGCAAGACGACCATTTCCAAAAGCTGCTCGACGCCCTCGCCCGTTTTGGCCGATACGGGGCAGACAATGGTCTCGCCGCCCCATTCCTCCGCAAGCAGTTCATACTCGGTGAGCTGCTGCTTGATACGTTCGGGATCGGCGCCTTCCTTGTCCATCTTGTTCAGCGCGACGATGAT
>JAIRUE010000047.1 GCA_031254575.1 Oscillospiraceae bacterium | reverse complement strand
TGCTATGGGCTTTCGACCGAAACCGAGGAGCGATGCAGTCTAAACGGCTATAATATTTGTACCAAGTGCGGCACACCCCGGTACATAAGCAAGAATAACAAAAAGCATTTTAACGGGATATTATGCAGTTAAGCGGTCTGGGATAAACAAGGTTAATTATATGCACAGCGGGGCAGCTGTTCTGTACCGCTGTGCATACTGTATTGTGCCGTGTCGCTGTGCGCGCGGGATCTGTGGGTCACGGGTGCGGGAGCATTGAAATAGAAAAGGACAGCCCTTTTCGGCATTATGTTGCCGCGTGTTTAGAGTTGCAGGGCTTTGGATCGTCTGTCCGCCCTAAAATATAATCCGTACTCGTTTTATAATAATCCGCTAATTGAATAACGGCCCATACCGGGATTCCCCGGATACCCTTTTCATATCGCCTGTATACTTCCCGTTTGCATTTTAGGATGTCCGCGATTTCCTGCTGTGTTTTGTCATGGTCTACCCGTAAATCCTCCAGCTTTTGAAAAAACATGGTCTCACCTCTTGACTATGCTACAATTTTGTGGCATACTAGAGGCAAATATACCACTGAACGGTGGCATAAGAAAAAAAATTATAGTGACTGGATGCGGCTTGGAATAAAAATTTATCTCCCCCTATTGGGATAAGTTTCTATTACTAACAGGATATGGACATTTTGCTTTATTGGTATTAAGATAATAAAATCACAATTCCACGACCCCTTTACCTAGCTAAGGCGTGGCTGCTTTTGTCCTGTAATAAATTAGTTAATAGCCAAGCTGGGCCGGAATATACTGGAAAGAAGGTGATATATATTATAAGTGCATTTGCCGTATACTCTGTTTCTTGAGCAGGTCCTTTTTCCGCACAGCTGTCAGATAATGAAAAATTATAAGGAGGGAAAATATGATTGCATAGCAGTTATTAGGAGCTTGGACTGTTTGTTACTGAGTTTATACCATTATCAGTGCTATTAATAATTTTGAAAGCAATGATTCCACAGCATTTACTTACGAAAGGAGAATTATTATGGCTAAATTTTCCAAAAAAGTCCTATTATTTTTCTTGGGTTTGTTCCTTTTGGGATCTGTGACAACAGAAACCCTTGCACATGAAATGTACTATATGGGATCTTCTCCAATTTCCCTCAAGTGGAATAATATTGTCAGCGGCAGAGCACAATTAAAGATAAACGGGGATAATTTGTCTTCATTTTATACCTCGTCCCCCAACTCATATTATAGCATAGCCAGAGATTCATGGAATGGGGCAGCCGGCAAAGTGTCATGTATGCAGGAGTCTTTTAGCAGTGCAACGGTTCGTTTTTACACGGCAGACGCAACATTATGGGAATTTTTATTTGGTTTAATTTTTCAATATGATTTTCTAGGATTGGCTGAAATATTTTCTCCAAGCAACGCAGCTATTATTGATGAGTATAGTGCAATAAATTCACAAGGAAAAATAGCATATGCTAATATTTTATTAACTCCATATACATCTTCTTTTACAAATGTCACTAGTGTCAGATATACAATGTGCCATGAAATTGGACACGTATTAGGACTTGGTCATCCCGACATAGGCAACCCAAACCCATCAACCCCTCAATCTATAATGCTATCAAGTTTCACCAATCAAACATATTATAGTCCTCAACAGCACGACCTTGATGATTTGACAGCAAAATACTAAATAGGTAAGGTGTAAAATTATGAAAGGAAAAATAATTCTTGTTTCGTCAGTTGCATTGGCCGCTTTTTTCGTTTTCTTGTTTATGACGCTCAAGGTACCCAAAACGGGTTCATTATCAAATGAACAGACAGCCGTCTTAACACAAGAGCAAGTAAACGCTTTGCGGGCTGCGTATCCTCTTCATTCCGGCGTCCCCTCGTTCGCCACAATGAAAATGCCTTCTCTCCAAGACATCATTGACCGTGCAGATACTTTATTGTACGCAAAAGTTCTCGGTAAAATAGACCCTTACGAGATTGAATTCAGCGCCGGTGCGTTGCAGCGGAAGGATTCCTTTTTCGGATATGATCTCGAAGTCATCCGCGATAGTGCCGGAAAATTGAAAAAGGGTGCGAATGTGACGGTTTCCGCCAATGCCGTAATAAAAGAATTATATCCCTCACTTAGAAAAGGTATGGAAATCATTATACCTATTTCAAAAAGTTCGTTCAAAGGAAAACAATATGATTTCAGTTCACTTGGTATGTTCTACGTAACAGATGGCGGCTATGCGATTTCGGCGTATAATATGGAAGACGCAATTGCAAAGGACGGTACGCATGTAAGTTTATTGCTCAAAACCCTGTGGGGAATGAAGAAAAAATAACCAAATCCCTTGACAGCCGGGCGGTACGGGGGTATCATGGGTCTAGAATAGAAGGGACGGTGATATATATGCGAAAATATGGTTGCCGCATACTCCCCTTGTTTCTGACCGTTTGTTTTCTGTTGTGTGGCTGTCAGACAATGATGGCGTTTTCGGAAACGGGGCAGCCGCTTCCCGATACGGAGCTGTCCGGGGAGACGCCCGCACCCGCCGGAGAGACGCTTCCGGCGAAGATTGACGTGCTGTCCGCCGAATGGCAGGCCATGAACAACGAGGAAAAAATCGCCGTGTGCCAGATACCCGAAGACAGGCTAAAGGAAATGTCAACGGAAGAACTGGCCGCCGCCGTGCTGGATTATCCGCTGCTGCTGAATTTGTTTGCCGATCCGTTTGACCACTCCTGCCCGGGATTTTGGGCTGTTTACGATCATTTTAACGGCTTGCGGGAACTGGCCGGACGGGAGGGCGCCACAGACGCTCTATTGAACTATCAGGCCACCGATAACGAAAGCTCTGCCCGCTCTGATCTCCTGTTAAAGAGTGACGCCGTATGCCTTTTGATTTTCTGCCTCTCTCCCTTTGAGCCCGGCAGCCCGGTTGATCCCGAATTTCCCAAAACCGTGCCCGAATACATATACTACGGGTCTGTGTACACCGACAAGCCCGCGACGGAGTATACCGTGGATACTCCTTATGTTTATCCCCTGACGCCGGACATGGAGGAATGGAAAACGCTGGACGGCAACGCGGAAATGATTAAAGCCTGCGAAGTCCCTCAGGATTTGCTGGAAGGAATGACGACCCGCGCTTTGCTGGAGACCATGCTGGATTACCCGTTGGGGATTCCCCTATACGCCTTTGATTATTACGCAATGGGATTCTCCCGGGCGCTGGACTACTGCGGTCCTTTACAGGAGCTTTGCCGGAGGCCCGACGCGCTGTATGAGATCATGCGGTATCCGCGGAATCCGGACGACATTTTGAAACAGAGCTGTCTTTCCGCCCTTGAATTGTACCAGCCACTATATTATGGGAGGTCACCCCGATAAAAAGCGGACGGCCCGCCCCGCTCTGGATGCTGCCGTTGTCCGGCGTCCCGCCCGATCGGCGCGTACTCCAGCCCGGACAGATTTTTTAGCGTCTCCCTGGTTTCCGCGGACGGCTCGTATACCAGCAGCGGCGTCAAATCGGCGTCCCACAGGCCATACAAAGTATACACCCGCTATAATAGCCGTCCGTTCGTATCCGTCCCGACGGCAGTAAAACCGAAAAAACATTCGTCCGCGGACCAGGCCCCGGTAAGCCCGCCGACAAACGGGTAGAGCGGCCCGTAGTCCGGACTTGGCGGTAAGGCGGCGGTCCCTCCGGCGGCCCGGGCGGTTCGGGAGGCTCCGATGCTGCCGGCGTTGTTGCCGGCTCGTCTGACGGCGCCGGGGAAGGGGATCCGGGCGAGGGCGCGTCCGTGTGAAAGCAGGCCGTCAGCGAAAACGCCAGCAGCACCGCCGTCAGCAGGAAACATTTTCTCATAGGGTCACGTCTTTTTTATGTAGGAGCGGGTTTTTGACCGCTCTATACCGTGATTTCCGCTCCGCTCATACCTTTTTCACGTTCACGCTGATTTCGCTCAAAGCGTTCGCCGCCTCCATCTCCAAGGCGCGGCTTTTCGCCATGTCGCCGAGCGACAGCATTCCCACAACCGACCCCGTGTCGCTGACCACCGGCAGACGGCGCACCTGTTCGTGCGCCATTTTGTGCGCCGCCTCGCGCACATCGTCGTTCGGCGCCACCGACACCACGCCGCGCGTCATGATCTCGCGCACGCGCGTCGTCTGCGGGTCGCTCTCGGCGGCGACGCAGCGCAGCACGATGTCGCGGTCCGTCACCACGCCGCGCAGTTTGCCGTCGAGCGAGCAGACCGGCAGCGAGCCGATGTTGTGCCGCGACAGCAGCCGCGCCGCGAGCAGCGCCGGTTCGTCCGGCGTAATGGACACTACGTTGGCGTTCATCAATTCGGATACGCGCATAAAATCACCTTTTTCTTTTGATGTATGGTTCTATTATGCGCAGTTTGCGGAGGGATTAACCCGCGGCTGTTTCCACAACCCAAAGTATCCCGTATAATACCGGCTGGTGCAGCAGATAAATCAGCAGCGTGCGCCGCCCGACGGCCGGGAAAAAGGGGACCTTCATCTCATAAAACCGTTTGGGGAACCGCTCCTCCCGGATCGGCCCGCCCAGCCATACGCCGAAGAAAAAGACAAAAACCCACGGGATCAGCGGGAAATAGTCGGCGGACGGAATCTCCGGCCATTCCGTAACGCCCGAGAACAGCAAAAAGAACGCGCTCAGCACAACGGCGGGCGCGGTCAGGCGCAGCCTGTCCAGTAGCGCGTACAGCAGGACGCACGCCGCCAGCAGGTGCAGGATGCCGGACAGGACAAGGGTGCCGAGCAGCTGCAGCGGGGACTTGTAACAGGAAAGCGCGAACGCCCCGAGCGCCCCGGGCTCTGTAATGCCGAGTTTCTCTGCTTGCGCCAGTACGTCCTCATGCAGGATGAGCCTGCCCGACCCGATCAGCGTTCCGATCTCGGCGCCGGTGGGCTGATACCCGAACGCCGCGCGCAGCGACAGAAAAGGAGCCGGCAAAACCGCCAGGCTGACCGCCGTCACCAACAGCGCGCAGCCGAGCAAAATCAGCCCGCGCCTGAGGTTGCTGCGGGAAAAGCGCGACGAAACTCCCGCCAGCGCGACGAACACCCCGGCGAAAAACGGCTGCAATATGTCCAGCACGGGGTTATACAGCGCCCCTTCGGGGATGAGTTCCCGCGCCACGAGGTCATAGCCGAAGTGGTAGGCGATGACGAGCAGGATGCAAAAGCCCCGCAGGGCGTCAAGGGACTGTATGCGGGTTCCGGGCGATTGCCCGGGACTTGCTTCGTTCCGCTTACACATTAAACAGGAAGTGTACGACGTCGCCGTCCCGCATGACGTACTCTTTGCCCTCGAGCCGCACAAGCCCCTTCGCTTTCGCCGCCGCTATCGAGCCGCACGCTGTCAAATCGTTGAAACCGACGACCTCGGCCCGGATGAACCCCCTCTGCAGGTCCTTGTGTATCTTTCCGGCGGCGGCCGGCGCTTTCGTCCCCTTTTTGATTGTCCACGCCCGCACTTCCGGTGTTCCCGCCGTGAGAAACGACATCAGCCCCATCAGATCGTAGGAAAGCTGGATCAAACGGTCGCGCCCCGGCTGTGTCATCCCCAGCTCCGCCAGAAAATCGGCCCGGTCGCCCTCGTCCATCTCCATGATCTCCTGCTCCAGTTTCGCGCAAATGGGAAAGACCGCCGCGCCCTCCGTTTTGGCGGCTTCAATAAGGCTGAGGTACGGCCCGTATGTCTCCCGTCCCCTGAACTGCTCCTCCGACATATTCGCGCAGTATAACACCGGCTTATTGGTCAGCAGCGGGCAATCGGCGATCAATTCCTTATCTTCTTCGGAAGCAGCGAATTCCCGGGCCGTTTTCCCCCCGTCGAGATGGTTTTTCAGCGCGGTAAAAATGTCCGCCTCGCGCAGCAGGGACCTGTCTCCCTTAGCCGCCTTTTCGGCACGGGCGGCGCGCCTCTCCGCGACTTCAATATCCGCCATGCACAGCTCGAGATTGACCGTTTCGCGGTCGCGCATCGGGTCGGTATGCCCCTCGGCGTGGACGACATTCTCATCGTCAAAACACCGGATGACGTGCAGTACCGCGTCAACCTCGCGGATGTGCGCGAGGAAGCGGTTGCCCAGCCCCTCGCCCCGCGACGCGCCCTTGGTCAGTCCCGCGATGTCGACAAACTCGGCCGTCGCCGGCGTCACTTTCTTCGGCCCGTACAGTCCGGCCAGCGTGTCCAGCCGGGCGTCCGGAACCGGTACGGCGGCAAGGTTGTTCTCCACCGTTGTGTACGGATAATTCGACGTTTCGGCCCCTGCTCCGGTCAGGGCGTTGAAAAGCGTCGTCTTGCCCACGTTGGGCAGGCCCACAAATCCAAGTTTCATACATGCCCCCGTGCGTTGATTTATAATAATTTTCCTGCGGGCATTATAGCATAAAAAAAGGCGGCGCACAAGACGGCCGCGTAAAGGCGCTATGTAAGGAGGCGGCCTATGCCGCCGCCTCGCCCGAAGTTTCCGCGTCCAGCGCCATCATGCCCTCGCGCAGCATGGATTCGGCAAAGATGCCGTAGCCGCGCCTGGGGTCGTTGATCAGCACGTGCGTCACGGCGCCGACGAGTTTGCCGCTTTGCAGGACGGGGCTGCCGCTCATACCCTGCACGATACCGCCGGTGAGGGCGATCAGCCTCTCGTCGGTGACGCGGAGCATGAAATTGCGCGGTTCGTTGTCGCTTGGGAAAATTTTGACGATTTCCACCGTAAAACTTTCCACTCTGTCGCCGTTTACATTGGAAAGAAGGGTCGCCGGTCCCGCTTTGACCTCGTCGCCTTGCGCCACGGGGATGGCTTTCTGCGGCCCCGGGCCCAGCGCTTCGGGACCCGGCAGCGTGCCGTACAGGCCGGTCTCGGTGTTGCGGAGCAGGTATCCGTATTGCCTGTCGTCACGGAACGCGCCCTTGAGCTCGCCCGGGGAACCCGGCTCGCCCGGACGCACCGACTCCACCTCGGAATAAAGCACATACCCCGAACCCATCGGGAGCAGACGGCCCGTCTCGGCCTCGTTGATACCGTGGCCCAGCGCGCCGAACAGTCCGGTCTCGGGGTCATAAAAGGTAATCGTCCCGATGCCCGCCATGCTGTCGCGCACCCAGACGCCGATACGGTACTGGCCGTCCTGGGTCGATTTGGCGGGAACAAGGGTCGTTGAAAACATCCGCCCGTTGCGGACATAGGCGATCTCCAGCGCCTCGCCGCGCAGCGTTCCGGTCAGCGCCTGCAGTTCGGGGATGGTGGAAACCGCGCGTTTTTGGATATGGGTTATCATGTCGCCGCTCACGATGCCCGCGTCCTGAGCCGGGCTGACCGTTCCGTCGCCGGTCTGAACGGGCGCCATTCCCACCACCAGAAGGCCGTCGGTAAAGAGTTTGACGCCCAGCGTGTGCCCGCCGGGGACGACCGTACCGGGAAGACCGGGCTGCTGCGCCGCCAGCGCGGGAGCCGGCAGAAGCAGCCCAAAACAGAGTATAAATGATAAAAATTTTCGCATTGCGCACCTCGCGTTACGTTCAGGAAGTGACCGTTTCTACTTTGTCCCTTTCGGCGGCGTTTGAAACAGGGCTTTGAAACCATCGCAGGAAGCGGCGGATTTTTCCACCTGCGCCGCGTCCGCGCGGCGTTTGCGCTGTCAAAATCCGGCGTAAAAATGTTTGGCAGAGGCGCGTAAAATTTTTTTGGAAAAATTGGCCGATGTATGATATACTTTCCATTCAGGGGGGATGAGACATGCGGGTGGCCGTGGTTGGCTCCCGGTCGCTGGACGGCCGCAGTTACGGGGTTTTGGCGGAACATATGCCCGCGGGCGCGAGCGAGGTCATCAGCGGCGGCGCGGAGGGCGCGGACAGCCTCGCTGAGCGGTACGCGCTGGAAAACGGCCTGCCGCTGACCGTCATCCGCCCCGATTATAAAACGTATGACCGCCAGGCGCCGCTGATCCGCAACAGCCAGATCGTCGCCGAATCCGATTTCACTCTGATCCTTTGGGACGGCGTTTCACGCGGCTCGCTGAATGTTATTATGACCTGCATCCGCACAAATAAACCGTTCAAAGTTTTATTGATCCAATAAAACTTTGAACGGATAATATATTGTATCCCGGAGGGCGCGTATATTGCGCTATCCTCCGTACCGTTTTTCCAAAAACGCCACCGCCGCCGCCATCGCGTCCTCGTCGCAGCCGGGCACGACATGCGACGCCGCGGCGCGCGCTTCCTCCGTCCCCGACGCGGGGGCAAAGGATTCATATGCCCGCAGCATTCCCAGGTCGTTGCCGGCGTCACCCGCCGTGTAGACGTTTTTTTTTGCCACCGGCAGCAAATCCGCGAGCGCCGACACGCCCGCCGACTTGTCGATCCCGGCGTTCTGCATTTCCAGCAGGCATTTGCCGGAAAAGAAAAATGAAAAATGCTGTCCCCAGCGCGGTATCGCGTAGCCGGCAACCTCCAGCAGGGTTTCCGGTTCGTCCACGAACAGCAGCTTGAGCCACGGCGGAGGCGCTTGGCGCGGATCGCCGATTTCCTCAAATTCGCACTGAACGGCGCGCATATGCGCGTCGTTCCACCGGTTCCGGTCAAGGATACAGACGCGCCCCGGCCAGTGCAGTTCCGTGCCGAGCCGGGGGAAACGGGCGCGGATGTCCGCCAGCGCCGCCTCAAACGGGCCGGAAAGCCATTCGGCGTGCAGTTCGCGCCCCGCCGCGTAATCATAGATATACGCGCCGTTGGACAGGATGGCGGGCGCGGACAGCGGCACCGACGGGCGCAGGGCGGCAAATCCCGTAAAGCTGCGCCCCGTCGCGACGGTAAACAGCCCGCCCCGGGCGGTGAACGATGCAAGCGCGTCGCGGACAGGCGCGGTCAGTTCGCTCCGGCTGTTGAGCAATGTGCCGTCCACATCGGCCGCGAGCAGAACGCCGTCAAAAATACCCAAACAATCACTCCTGCCGGACGAAAATAGTTTTGTCGTAACGCATCAGGGCTACCGCCGCCACTATGCAGACGGCAAGCTCGGCGCCCATATACGAGCCGTTGTATGTGAGAGAATACAGCCAAACGGGGGTGCCTTCCGGGGCGTAGACGCTCCAGATAACGAGTCCGGACGCGAAATGGCAGAAAAATCGCAGCAGCAGACAGACCGGCGCGGCATAGAGGATGCCGTTTTTCCGTTTGCCGAAGAAGCCCGCGAAACCCAGAACGGTAAAGGCGATCACGTAATCCAGCAGGATCACGAGGGCAAAATTGAGCGGCGTTTCGGTCGGCGGCGGATCAAAGCTCTGTAACATTTGGAGAGCCGAATAGACAAACGCGCCGCCGAATCCCCACGCGGGGCCCCTGCGGATACCGACGGCCAAAATGAACAGCATGGACGCGGGGGTGATCGAGCCGCCGTATGCGAACTTGACCCGGAAAAAGCTGAGGGCAAAGCCGATCGCGACGAGGACGGCCGATTCGGTGAGCGCGCGGATATGGCCGCGGGAGCTTGCGGTTTTCATAAAAATACACCTCCTGAAATGATAAAATGAGGCGCATTTTCCGCGTACCGCTCCGTGACGTCCGGAATACGGCGTTTCCCTATTTCCCGACGGCGGCATTACCCGCATCCGGTTTTAAGGGTTTGGCGCGGCGTTTCGCGCCCTCTCAGCCGCCTGACGGCAGCACCCCACTTTACGCGGACAGTATATCAGCACCCTACCTATTTGTCAAGGCGCGGTTTGTTCACAAAATGTTCAAAAATGACTTGACAAATTTTCTCCCTTATGATTTACTGACGGGGTCAACACTATTTCGGTATAAAGGGGAGAGCGCATTGAAAAGAGCAATCCCGGCGTTGTTGCTGTGCGTTTTGCTTCTGTCGCTGCTGACGGCCTGTGACGGTTTTGAAGGGGAGGCCCTGACCGGCGTTGTGGGAGAAAGCCTGATAGGAGCTCCGGGGGAAAGCCTGCGCGCGGGAAGCTATGAAAGCGGCGGCGCGGTTACCGGGGGAAGCGGCGGCGGAGACGGCGCTTTAAGCGGTACCTATTACGCGTCGGACGGAAGCGGTTCGGTCACGTTCAGCGGCAGTGACAGAATCAGTATTTCGGCTTCCGGGTTTGAGGAATTGGATACGCTTCTGTCGGCGTTCGGGGGTTCCATGACATATAAGGTGAGCGGAAATACCCTGCGCCTGACCATCAAAGTTTCTTTTATGGGCTATGAGGAAACGGAAACCATGGATTGCTCCTTTGAGAGACTGGACGGCAGATCGTTTATCCTCGAAGGGGTACTGTTTGAAAAACGCTGACGGCATGTCATATCCGCGCTTGCAGGCCGGTTGAGCGCCTTGGGCGCTTGCCATAAATAACAATAAAGGAGCGGTTTTCTGTGGAAAAAAGCAAATTCGGCTTCAAAGCGGTCGTGTATCCCCTTCTGGTCCTGTTCTGCGTCCTGTTCAGCTCGATTTGGGTGGGGCTGGCCATCTTCGGTTTCGTGCTGATCATGGAACAAAGTGAGAAAATCTCAAAGCAGACTTTGCACTCCGTCCTCTATTTCTTCGTATGGCCGCTTTACAGGCTGGTCACGGGCCAGCTTATGAAATTCTATAATTTCGCGACCTCGAAGGTGCTTGAATGGACGGATTATTCGTCCGGTTTCAGCAAATTTACCGGCAGCACAAGGGATTTCTTCGGCGGGCTGGACTCCGTTCTCTATGTCGCGTTTTTAGCCGTTATCATTATGTTCGGCATCCTGCCGCTGCTCGCGGGCAAAGCAAGCAAGCTGCCGGGCATGAAAAAAGTGGACGCCCTGTATGGCGCCGTGACCAAAGCCAAAGCGGAAACACCGGCGGAGTAAAGGCCGATCAATACATACCGGGCGGGGATGACCCCGCCCGGTCTCTGTTTTCCGTTGTCCGGTTTGCGCGCGCAATCACTTTTCGGACGCGGCCAGCAGCACGGCGTTGTAAAAGACCTCCATCGCCGTCCGCAATTCCTCTAGGGGCGGGAAAGTCGGAGCGATACGGATGTTGCGGTCCTTCGGGTCGCGCCCGCCGGGCCAGGTCGCGCCTGCCGGGGTAAGGGCGACGCCCGCCCCGGCGCACAGGGCGGCAACGCGTTTGGCACAGCCCTCCGGGGCGTCGAACGAGACAAAGTACCCTCCCTCCGGCGTTGTCCATTCGCAGCCTTCCAGACCGGAAAGGTTTTTTTGCAGTGTTTCCTCCACCAGCTCAAATTTCGGGCGCAGGATCTCCGCGTGCTTGCGCATGTGGGCGTAAACCCCCTCCGCGCCGCCGAAGAAGCGGACGTGCATCAGCTGCCGCAGCTTGTCCGGGCCGATGGTCTGCGCGGTAAGGCGCTTTTTGATATACTCGCAGTTCTCTTCGCTCGACGCGATACAGCTCACCGCCGCGCCGGGGAAGCTCACCTTGGAAAACGACGCGAACACCATCGGCATGTGGGGATTGCCCGCTTTGGCGCATTCGCGCACGATGTTGGGGATCTGCCGCTTCCCGCCCGAAAACTGGTGGATGGCATAGGCGTTGTCCCAATAGATGCGGAAGTCGTGCGCCGCCGGTTTCAGATTTGCGAAACGCCGCACCGTTTCGTCGGAGTAGACGGCGCCTGCGGGATTGGAAAAGACGGGCACACACCATATGCCTTTGATCAGGGGGTCGGACGAGACAAGCCGTTCCACTTCATCCATATCCGGCCCGGTATCGGTTGTCGCGACCGGGATCATCTCGATATGAAAATAGTCGCATATCGTGAAGTGGCGGTCGTACCCCGGCGACGGGCACAAAAACTTGACATGCCCCTGCGCCGCCCAGGGCAGGTCCTCCCGCACCCCGCGCGACATATTGGACGCCACGTTGTCGAACATCAGCGCCAGCGAGGAGTTGCCGCCCACGATAACCTCGCCGGGCGTCAGCTCCAGAAGTTCGGCGAAGATGCGCTTCATCTCCGGCAAACCGTCCAAAATGCCGTAACTGCGGCAGTCCGCGCCGCCCTCCGAAAGGTAATCGCCGTCGCCGAGACAGGTCAGCAGCCCCCGCGACAGATCAAGCTGCGCCTTGGACGGCACGCCCCGCGTCATGTTGAGTTTGAGCCCGCGGGCTTTGTATTCCTCGTGTCTGGCGGCGTAGGGGGATTTGTTCATAAATTTCCGCTCCCTTATTTATGGTATACCTTCTCCGTCTGGTACTTCGGCTCGCACGTCAGGTTGACGCCAAGCCGCTGAAAGGTGTGTTCGTCCACCCGTGAGAGGAGCACCGTCGAGTGCGCCTCGCAGTCTTTGAGATTTTCCAGCTGCTCCATCGCCAGCTCGGCGGTGGGGTTGGTGGCGGCGCAGATGGTGAGCGCGATCAAAACCTCGTCGGTGTGCAGGCGGGGGTTTGTGTTCCCCATATGGTTGACTTTCAGGTGCTGGATGGGCTTTATGATATTGGGAGATATGAGTTTGATCTTCTTGTGAATATTCCCCAGCATCTTGAGCGCGTTGAGCAGCGCCGCCGCCGCCGCGCCCAGCAGCGGGGTCGTCTTCCCGGTGACAACCCGCCCGTCGGAGAGCCGGATCGCCACGGCGGGTTCGCCGCCGGTCCGGGCGGAACGCTCCAGCGCGGCCGGCACCACGGGGCGGCCGGCGGCGGTCATGCCGACCTTGTTCATCAGCAATTCGGTCTTCACCACCGCCGCCTGCCCGCCAAATCCCTGACGGCGCGCGCACAGCGCGTCGAAATACCGCCGGACGATCTCCTGTTTGGACGCCTCCAACACGGCTTCGTCGTCGGTGACGCAGAAACCCGCCATATTGACGCCCATATCGGTGGGGCTTTTGTACGGCGACGTGCCCATGATCCGCTCGAACATGGTTTGCAGGACGGGAAATACCCCGATGTCACGGTTGTAATTGACGGCGGTTTCGCCGTATGCTTCCAAATGAAACGGATCGAGCATGATCACGTCGCTGAGGTCGGCGGTGGACGCCTCATACGCCAGGTTGACCGGGTGCTGGAGCGGCAGGCTCCATACGGGGAAGGTTTCATATTTGGCATATCCCGCCTCGCAGCCCTTCATATGCTCATGGTAAAGCTGCGACAGGCAGACAGCCATCTTACCGCTGCCCCCTCCCGGCGCGGTGACGACCACAAGGCGGCGCTCCGTCGCGGCATACTCGTTCTTTCCAAAACCGTCGTCACTCAGTATCAGCGGGATGTTGGCCGGATAGTCGTCGATCGGGAAATGGCGGTAGGTTTTCACGCCCAGCGCGCCGAGACGCTTTATAAACTGTACGGCAGCCTCCTGCCCCCCGTAGTGTGTGACGACAACGGAACCGACATACAGCCCGGCGGCGCGGAAGGCGTCGATCAGCCGCAGCGCTTCCTGGTCGTACGTGATGCCCAGGTCGCCGCGGCGCTTGCTCCTTTCGATGTCCCCGGCGTTGATGACGACGACGATCTCCACCTCGTCCCGCAGCTGCGTCAGCATCCGCACCTTGCTGTCCGGCTCAAATCCCGGCAGGACGCGGCTGGCGTGGTAATCGTCGAACAGTTTGCCTCCAAACTCCAGATAGAGCTTGCCGCCAAACTGTTCGATACGTTCCCTGATTTTACGCGACTGCAGTTTCAGATACAGTTCGTTGTCAAATCCGGCAGGTTTCATACGGAACCCAAAAACGGCGGGGCGGGCAGGCCGTCCGCCCCGTATAACGGGACCCCGCAGTAGGCTTTCCACGCGTAACGGACGGCGCAGGGCTCCGGCACTTCCGGAGACGAAACGAGCAGCGTCCCCTTCCCGTGTGCCCCGGTGCCGGAAACGGCCGAAGCCCGGACGAATGCGCCGTCCTCTCCGGCGACCTCGAACGCCCCCATATCGCCGCCGCGCAGTTCCAGCCCGTTTTCCGCGCCGTCAAAAAACACGCGCAGCGCGTTCCCCGTCCGTTCGCAGCGCCGGTATGCCGGGCCGTCGGCTATGACGCCCCTCTGCCCGTAAACCTTTCGCAGCGCCTGCAACGCCAGCCTGTGCCCCACGGGCTTTTTATCTGTCGGATG
>JAIRUE010000017.1 GCA_031254575.1 Oscillospiraceae bacterium | reverse complement strand
ACAATGTATATGACCTTGACGCTTTTCCAATCAACCGGTTACGCGAAACCCGCGTTTGGGGTATCGTTATTACAGGAGACAGTGGTAATTCCAATGCTTGTTTTAGGAACAGCCGCCATGGGTGTAAGCGGTATTGCTTGGGCGGTTCCCGCAGGGGATATAACGGCAATGGTGATTGGTCTTATCCTGCAAGTGATGTATCGGAAAAGGCTCTATTCGGGAGAGGCATTAAGCATAGCACAACGGCCGGTTACTGACACAGCCCCATAATTAAACGAACTTTTTACTAAAAGGACAAGGCTGAAACAGCTTTGTCCTTTTTGTTCCCCCAAAAAAAAATAGGCACACATACAAGTCGCTTCTGTACAGCAAAATTTATACATATGATTACACTTACATCATGAATGCCAGCCTTCCGATTCAGAAGGGTGTAAGGAATATCTATTTTATGCCCCTTACAATCTCTTTCCCTGACAATTCAGATTGAAATGTTTTGCCGGTTGGGTTATACTGTAAGCGGAAAGCGGTGCCCGGCAAAAGCGGCGCGCTATCCGCATCTCACCCGGCACTATCCACAAATCGAAAGGGCTGACCGGTCATGAAACTGTACCTCTCGGCGCAAAACACCGAATATCTGCACACACCTCTCCCGATGGGTCCCGTCCCGTCCGGCGCGGACGTCTCCGAGACGGACGATACGGCTGTTTACCAGACGCTGCTGGGTTTTGGCGGCGCGTTCACCGAAGCCGCCGCCGTTACGTTTCAAAAGATGGGGGCGAAGAATCGGAAGAAGATCCTCGGCGCGTACTTTGACCGGGAAACCGGGCTGGGTTATGCCCTCGGGCGGGTCGCCGTCGGGAGCAGCGATTTTTCCGAGGAAATGTATGACTATCTCGACGAGAGGGATACGTCGCTGGACAGTTATAACCTCTCCCGCGAGGAAAAAGCGGTGTTTCCGATGGTCCGCGCGGCAATCGAAACGCGCGGCGCGCCGCTGCGCCTGCTGGCCTCGCCGTGGAGCCCGCCGGCGTTTATGAAGGACAACAGGCAACGCAAGTTTGGCGGCGCGCTTTTGCCGGAATACGCAGGGCTTTACGCGCAATACCTCATCCGGTTTATCAAGGAAGCCCGGGAAAGGGGTCTGCCGGTCGAATTTTTGAGCGTGCAGAACGAGACGGAAGCCAGACAGACGTGGGATTCCTGTTTGTACACGCCCGAACAGGAGCGGGACTTTGTCAAAAATCATCTCGGCCCCGCACTGGAAGAAGCCGGTCTTCCCGATATAAAAGTGCTGATCCACGATCACAACCGTGACATCCTGCTCTCCCGCGCCCTTTCCATACTCGGCGATCCCGGCGCGGCAAAGTACATATGGGGGACGGCCATCCACTGGTACGTCTGTGAGGATTTCACCGCGTCGTCGAAGCTGCGCGACGCGCATCCGGAAAAGCACCTGCTGTTTACCGAGGGGTGCGTGGAGGGAGGGCCCGCGCCCGGCAAATGGAGCAATGGCGAGCGGTATGCCCGTAACATCATTGGCGATCTCAACAACTGGGTGGAAGGCTGGATCGAATGGAATCTTGTGCTGAACGCGCAAGGCGGTCCCAATCATGTCGGTAACTACTGCTGCGCCCCTATCCTGTGCGACACCGAAAAAGACGAGATCACAATTAACCCGTCCTACCATTTTATCGGGCATTTCGCGCGCCACATCAAGCCGGGCGCGGTGCGGACCGCCCACAAGGAGGGCAACGCGGCGCTCCGTACGCTGTCGGCGCGCAATCCCGACGGCTCGTCCGTTCTGGTGGCGCTCAACGAGACGGACGAGGCGCAGCCGTTTGCCGTGGCGATGAGGGGACAGTCCGGCGGGCTGGAAATGCCGCCGCACTCCATTGCCACCGTGACCGCTTAGGGAGAAGAGTATGGGAGCTTACCATTACGACGGCGACGGCGCTTTTGTCATCGAAGGATTTGACCTCGCGCCGGCCTTTATGAGTTTCCTGCCGGGCGTTTCCGGCGAACTGGGCGTCCCGATGTGGCTCTATTACGCCAACCGGGGGCAGGGCGTCTGCTCCTTCGGCGTTGACCACAAGGATCACGCCATCATGGAGTTTTCGCCCGCCAATACCGCTCTCAGGCGGGTTGCATCGGAGGGTTTCCGCACTTTCATCCATGCCGGCGCCTATGAGTTTGAGCCGTTTTCCCCGGCCCGCGCCGCAAAACGGACGATGAAAATCTATCCCAACAGCTTCCAGATCACCGAACACGACGGCATGAGCGGCCTGTCGTTTACCGTACGCTACTTTACCATGCCCGGCGAGGATTTTCCCGCGCTGGCGCGCTGCTGCGAATTGACGAACCTCTCCGGCGGGCCGCTTGTCTGCCGGGTCCTGGACGGGATGCCGCAGATACTTCCCTATGGCGTGGACAACAGCGCCTATAAATCGGTCAGCAATCTGTTCAAGAGCTGGGCGCATGTGTCGGGGCTGGAAACGGGCCTTCCGGTCTACCATACCCGTTCCCTTCCGGGCGACGAGGCCGAGGTGTCGGATGTGATGGGCGGTTACTTTACCCTGTCCTTTACGGAAAACGGGAAGCCCGTTATCCCCGTCGTCGATCCGGAATCGCTGTTTGACACGGCGTTCACCAAACCGCGCCATTACCCGGAGGAGGCCGGCGCGGACCAGATCTTTGCCAACCGTTACGCCTGTGCGTTCACGCCGCTCTCAAGCGATGTTCCTGCCGGGGGCGCGCTGCGCTGGACGACCTACGCCGGCTTTGCCGGCGACCCCGACGCCTTGCGCCGCCGCGTTCCCTCGCTCTGCGAAGGCTCGTTTGTGGAGCGCAAATACAAGGAGGCGCTTGCGCTGACCGACGCTCTGACACGCCCGGCCGGCGTGAGGACGGCGGAGCCGATGTTTGACGGCTACCTGCGCCAGTGTTACCTCGACAACGTACTGCGCGGCGGCGAACCGCGGGTACTGGGCGGCAAGGTTTTACACCTTTATTCCCGCAAGCACGGCGACCCGGAGCGGGACTACAATTTCTTCTCCATTTCCGCCGAGTACTTCTCTCAGGGCAATGGCGGTTTCCGCGACGTCTGCCAGAACCGGCGGAACGACGTCTTCTTCCGTCCCGAAGCGGGCGAGGCCAATATCCGCCTGTTTTTCTCTCTTGTTCAGGCCGACGGCTTCAACCCGCTCGAGGTGCGCGGCGCGACCTTCACCCATCCCTCCAAACCGGACGAGCCGTTCACGGCGGGATCGTTCGTGCACAGGCTTTGCCGTGAGGAGGGGCTTTCGCCGGAAGAGGCGGCCGGACGGCTGGAGGCGGTGCTGGCGGAGAGTACGCAAAATATCAACGCCGCTTTCGGCGAGGGGTATTGGATCGACCATTGGACGTATCTGCTCGATCTGGTGGAAAATTTTCTCGCGATATTCCCCGAGCGGAAGAGGGAACTGCTGGGATCGGGCGGTTACCGCTTTTTTCAACCGCCCGTCCGCGTCCTGCCGCGCCGCGAGGCTTACGTGCGCAAGGGCGGCAAGCTGCGGCAATATAAGTCTCTCGAGCCTATCGAGGGACGGGCGCAGTCGGCTTGGCTCCGCAACCGGGACGGTTCGTTTGCCGAGACGACGCTGCTGGGCAAAATGGCAGTGCTGGCGCTTGTGAAGTTCGCCTCGCTCGACCCGCTTGGGCGCGGCCTGGAGATGGACGGCGGCAAGCCGGGCTGGAATGACGCCATGAACGGCCTGCCGGGGCTGTTCGGCAGCGGCGTGGGCGAGACGTACGAACTGAAACGCCTGCTGACGTTCCTGCTCGGCGTGGAGGGGGACGCCGCCCTGCCGGCGGAGGCGGCGGAGCTGTTCGGAGCTCTTTTGGCTTTGCAGGATACGGAGGACCGCTTCGCGTACTGGAACGCCGCCGCGTCGGCTAAAGAGGCATACCGCGCCCAGGTCTGCGACACACTGTCGGGCGGCGACGTGACGGTGCCGGAGGGCGAATGGCACGGCGCGCTGGAACGGTTTCTCTCGCGGCTGAACAGAGGTTTGGCGGATGCCGAGGCGATGGGCGAGCCGGTCCCCACCTATCTCACCTATGAACCGGCCGGGTTTGACGAGACGGGATTCCCCACCGGTTTTACCTGCCGGGCGCTGCCGCCGTTCCTGGAAGGACCGGCGCGGCAGATGAAAGCCGCTCCCGAAAAGGCGCGGCGCATATATGACGCGGTGCGGGCGTGCGGCCTGTACGACCAAAAACTCGGGATGTACAAGACCTCGGTCAGCCTTGAAGGCGAAACGTACGATATAGGACGGGTACGCGCCTTTACGCCGGGGTGGCTGGAGCGTGAATCCGTTTTTCTGCACATGTCGCTCAAGTATTTGCTTGAGCTGTTGAAAGCGGGACTTTACGACGAGTTTTTCACCGAAATCAAAACGGGGCTTCCGCCCTTCCTTGATCCTGCCGTTTACGGGCGCAACCCGCTGGAAAATTCCTCCTTTCTCGCCTCCTCCATCAACCCCGACCCGGCGGCGGCCGGGCGCGGGTTTGTGGCGCGGCTCTCGGGCAGTACCGCCGAGGCGCTTTCCCTATGGCGGTATCTCTTCCTCGGCGGCGAGTGTTTCTCCGTGGCCCCGGACGGCGCGCTGCGGCTTGCCTTTGCTCCGGTCCTGCCCGGCTGGCTTTTTCCGGAGGACGGAAGGGTATCGTTTTCTCTGTTTAGCTCCGTCAGGGTCGAATACGTCAACCCGGGGCGGAAGAGTACCTATGGCCCCGGTAGGGTGAAGCCGCGCCGGATTGAGGTATTTTTACCCGGCGGCGGCAGCGAGGTGTTTCATTCCGCCGGAGGCGAAGCTCATATCGAAGGAGACACGGCGAAAGCGGTGCGCGAAGGCCGCGCCGTCCGTGTAGACGTCGATCTCGTTTAAGAGTTTGCAAAGGGTAACGGAGAGCGCCGTACCGTTTCCCCGCTTACGGGATTCGGTACGGCGCGTTTCCCCTGCCAATTGTTATTCAATCCTCATTCCATTCCCATTCGGCAATGGGAACCACTCTCTGGGCGGATACGATATACTGACCTTTTTCATAATGAAATGTAGTCGTAAAAATACCGATCCCGCCTGCATGAGATATTACCCAGCAATACTGACTGATCTGAATATAAACCCTCCCGCCGGATTGGAAGACCTTCATATCGAATAACGGGTCGGTTCCCGTTACAGGGTCATTCGCGCCGGCGTACCCGACGGTGAGGTTGCCTTTCCCGTCATAGACAAACTCATCCGAAACACCCAGATCACCGACGGGAAATATTTGCGTATAGCTTGTTTCCGCGCAGTTTAATTCAACCATGCGGTTATCCCGCAGCGCGATTTCCGCGGCAAATCCTTGTCCGCCGTTCAGGTGATCGAAGCTCTCGGACCCCATGCGTGGTACCGGCAAATAATAAAAACCGTCCGCGCCCCATTTGACCAGGGTAACCATGCCCGACCCCATTCCTCCGGCCCCGCCGGGCCAATAATGGAACAGCAACTCCTCCGCTCCGTCGCCGTCCACATCCGCGGCCGTACAGGATATAAAGGTAAGCCACGCCGCCGGTTCGACCTCCAGGGGATAGTCCGCGCCGCCGATCACCGCCGCTATGTTTGTGCAGACGTTATCACTCTCCGGCACGCTTTTTGGGGGAAGCCAGGAAAAGGTCACCGTCTCGGATTGCCCGTCCCCGGTCAGATCGGCCGTCAGCATGGTCCCGTCCGGCGGCATATTGGGAAAATCCGCCTTGATCCGCGCTTTGATTTCGTCTTGAGCGGAAGAGTCTTCCCCCTCTTCGGACGGCTCCGGCGGCGTCCCGCAGGCGCAGGACGCGAGGAGCATGGATACGGCAATCGTCAGCGTGACAGGCCGTCTGCGTTTCATAGCGTGAAAACACCTCCCTTCAGTATATCCTGTACTCTTACGGCCTTCCCGGCCATGAAGACGCAAATTCCCCCAACAGACGGAAGGCTTGGCTCAACTGCTCCAGCCGCAGGGGAACAGCGCCTCGCCGCTGTACATGGCAACGGGCCACGTAAACGGTGTTTTACCGGTAAAGCCGGAAAACAGCGCGTCGGCCACGCCGTCCCCCTCACTGCCGGGCAGCCATGCCGCGACCAGCGCGTCCCAGCGTCCGATCTCTGGGGCGACCAGCATCGGGCGGCCCGACAGCAGGATGACAATGACCGGGCAATCCAATTTATAGACCTCGTTCAGCACTGCCACATCCTGCCCGCGCAGTTCCACGCCGTACGGGCGGTCGCCATCCCCCTCGGCATACGGGTCCTCGCCAATCACGACAATGGCGCAGTCACAGGGGCCGTCCGCGGTCCCATCCGGCGAGAAAACGGCGTCCGGCTTATACTGCCGGATCCCTTCCAGCAGGGTCGTCCCCTGCGTGATCGCCCCGTGGGAACCCTGCCATGTGATGGTCCAGCCGCCGCATTGCATCCCCAGATCAGACGCCCCCTCGCCCGCGACCAGTATTTTCTCGAAGCCGGACAGCCGGCCGATAACGTCGTTTTTATTTTTCAGAAGGGTTGCCGAAGCGGTGGCGGCTTCACGCGCCAGCGCGCGGTGCTTTTCGCTGCCCACTGTTTCGGCGGGGGTTTTTATAACGCCCTCAAACAGGCCGAGTTTTTCCTTGACCCGCAGAATCCGCAGCACCGCGTCGTCAATGCGCTCCATCGGAACGGTCCCCTCTCCGGCCAGTTCCTTGAGCAGCTTGATATACTCCACCCAGTTCCAGCGGCCGTTGGTCGCCATGACCATATCGACCCCCGCGTTGATGGCGTTTGCGATCTGGTTTTTATAACTGCCGCCCGAGAGCTGCGTAAGGGCGGCCCAGTCGCTGACAATAAAACCCTCAAAGCCCAGCTCCCCTTTCAGCAGGTCTGTCAGCAGGGCTTTGTTTTCGTGCATCTTCACCCCGTTGACGCTGGAAAACGACGGCATCAGCGTCAACGCGCCGGCATTGATCGCCTCGATATACGGCGGCAGTATCTCCCGTATATCCTCGTCTGTCATCGTTGCGTCGCCTTGGTTGCGCCCGTCTTTGGTCTGCCCCTCGCCGAGGTAGTGCTTCATGCAGGCGGCGACCGAACCGCCGCCCTGCAGGCCGCGTATGACGGCCGCGCCCATCGCGGCGGCGAGGTCCGCGTTTTCCCCGAAACACTCGTAGGTACGCCCCCACCGGATGTCATACGGGACGCCGAGTACGGGGGAGAACGTCCACGGAACGCCGGTCGCGAGCATTTCCTCCGCGGTCGCGGCCCCGACGGCTTCCGCGAGCCGCGTCCCGTTGGCAAGGTCCCCCGCGGCGATCGCTCCCAGGGCGACGTTGTGCGGGAAGACGGTCGCGCCCGCGACATTGTTATGGCCGTGTACGGCGTCAACGCCATAGATGATGGGAATACCCAAGCGGGTACGGCTCGCTTCACGCGCCATCCCGTCGGTCATGTCGCTCCAGCCCTTGACGGAATTGTCGGCGGGAACCGAGCCGCCGCCGCTCAAAACAGAACCGAGAAAATAGTTTTCGATGTCAAACTTGTTAATATCCTGCCGTTCGGCCTGCGTCATCTGCCCGACCTTTTCCTCAAGCGTCATCAGGGCCAGCAGTTCTTCCATGCTGCCGTAAACGACTCCGGCGGACGGGCCGGGGGACGCGGGAGGCTCGCCCGGGGTTTGCTCCGGCGGCGATTCAGGCCCCGCGGAAGAGGAAGGGTCTGGCAGTGAAGCCACAGAACCGGGGGAAACGCAGGCCGAGAGAGCCAGTAGCAGGACAAGCGCCAAAGTGAGTTTTTTCATAACTGGATCACCAGCGTGACCGCCGAACGCCCGGAGGCGCGGTAAAAGACGGAAAAGCTCCCAATATCAAAACGCAGCAGTTTCGCGCCCTTCTGGTCGTTGAGCGCCACGACAGTCAGCGTGCCGTCGGTGTTCAGGCACGCCGTCGTATAGACGGAACCTTTGGATTCTGACGCGACGCGCACCGCGCCGGGCCGGATAAACTTTGAAAAATGGGCCAGCGCGTAATAATCAAGGTTATAAGTCAGCTCACCAGTCCTCTGGTCAACGGTGACGACACCCCGGCAGGTACTGCGGCCAAAACCGGGTACCACCGGCCCGTTTTCCTCGTCCAGCGCCATATTCCACAGCACCATCGAACGGGAGTGATTGTTCAGCGCCTCAATACCGGTGCGGACCGTTCCGAAAAATGCCTGTTCAAACGGCGGCACCCACTCCCCGCCGGACGCCTCGGTAAAATGGACCTCGCTCGCCGGAAATTTCTCCAAAACCGCCGTCTGCGCGCCGGGAGAACCGCCGTACACATGCCACGCCACGCCGTCAACGTACCCGCCGGAGTGTTCCAGAACATACTCGGGGTAGTCCGGCCGGTCCCAGTTATGGTCATAGCAAAGCAGCCTGACGCCGGGAAAGCTCTCGCGCAGCTTAGGGCCGAGGCTCTGCCGGATGAACGCCGCCTGCGCGCTTGCCGGCATCGAACAGCCCGGGTAATGGCCCGGCAGATACAGCGGTTCGTTTTGCGGTGTTACGGCGTAAAATTCCACCCCCTCCTTCCGGTATTCCTCAAGAAAGCGGATAAAGTAATCTCCGTATACGCCGTAACATTCGGGTTTCAGCGACCCGCCGATCATTTCACCGCCCGTTTTCATCCATCCAGGCGGGCTCCACGGTGAGGCGACCAGCTTCAAATCGGGGTTCAGCGCCAGCGCCCGTTTGGTCAGCGGGAGGATGTCGTCCCTGTCGTGGCTGATCGAAAACCGTTCCAGCCCGTAATCGTCCTCCCCCGCGGGCATGTCGTCATAGCTGTAAACAAAGCGCGCGAAATCGGACGCGCCCATCGGGTTGCGCACAAAAGAGAGCCCGATGCCATCCTCGGGGTCAAAGAGGCTTGTCATCAACCCGTCACGGTCCTGCGGCGACAGCTTTTGGTTGATAAGATACGCCGACGCGTCGGTGAACGACGCCCCGAAGCCGTCGATAGGCTGATACCGCCTGTTCGGGTCGATCCCGACCGGAACGGCGGCAAGCGTCCCGTCGTCCGACGCGGCCGTTTCGGCCACATCCTGCCTCACCCACATATGCTCCGCGCCGGTGGTGACGTACAGGTCTTTCAAAGCGGCTTGCGTGATTTCCAGATCCCCCGTGGTGTACAAAAGATCCCCCTCCCCCTGACCGCTTTGAGGAACAGCCGAAAGGTCCTGCTCCAGCGCGGTGATTTCGGGCGACTGGTAGACCCGCACATAGTCTATCTCCATCACGGCGGGCAGCATATCGGGATCGAATCCCCGCGCGCCGCCCCAGTCCCCTCCCAGCGCGATGTTGATCAATAGGTGGTGACGCTTGTCAAAAGGCCAGTGCTGGCTGGTCGCGTTTGTTATATACTTATGAGGGTCGTACTCGTATACCATCTCACCGTCAATGAAGAACAGGATGCGGTCGGGCAGCCATTCGGCGGCATAGACATGGAACAAACCCGTCACGTCCGCCACCTTCACGCCGCCGTTGCCCTTTTGCGTCCCGCGCGAGTGGTTGTACGCGCCGGTATGCACCGTCGCGTGGACGCGCCCCTCATCGTATCCGACGTGTTCCATGATGTCGATCTCGCCGCTGTTGGGCCAGCTGCCGTAGGCCCAGTCGGTCGGCAGCATCCAGATGGCGGGCCATGTGCCCTTGCCGCCCGGCAGTTTGGCGCTGACCTCCACCCTGCCGTAGAGCCAGTCGCCTTTATTCCTGGTGACCAGGCGCGCCGACGTATACCCGCGGCCATCCTTTTGCTCCTCGCGCGCCTCGATCATCAGTGTTTCCCCGTCCGCCCGCGCGTTGCCGCCGTCCGTATAGTATTGCAGCTCATTGTTGCCCCAGCCCGAGCCGCCCGTGTCGTACCCCCATTTGGACGGGTCCGGCGGTCCCTCGTAGTCAAACTCGTCATTCCAGACCAGCTCGTAGGACAGACTGCCGTAATCGTATGAAAACCCTGCCGCTTTGCCCGCGGGAGGCGGCGCGTCCTCGCCGTAGCCCTCGGCCCACGGGGGAACCTCCCGTTTGCCCGTCTCCTCCGGCTCCGGTCCCGCAGACGGAATGTCCGGGGTTTGCGTACAGGCGGCAAACAGGCACAGAAACAACGCCCATGCCAAACCCCGCCCGGCGGCGCTCCGGTGTCTTTTCATCTATTCCCCCGTGATACCGGCATTTTCAATGCCCTTGATAAACTGCCTCTGCACAAAGAGATACATGACCAGAAGCGGCAGGATGGCGACAAGCGTCCCCGCCATCTTATACGCCTCGTTGATGCGGAATTCCGGGCTCTGCGCGCTTCCCCCGCCCTGGCCGTAACTGGCGAAGAGGTTGTCAAACATGCCCAGGCGCTGCGGCAGCAAGGGAATCCTGCCGCGCAGAAAGGTAAAGGTAAGGTAGCTTTCGTTCCAGTTCCACACAAAGGAGAAGAGAAAGATGACCAGAATGGTCGAAACGCTCAGGCGCAGGATGATGTGTACGAAAATCTGGAACGAATTAGCTCCGTCTATCGCCGCGGCCTCATCAAGCGAGCGGGGGATCATGCGGGTGAAGTTATAACTGATCAGAATCAGCACCGCGGAGTAAACGCCCTGCCCAAAGAGCGTCATCAGCATCTGGGGTATGGGCGTCCCGATCATCTGCGCCCCCCACGGCGCCTCCTGTATCCCCGTAAAGATGATCAGGCGCGGGATGACCACAACGGGCGTCGGGATGATGAACGACAGCAGGACCATGACAAACCAGAAGCGTTTCCCCGGAAATTCAAAGCGCGCGAACGCGAACCCCGTCAACGCCGAGACAAAGGTCTGGCAGACTGCGAGCAGGGAGGAAAACCAGAGCGAGCCGGTCAGCGTCTTTTTCAGATCAAGGGTCTGAACGGCGATCCTTATGTTGTTGAACGTCCAACCCTTCGGGATCCAGGTGACGGACGGGTTCATGATGTCCTTTTCGCTCATCATGGCGAGTGAGATCATGCGCAGGATGGGGTAAAGAAACTGGTAGCTGATGAGGATCAGCACGGCGTAAACGGCAATCTGCCCGATGACGGAGCCGCGGCACAGCCGGCGTATTTTCTCCCTGACCGTTTTCATCGCCCCGCCCACTTTCTCTCAAGCCGTTTCTGTATCTTCACCGGCGTCTCCTTGGGTTCCCTGAGCAGCAGAAAAGCGACGCCGATGAAAGCCAGCACGGCAAGGCTGTAGATCCACGCGTACGCCGAAGCGAGGCCAAAGCCGCCCACCGTGTCGTAAATGGCCTCCTGTATCATGCTCAGCACGCGGTTTGTGGAATAGAGACTCAACTGCACCGCCGTGAAAATGGCGATGACCAGAAAGATGGGCCGCAGGATAGGGATCGTGATCTTCCACAGGATCTGCCAGGAGGTGGCGGAGTCAATGGTCGCCGCTTCCACGATACTGCCGTTGATTTTTTGCAGCCCGTTGATAAAGAGGATGATCGGGATGCCGGTAAACCACAGCACCATCGAAAAATTCTCAAAAAGATAGGCCAGCGCCTCCGCCAGCGGAGGGGAATAATTCTCAATGACGGTGAAGACGAACAGGTTCTCCAGCCCCGTGACGGCGGCGGCGCCCGAATCCATGATCTGGCTCATAACGGGACCGCTCATAACGATGACGGGCAGGAAAAAGAGGATGCGGAACACCGAGCGCAGTTTCATCGGCCGGTTCAGCAGCAGCGCGAGGATAAAGGAGAGGATAACAATCGTCGGCATGTAGGTCAGTTCCATCACAAGGAAGGAGATCAGCGCCGGCATAAATTCAATGTTCCTGAACAGAGCCAGCAGATAGTTGGCGGTACCGGCGAAGTTCAGCTCATAGCCCAGGATAGACTGCCTGACCTCAAAGAAAGAGAGGTAGATGGTGGCGGCAAAGGGGATGGCGGTGAAAATCAGAAAACCTGTGATCCACGGCAGCATAAACAGATAGCCCGTGACCGCCTGCCGCCGCCCGATGGCCTTGCCGTTGCTTTTCCCGCTCACGGGGCGTCACCTCCCCATACCACCGCCGAACACGGCGGCGCCTCGCGCCCGTCCACTGTGACAGGTTCCCCGGTATAATTGATCACGACGCGCGTCCCGCCGCCGTAAGTATTGAGGACAACGCCGTTTTCCAAAACGTCCCGCCCGACCCACCGGCGGTCGGCGATTTGGCCGTACACGGCGGACATGTCGTTGTAAATGCCGATGATGATGTCGCGGTAGAGGTCATAGGAAGTGGAGTAGAATCCGGCCGAATTGGTGTCGGCCAGCAGATAGGCCGGTTTTTCGGTCAGGACGAAGGAGGGGAAGACGTTGTAATCGATCATGCGCAGGACGTCCTCTTTTGTGTAAAACGAAAAATTGGCGTAAGGCCCGTACAGTTCCATCGTCCCGTTCAATACCATCTGCAAGAACGGCACCGTGTCCGTCTCGATGACGTACTGCGTCGGCAGCACCGGCGCATTGATAAAACGGTCGGTCATATCCCAGAGGTACTGGTTGGGCGTATAGGCGCTGACCGCCATCTCCAGCCCGGAAACGGCGTCTCTCAGAAGCCTGACAGCCTCGGCCGCCGTGGTGGGCCGGGACCCGTAATGGCTGATCAGCCGATTTGAGACGCCGTCCAGCCCCACGGAAACCGCGCCCGTTTTTTTCATGTCTTGGGTCTGTTTGCCGAGCCACTCGACGCTTTTCTCAGGCCGGGCGAAGGAAATCTCCGAGATGGGGACGCTGGTGTTTTCATACTCGATATAGCGGCGGACGCCCCAGCTGGTCCTGTGGTAGGCCATGTTCGGCCCGGTCAGCATCTGCAGGCTGTTGATGGCGGAATAGTCCTGGGTGAAGTAAACGTCGCACCCCAGTTCGGCCAGGCCCCCGATCAAGTCTGTGAAGTCTTTTTTTGTTCCGATGGACCCGGTAAAGGCCAGCTTCCACGGTTTGCCGGCGGTGATGCCGCCTTTCTGCGCGCCCAGCAGGCCCGCGTTGATCCCGCGCAGACCCGCGCCGGCCAAATCCCGCAGGATATTGTCCACATCCCCGGCGGTGGTGACGACCATGTTCCTGTACCGAAAGATGTCTTTTTTGACGTCGCTCATCACAAAATCGAAATGGATAGGCATTTCGGGCGCGGCGGCGCGCTCGGCAAGCCGGCCTGTTTGCAGCA
Organism: Oscillospiraceae bacterium; assembly: GCA_031254575.1. Lineage (GTDB taxonomy): Bacteria > Bacillota > Clostridia > Oscillospirales > UBA929 > UBA929. The sequence goes on along the minus strand of JAIRUE010000017.1, from coordinate 32,802 downwards.
GATGGCCGCGGTAGGCCAGCGCCATGCCGGTATAGTCGGCCGGAAGGCCGTCGGCAGACCCGTCCCCCGCCAAAAACGTGTAGGTCGCGTCGATGTCAAAATGGTTGCGCTCCGGATAGAGGCGGGTAAAGCCGTCCCCCCTGCGGTTATAGACCTGATAGACCGTCTGGTTGTAAACAAAGCGCGGATAGGCGTAGTTATAGCTGGTCATGTTTCCCTCGGGCGACACGGTCAGCTCCAGATTCTCCATCCCCCCGTCGGCCCAGAAAACGAACGCCGCCTGCCTGTCGCCGTGCGCGACGCCGTAGACCGGCATCAGAGGCTCCTTATACGGCACCGTCTCCAGCTGCGCCGACACATGGAAGGTCGCGTCGGCGTGGTTAACGCCGTATACGCTGCCGATGTACTTCTTAAACGGCGCGCTGTTCTCCCTGAACCGCATCAGCGCGCCCGGCCCGTCCGGCATCAGAATGTACCCCGGGATCATCGGTTTCCGCACGGGATCGCCGTACGAACGCGTCTCCCGGTCGTAAATCAGCTGCGTGCCGCCCGACGCGCCGAGAAACGGGGTAATCAGCAGCGCCGCCAGCGAGGAGAGGCCCTCGCCCGACAACTCCTCGTCGCGGATCTCGTACCGGATCCCCGTGCCGGTGAGATAGATGTGCATTCTGACAGTAAGGTCAATCTCGGAGAAGGCCGCGTCAAGCAGGAAATGACCGTCTCCGGCGGCATACAGTTTTGATTGCGCGCCCTTCTGCGAGGCGGAGGACAGGAGGGCAATGTTCCGCGCGTCGTCGTAATACTCCGCCGTCAGAAGGGAGTTCGCCATCGCGATATAGGTGGCGTTGAGCCGGTCCTCCTTGGGGACTGCGGCTTTGAGGAGGGCTTCCTCGTCGTTCCCGGCGCCGGCAACGGCCCGGTCGACGTCGCTGTTGAACGGCACGTCCAGCCCTGTTTTCCATGTGTAGCCGTTGCGCGTATCCACTACGGCGATAACGTCGCGGTCGTCGCGGAAAAAGTACCGGAGGTACCCGATCTCGGCCAGAAGGGCGTATTCCCCGCCTTCCGGAACGGTGACCTCCGCGTATTCCACCGGCGGCCCCGGCAATCCGGTGTCGCGCATGGTCGGCACATATCCGGCCAACACCGCCGGGACCAGCGACAGGGCGGCGGCGGAACACAGCAGTCTCCGCCTGAGCCGGTGGGGCTTAGATGATTCCCGCCGCATTGTAGTATACCTCCCTTCCCAACGCTTCGATGAATTGCGCCATTTGCTGGAACAGAATGGTCAGAATCAGCAGCGCGATCAGGGCGATCAGGATGAACCCGGCGGTGAACAGGATGCTCTTGACGGTGTTCCACACATTATAGTTGTGCATCTCCTGCAACCCCAGATACAGCGTCAGGCAGAACCATGCCACGCCGGCCGTCATCAGGAAATTCAGCAGGAAGACTTCGTTGAAGGTCAGCGCGTAAGACAGCGCCGTGATCAGCGTGAACGACAGGGTAAGCGGCAGCGACGCGTATGCCGTCATTTTGAAAATATCCCCGATCGAACCCTCGCCGTCGTTGATCGAGGTCACCAGATAGTTGCACACGATGAACAGCGCGATGACGCCGAAGAACCCGCCCACCGTCGCCGCGAGGTTCATATCCTCGATTGCCGTCGTCTGCACGATATACGCCTTGGAGGTCTGGTAGAGGATCATCGAGACGAAGAGCGCGGCGATCTGCAGCGCCGCCCCCTTGTACGTGCCCCGGATATTCCGCTTGAGGTCATAGTACCCGTCCAGGGGGTGGCGCATGATACTGGCCGCGAACACAAAGTCCCTGACCACGGGCGCCTCCCTGACGCGCCGCGCCGCGCCGCCGGCAACCGCCCGCACCGCTTTGCGGCGGTCGAGAAGTTTGACCGCGTTGAACAGGACCGCCAGCAGCGCGATGGCGCCGAGCAGCCAGATCAGGTTTTTCTGCAGCCATGCGTTGCGGGTCTCCCAAAACGCCTGCGAATAGAACGCCCTGTTCCCTGACAACTCAAAATGCAGCCTCGCGTCGTCGTATTTCTGCAGGTACAGGCCCGCCTTGCCGATCCCGTCGTGGGCCAGGATCGACGTCTGGTTATACCGCAGGACGTTGTCCCACATCGCCTCGGCTTCGCTGTACCGCCCCTGATTGAAGAGGGTGAGCGCCTGATAGATGGAGAGGGTGTACTCGGTGGGTTTATAGCTCTGCAGATAGGCCTTTTCATTGTCGAGAGTCCAGACGGTGCCGTCCTCCTCGACGGCGACCGCGGTCAGGTACGCGTACAGTCCCGCGACGTCGTCGGCCGAATAACCGCCGAAATCGAAGATGAAGTCGCCGTCCGGTGAAAAGACCATCACCCATCCCCGGGAATCCCCCGCGTAGATGATCCCGTTCCGGTCGGTCGTCACGTCGGAGAGCGAGTTGCTGGAAATAACGCCGTTTTTGAAGATATTGCCGCCCTTCATATCGTGTTTTTTGACGTTATCCGGCTTCATGCGGCCCATCGTCACCGTGTAGAGGATTCCGCGCGCGTCGGCGTAGAGGTTGGAGAAGGTGCCGGGCATGAAGGCCTGGAGCTGCGACTTCTGCGCGTCGGTGAAGATCAGGTTCTGTATCGCCTGAATCCAGGTCAGCGTCACTTTGTTGGTGGTGAAAAACCCTAAAAACTCTCCCGTCACCGACAGCTGGATGATGCCGTTGGCGACGCCTTCACCGACCAGGTAAACGCTCCCGCGCCCGTCCACCGCCACGCGCGCCGGCGCGTACGCCGTATCCCCGAACGCCGCCGAATCGGGGCGGGTAAAGGTTTGGATCAGGTTGCCGTCCCGGTCAAACCGGAACACCGCCCCGGCCGCGGAGTCGGCCACATAGAGGTCGAGCGCCGGCGTAACATAGAGCCCGCGCGGCTTCTGAAACCCCTCATACGCCAGCTCCCGCGCGACGGCGCCGCGGGCGATGTCGTAGACGAGAATACGCCTGTTGCCGGTATCGCTGACGTACAGCATCCCGTTGCCCGCGATAAAGATGTCCTCCGGCTCCCTGAGCATCAGGTCGGTCACGGTCCGGTCGGGAAGATAGGCGTCCTGCGTATGCACAAAGTTGCCCCTGCGGTCGATCGCCCAGGTGTAGGTGGTCGATTGCGCCGCGAGCGCCGGCTGCGCAAGGCACGCCGCCGCCAACAGCGCCGGCAGGAGAAAACGGATTATTTTTTTCACACGCATCACCCTACTTAATGCCGCTGTGGCTCATGGTATTCATGACACGGGACTGGAGGGCGATAAAGATGACGAGGTTGGGGGCGAACATGATGAGGGACGCGGCCGCGGCCATGCCAGCCATGGCGGGATTCTGGTCGACCGCAAAGGTGTTGAGGTAAAAGGAAAATGTTTTGAGTGATTCGTCGACGATATAGATGTTAGACGACTCGGTGGCGTTCCACACCGCCTGAAAGCAGAGAATGCCAACGGTGGCCAGCGCCGGGCCGATCTGCGGGAAGACGACGCGGAACATCAGCGCCAGCTCGCCCGCGCCGTCGATCCGCGCGGCCTCAAGTATGGCATCGGGCACCTGATCGACAAACTGCTTGACGAGAAACAGTCCGACCGGCATGGCCAGCAGCGGCAGAATGTGGGCAAGGTAGTTATTGGCCATCCCCGTTTTGATGATGACCAGATACCGCGGCACCGCCACGGCGACCGGCACGAACATCAGCGCCGCCTGATTGAGCCGCAGCAACCCCTCCCGGGCCCGGAACTTCTTCTTACTCAGCGCGTAGGCGGTCGACGCGGTCAGCAGGACCGAGGCGACGACGGTGACGGACGTGACGATCAGGGAGTTGACCAGATACCGGATCAGCGGTACGCCGGTGGTGTTGGCGATCATCCATATAAATTGAAAGGAGCGCAGGGTGGGGCGCTTGACGAGAAGTGCCGGCGGAAACCGGTACAGTTCATCCATCGGCTTGAACGCCTGCCCGACGATGAACAGGACCGGCAGCAGCATGAACAGCGCCAGCGGAATGAGAAATACGTAAAACTTCAGCTGCGACGCCGAAAATTTTTTGGGGTTTATGCGGGAACCCTGAAAATTGGCCATGTCCCCTTACTCCCTCTCTCCGAATAACCTGTACGCCACCTTGGAAAAGAGCCACACAATGCCGAGCAGCGCGACCGAAAGGGCGGCGGCATACCCCATTTCATAGCGCTGGAAGGCATAGTCCTCGATATGGTTGATGATCAGAGACCCCGAATACTGCGGCGTGGGGTTGGCCCCCGACAGCGCGACGCCGATCGTCCCGTTGTTGAACGCGCCGACGATCGCCATAACGGCGCCGAACAGCATCTGTGGTTTCAGGGAGGGAATGGTGATGTAGATGACCTCCTGAAAGCGGTTGCGGATGCCGTCGATATAGGCGGCCTCGTAAATCTCCTCGTTGACGTTGAGGATGCCGGCCAGCATCGCGAGGAAACCGATCCCCATCGAACTCCACAGCCCCACAAAGATCATGATATTGAGCAGATACGCGGGTTCCTGCAAAAACCGGATCGGCTTTTCGATAAGGTCGTACTGCAGCAGCAGGGCGTTGATGATGCCGTTTTGGCTGCTCGAGAAGATGGTGCGCCAGATGACCGAGATAAAGACCCCGCCCGCCATCGACGGCATATACAGCGCCAGCGCGAAGACGGTGCGAGGGACCGACTGGATCTGCGCCAGCACCCACGCGAGGAAAAACGACAGCACATAGCCGCCCGGCCCCACAAGCAGGGCAAACTTCACGGTGTTGGGAATGATGTTTTTGAAAAACACCTCATCCTGCGTCAGCATGGTGATATAGTTAAAGAATCCCGCGTACTGCGGCGACTGCACGACGTTGAAATAGGTCAGCGACAGCCCGATGGACACCGCGACGGGAATGGCGATGAAGACAGAAAACAGAATGCCGTACGGCAGCAGCAGCCACAGCGCGGTCAGCCCGTCCCCCGCGAGCTGTCCCGCCTGCTTTAATCCCTTTATTTTTGGCCTGACGGCGCGCGTCATGGCGCCACCTCCCTCAGCATCCGGTTCCGGGCCGTCTGTTCCACGACCCAGTCCAGCTCGCGCACGGTGTAGGGTTTGATCAGGTTGCCGGCGGCGTCCGCATAGCCGAACTCCACCATCTTCCGGCGGAACTCGCGCTGTATGTCGATGGCCTTGAGGTCGATGACCACCTGCGCCGGCGTGCCGTCAAGCACGATCGCGTACCAGATGTCGGACAGGGTGCGTTCCAGCATGTAGTGCCCCGGGCTGCGCGGCGCGTCCCGCAGCCACTTGACCGACTCAAGGATGACGGCTTTGTCCTCGTCGGGCAGGTAGGAGTTTTCCAGCGCGCCGAGATTTCCGGGGAGAAATATGTAGCCGTAGGAGGACAGCAGGTTGAACGCGTACTCGGTTTGGATCTCCTCGCTGGTCCACCATTTGAGAAAATCCCAGCACTCGTCCGGCTTATCGGTCGCGTCGAAGATGACCGCCGCCCGGCCGTTTGCGATATACCAGCGTGAAACCGTGCCGTCCTCCTGCGGGATGCCCGGCGGCAGCGCCAGCTTCCACTGGCCCGTCAGCTCCGGCGCGCCGTATTTGATCAGAAGGTAATCGATGTTGGTGGCGATCCCGACCGGCGTCTGCCCGTAGCGGAACGCGTTGAAGAACGACGGCACCTGTTCGTTCACCGCGTAAGTTGTGAACAGTTCGCCGAGGAACGTGATGCCCTTGACGGCGTTGGGCTGGTTGATGGCGGTGCCCAGCCCGTCCGGCCGGTAGAAACTGCCGCCGAACTGATAGATGAGCGGCGAGGTCTGATGGAACCATTTATAGCCGATGCCAGAGGCGATCGGTATATAGAAACTCATGTCGAACCGCTGCAATTCGCTCATGATCCCGCACACGTCATACCATGTGTCGGGCGGCGGGATGCCCAGGCTGTCCAGGACATCCTCCCTGTAGACCAGCGCCTGGAAGTCGAGCGATTCGGCCAGCGCGTAGACCCCGTCGTTGAAGATATAGGGGACCATCGCGCCGGGCGCGAAGCGGGACGAAGTCTCCCAAAAATCATCAAACCGCGTCAGGTCGTACAGCGCGCCGCGCACGGCGAGATCGTACGGGATCTGGTGCTCGATGGCCATGGCAATATCCGGCTGGGTGCCGCCCGCCGACGCCAGCACCAGTTTGTTCTGGTCGGGCATGATGGAGAAGTTGACCTTGATCCCCGTCGCGGGCGTGTAGCGGGAGTCCGCCAGCTTTTGCAGGGCATCGGTCAGCATGGCCGAGGCGTTGATCCAGACGTTTATGGCTTCCGGGTCCTCCCGCACGGCGTATTTGGGCGAAAAGAACGACGCCCAGAGCTGGGCCCCCATCGCCGAGATGCTCTTGTAAAACGGCGGGTTGGCGCGCGGCAGCGGGCTCCGCCCGTCATACAGGTAAATCATGTCGAGGTCAAAGGAGAGCGACATCAGGTCGTCGAGGGCGTTGCCGCAGCTGATCAGCACCGACACCCGGTCGCCTGACAGCGCCTCAAGATAGAGCGGCAGCTCATCCGGCTTTTTGCGGGTCTTGTCCAGCAGGGCGACCGACTCGACCAGTTTGGACAGCATCGAAGCGTCCGTCCCGCGCGGGGACAGTTCCCCGAGCGACATCAGCAGGCCGCGCAGCAGAATGTCGTAGGCGCGGAGGGTATCCTCCGTTTCGGGCATATATCGGGTAAACCGCCAGGTGCGGTTCTTATCCGCCTCCCTGCCGGCGATCTTTTTAACGTCAAGGGAAAACTGGTTGATATGCGCGACCAGCAGGCGCAGGTCGCGCAATTGCGGCGAGATGGGCTCGGCCTCGGAGCGCAGCGACAGGGTATGCCCGCCGGCCTCCAGCCAGATATAATAAGGCTCGCCGTCCGCTCCGGCGAAGGCCGTGTTGCGCCATCTGCTCCCGCCGCCGGCCGGCAGCTTGAAGGCCGCCGCCTCGGCGAACGGGATCCCGCCGTCGATCCGCAGGGTGCAGAAGGAGGGAAAGTCGTCGCTGCCGACGCTCACATGCAGGGCAAAGGCGTACCAGCCGCCGGTATCGGCCGAAAAGGCATACGAAGCCTCCCCGCCGACCACGTTGAAGCCGGTCAGGTTGACCAGGCGGTTTACGGGGTCGTAGGGGACCGCGCCGAGGGTGTTGGTCGAGAAGAGCTGGACAAAGGTGGTGTTCTTCTCGGTGTACATGACGCCGTTGATCGCCTCGGTGGGAACGGCGCCGTCCCCGGAAGGCGGCAGCTTTTCGCGGTACTCCTCGTAGGAGGGCAGCTCACGCCGGCTTGAAACGGTCAGCCCGCCGACGCGCAGCGCCCGCGCCGATTTGTTTTCCAGCGCGACCGTGTTTTCCCCCTCCTCCAGATAAAAAAGGATGGGGTCGTATGTGATATAGGTGTTGTTGTACAGCCCGACGGGGCGCATATCGTTGAGAAATTCGACGCCGGGCACCGATTCGTCGCCGAAGCTGTCGAGAAGGAAGTCCTTGGTCGTGTCGGCCCAGCGGAGCGGCACGTCGATGCTGCCGGCCTCGCCGTACTGCACCTCGCCGTTTATACTGACCGAGAGAATAATGCTGACAAAGCTGCGGTCGCGCGCCGCGCAGTCGAGGGTCAGGGAGTACAGGCCCGCGGCGGGCGCGGAAACGCGGTAAAGCGCTGTCCCGCCGCCCTCCAGCAGATCGATCCCGCCCTCCGGCGCGGCGGTGAGCGAGACGCTCTCCCCCGCCGGGACGCCGTATGTTTCCAGAAAATCGGTATAGAGGAACGACGGGTTGCGCAGGGAGCCGCGCAGATAGTCCTTTGCCCATTTCAGCTCCTCCTCGGTCACCGGCTCGACCGTAACGCTCCGGGGGATGACCAGCGTCAGCAGACCCGCGGCGATGGCGGCCGCCAACAGGATGGAAACAGCCATTTTGGACTTTTTCATCGTCCCACCTCACACATTGCCGGGATGCCGGGACATTCCGGTGGGGCACGGAGGATTCCGCGCCCCGCCGGTGAATTTCCGTTTATTTATAGTATTTATTCAGCGCGTCGTCGATCGCCTTGAACTCGTTGACCCAACGCTCGTTGAACTCTCTGTTCCAATCGGGCATGCGGGCTTTGATGTTGTCGATCCAGTTGGCGTCGGTGCGGCGCGCGCCGCCGTTGACATCGGGGTCCCATGAATTCAGGTACTCAAACAGGATCTCCCTGACGCTGCCCTCGCTCTCATACCTCCACGGATAGGCCTTGTCGGAGACGTCCCAGATGTCGCCGTTCTCCCACAGCTCGAGGACCTTCTGGAAGCCGGGCATCTTGGCTTTATCGGCAAAGCGCTGGTGGGTCGCGGTGGAATAAAAGATCTCCATCTGCTCGTCAAAGGCTTTTCCTACCACCATCGGCAGGGAGTCGTTCAAAGCCGTTTTAATCGCTCCCTGGTCGGTCCACATCTGCTCAGCGCGGGCTTTCCACGCGCGGGTGTCGGCGCACCAGAACTTGGCGAACTCGTAGGCGATCTGCAATTTGGCGTAGGCGTCCTCTTCGCTCACGCCGGGGTCCGCGTAGTAGTTGTGAATGGCGAACGGGTCAAAGACCACGCCGACGGTGTTGCCCAGCTCGGCGGTCGACGGGCGGGGATAGATGTCCCAATCCCATGAAACGTAGTAGAAGGATTCGGGGTCGGGATTGGCCTGGTCGCCCATCATCCAGGGATCGCCGTCGAGGGTCAGCAGGCGGCCCTGCTGGAAGAAGCGGTAGCTCCACCACCAGTACTCGTCCATAAAGCCCTCCGGGGTATTGCCGAGGTCGTTCTGCGGCCAGACCGCGTGGCCGGACCATTTGGAGACATACTCCATCAGTTTATAAAATTCCTCCGTGGCAAGGTTGACATAGGGATCGCCGTCCCCGCGGGTCGTCAGGCTGTAGGCGAAGCCCTTGGAGCCGGTGCGCAGGAAATCGAGCGGGCAGTCCATCGCGCCGTACCACCAGTCGGCGGGGGAGGAGTGGGAAACGAAGGAGGTATATTCGTCTATCGTCCAGTTGGGTCCGGGGATGTCGATGTTGTTGCTCTCGGCGAGCGTCTTGTTGACATAGACGCCCCACGGCTGCATAAACTGCGGCAGGGCAAACTGGCGGCCGCCGTAATTCGCCAGCTCAAGGACGCTTTTGTTGAACGAGCGGTAGACCGGATCGTTCTCAAAGATGGAAATGTCGGCGCACATCCCCTTCTTGATGTCGCCGGGGATGTCGGTGGCGGCATAGAAATCGGGATATTTGCCGTATTCGGCGCGGAAGTTCTCGATGTGCTGCGCCCACAGCATATCGTCGCTGTCGGGGTCGTCCTGCTTGGCGAAGATATTGATTTTCACGTTGGGGTAGAGTTTGTTGAACTCCTTGGCGACGGCGTAGGCCGCGGCCTGGTTCTGCCCGGTCAGATCCTCGGGCGCGTAGTCCTTGTGCCCGATGTCCTGCATGTAGGAGCCGTCGCCGGCCCACATCATAATCGTCAGTTCGGCGCTGACGTCCGCGGCGGGCGGGATATAGTCCTCATAATCGCCGGTCCAGCCCTCGTCGGTGTCGATGTCGCCGCCGCCGTCGCCGCCGCCGCCGTCGGAGGTTCCTCCAGCCGGGGGGTTCGCGCTTGGACTTCCCGCTCCGCTGTCCTCGGGCGTGCCCGCGCAGGCGCACGCGAGGGTCAGAAGCATCAGAAGCGCAAGCAGCAGACTGAGTTTCCTGATCATATTCTCTCCTCCTAAATTTACTTGGGGGCCATGCCCGCCAATGGTATTTTAAGTATAGCACTTCTTATCGGGTTTGTCAATATTCTTTCGACAGTTTGACAAAATCCGGCGGCTCCTATTGCATTTATTTTGTGGATTTTGTATACTTAATTTCAAATATGACCGGAGGGGTTTTTATGCCATCGCTTCTGTGGGGCGACGAATTTACCTACGAAGGCCCGCCTGACCCCGAAAAGTGGAGTTTTCAGACGGGCGGGCACGGCTGGGGCAACCGCGAGCTGCAATACCATACCGGCCGGACGGACCCGGAAACGGCCAACGCCTGGGTCTCCGGCGGCAGGCTCGCCATCAGGCTGCGCCGGGAGGATTTCGGGGACTGCCGTTACACCTCGGCAAGACTGAACAGCCGTTTTTCGTGGCAGTACGGGCGGCTGGAGGTTTCGGCAAAGCTGCCGTCCGGCGCCGGGACGTGGCCCGCCGTCTGGATGCTCGGGAGCGGCATCCGCGAGAGCGGCTGGCCTGCCTGCGGCGAGATCGACGTGATGGAGCATGTCGGGCGGAGGCAGGACGACATCCTTTTCTCCCTGCACAGCAAAAGGTATAACCACGTCATCGGCACCCACTTGACCGAGGCCCGCCGTTTCGGCGGCGTATCGGACTCGTTTCATCTGTACGGCGTCGACTGGAAGGAGGACGAGATTGCCTTTCTGTTTGACGGCGAGACCGCCGTAATCTGGCGCAACGGGGACGGCGGACGGGAACGGGATGTCTCCGGCTGGCCGTTCAACGCGCCGTTTTTCCTGCTGCTGAACCTCGCGTTCGGCGGGGGCTTGGGCGGCGAACCGGACGAGGGGTGCCTGCCGCAGTCCATGGAGATCGAAAGCGTCAGAATCTATCGGTAATTCCGGCAAAAACGGCGTATTAAGCCCTCGCCGAAAATGCTTTAAGCGATACGGCAGCGCCCAGGGATATAGTAAACGCCCCGATTGAGCGGGTTTTGGTCTTTCCGGGCAACCTCACCTGGAGGTTCGCTAACTTTGCGGAAAATTTTTAACGGGGGTATATGAAAATAGCTGACAACAAAAAAATCAAGGCTGCGATATACTGCCGCCTTGCGAGAGAACCTGGAAAAAATATAGACCGGTTATTAGTTTAACGGCAGTAAACCCGAATGTCAATAGAAATTTTGCGGATATGCGAAGCGGCCCCCCATTTCGAGAAGCCGCCTGTTAGATAAGTTTTTTGGCAATCTGCGAAAAACCTTTGACAACGAGCTGCGATACGGTATCCCACTCTTGCGGATTGCTTTGTTTCAGTAAATCGCGCCAAACAAAATTACTAGAGTTGAATACTTCTTGTCAAGGGCTCCCCGCTGTTCATCCATCAGTTCCCTATAGCATAATTTGCGCCAAAATTATTGTCCCAATAATCATTTCCGTTTACTGTGTACAAGACCGCAAACTCGATCTCATTCCAATTGACCGGTAACTGCCCCGATTGGAAGTTCCAGATTTCCGTATTGTCGGAATTATTGCTGCCGCCATACGTCGCGTATATATCGGTATAAGACGCCCATCCATTGGTGGTATAGCGAACTATTACCGTTTTTTGATAAGCCAGATTAGCCAGCACGACACTTCCGGTCAACGTGTCTGACGCGCCGTAACTCCGGACAAAGAGAGCGCCGCTGCCAAACGCGACCCTTTCCGCGGCTCCCCATCCGCCCGAGTATACGGTATAATTCTGTCCGCCGTTGTTATCCCAGTATGTCTGCCCGGGCACATCGTATCTAATAGCCAGGTAAACCGTAACGGTTCCTCTGTAACCCGAATTTATGTGGCTCGTTGTGAAAGCCCACGCCTCTTTATTTCCATAAGTCGGGCCTACATACACGGCGGCAACGGAAAGCCACGTATTTCCGTCGAAACTGTAAAAGACGGTCACTGTTTTATTAGGGGCAAGATTCTCCACTTCGACATATCCGGTCGCTCCCGCGTTAAAGCTGTATGGCGGAACGCCTCCCGACGACAATGTATATGTCTTCGCATAGATCAGGCTCACCTCAGCGGTTACCGCGACAGCGGGCGGCACAACGGCAACGCACATTGCCACGGCAAAGACAACAGAGATAAAAAGGGTTGCGGTTCTTACTAATCTTCTTTTGGACATGAAAAGCTCCTCCTTTGGTTTTTGATAAACACACCGCGTGTGCCCTGGCAAGCGACTGAAAGATGTCAGAACATCAATAACCGGTTTGTCCTGACCGGGGCGGGGTAAATGGACCCCGCCCCGGTTTCTGAGAACCCGCTTAACTCACCTTAATCAACCTCACGCCGTCAATATGAATGATGGTCCCGCCGGGAGAGTTTACATAGAAGCCAATGTCAACGCTTCCGTTTGCGGTTATATTATCGAGACTATAATGCCTCCACTCAGACGATTGGCTAATATTGACGTACTGTGCGGCGCTTCCCTGGACAGCTATTTCCGCGCGCGCGATGCTCGGCGCCGCACCGTAATTCTTAGCCCAGAACTCAATCCTGTAAACGCCGTTTGAGACGTTGACATCTTGATGGATACTTTGCTGATAAGCGCCGGGACTGTAAAAATAGGCGCGTTTGTCGCCTTCCCGCGCGGCTTCCGGAGGATTGGACCCAATGCCTTGGTCGACGCCATACGCGATTGCCTGTCCCCCCGGATGCCATTCAGTCCAGTTGGAGGAGTGCCATGTTGGCCGTTCAAATCCTCCGTTGTCAAGCAGATTGACCTCGGAACGGGGCGCTCCGGATATCAGCTTTACCTCAAGGGAATCGATATTTACAAAGCCGGAGTTTCCGGAGTCAAACTTAAAGGAAATTGTGTTTTGCCCCTGCCGCAGCGACATGTTTTGTGTCCATGTGCCCCATGTATTCCAGTTGGAACCGAGACCGGGCAGCGAGGCCTGTGTATAAAATGCCCCATTGACATAGACGTTCAGTGTGCGCGCCGCGTTGTTCCCGTTGGCATACCGGAGGCTGACCTCGTAAGTGCCAGCGCCCGGCACGGCGATATCCCGAAACTCAACCTCGGCCCCGGCCGCCTGAAGACCCTCCGCGAACCCCGACCCTGAGTAGAACCAGTGATCCGTGGCACGGGACGTTCCGTTATGCAGCGCCGCCGACTCGGCTTCGTACAGCGCGACGGAGGGATAATACGGCACATAGATATTATCGATGTTCATGTATCCGGTATCCGCGTTGGAAGCGTCGTATTGAACGGTGATAATATTGACGCCGGAGGTCAGCGGAAGCGTTTGAGTCAATGTGTTCCATGAAGACCAGTCTGCCGTGGAGGCAAATGTCCCCTGTGCCGCATATGACCCGTTTACATAGATGCTCATCTTCTTGCTTGCGGCATCGCCGTTGGCGTAGCGGATCTCTACCGGGAAGTCGCCGCCGGCTTTCGTGTTGGCATAGAACGTGACGGCGGCTCCGCTCTGCTCAAAATTGTTGGCAAACCCCCAACCGGCGTATCCCAAGTGATTGTTGCCCGATCCGGCTTTCCCCGCTATGGAGGAACCCCAAAGGGAAGCGTCCTCGGCCTCATAATAGGCGCCGCTCGCGGCGACGGGGGCGCTGCCGGTTGCGATAATGCTTTTCGCCGTTCCTGCCGCAACCTTGACATATGTTACGTCACCGTAAATATCCTTGCCAACCGCATATCCTTCTCCCGGCGCCGCTTTCAGCGCGTTGAAATCAAGCCTCTGCGGCTGCGCTGTCCCGTTAACAGTGACGTTCTGCGCGGCTTTCCCGTGGATCTTTGCGTAATAATACTGAACCGATGTGCTGTATGTGCCGGTTTTGTTCCCGAAATTGACGCTGATCCCGCTCGCGCCGTTATCCTGCGCGGTGATGACCTGTTTGAAGTAATCCCCCGATTCGTAGTTGTAGGTATTTCCGTCGTCGTCATAGAAGTTGAAACTGCTGGCTGCGTTATCGGCAAAAATATCTACGAAAATTTCCGTGACAGGCTCTTCGTCAACGTAATTCAGTACCTTTTGAGTGGGAATGATGGCGCCGGCTTTGATAAACGTCGGAATATCCGTCAGAGTGGTGTTGTCGATCGAATAGGCAATATACTGGCCGCCATTGTACACAAGGCCCGTATTATAATCTATCCATTGCCCGGCAGGCAGGTATATCCACTTTGTAGTCTGGTACCGTTCCGTCACCGGCGCGACCAGCAGCCAATCCCCAAACATCCACGCGTCCGTATAGTTGGCGACGTTTATATCGTTCGGGTAGTCGAACATCAGCGGCTTGACCATGCCCACTCCTTTTTCCAAAGCCTTATACTCGTAGGAATACATGTAAGGAATTAAGGAGTAGCGGAGCTGTATGGCTGCTTTGGAGCTCTCCTCCGCGGTGAACCCGTAATACCACGGCTGCCGCTGGTGGTTGTAGTTGCCGTGCACGCGGAAAACCGATGAAAACGAGGCCAGCTGGAGCCAGCGGGTATAGAGTTCGGGGCTGGGGTTCACCTGCCCCTCGGAATTGAAGCCGCCGCTGTCTGATCCCCATTTCATCTGCCCGTTGTTGATCGAGGAAAGCATTGTGGCTTTTTGGTCGTCAAGGCCGCTGGCCCACCAGACGCTCTCGCCCATTTCAAACTGTATGCCAACATCGCCCGACCACATCGTCGTGCCGTACCGCTGTGTGCCGGGATAATAATTCCGCCCGGTCTGCCATACGCGCACCTGATCGTTGGTGTAGCTGCGCTGGCCTTCATACATAGCTTGCGACAGATGCAAGGTCGTATAGTTGCCAAACCAGTAATTGGCTCCGTTGGATGCCACTTTATCCGTTTCATCATTCCACCATCCCACGATCCCTTTATTATAGGCATCTATGGAATGCTGCCAAAACCAATCGCGGACCTCCGGTTTATAGGGGTCAATACTCTGAACGGTGACCGGATAAAAATAATCCGTATAGGCGTTATGCCCCGGATAGAAATAACCTCCGGCCTGAGCGTCCAGTCCTTGCTGCGTCCACGCGTTGTTTGACAGCTGGGTTACGATACGCGGCTTCGTTATGCCGATCAGCCGCATGCCTAACGACAGCATATTGTCCCGGAACAGTGTTGTCGAGGCCTCGGGGAAATTGGCCGTATTCCAGGTAAACTCGCCGTAATTGTCCTGGCCGTATCTTTTCCATTCATAATCTATCCCGTAACTGTCGATCGGGATATTTTTGGCGCGGTACGTTTCAACCATGTCGTACATCTCGGCCTGATTGATGCCCCACTCGTAATTTGAAAAACCAAGCGACCACTCAGGCATTAAAGGGGATTCGCCGGTAATATGGGCAAAGTTTTCCATAATACTCTCAGGGTTGCCGAGCATTATGTAATACTCGACATTGTCTTTGTAGTAGCGGCGCCCTTCCTCGGTGGTATTGCCATAGTAAAACTCCATTTTATTTGTCGAGTCTTCCAGAACAGCGTAGCCGCCGTCCGAGTCCACCAATAAGCCGTATCCGGCGGTTGACCACATAAACGGACCGCCTGAATCCCCCTGCTGGCCGGCGCGCACGGCTCTGGTCGCGTTGTTGCGGAGAATATCGCCGTTCCCGTCATTGGCGGAATAGCCGTGAACTCCGTACATATTATGTCCCGAGTTTCGGACGAACCTTACCCCCTCATAGAAGACGCCGGTATTGTCCGGTTCCCAGAACAGTGTCGTCCCATCCGCTTTTTTCACGGTCATACGGCAGGGGTATTTCTTGATTTCAATACGCATATCCGGCGTATTGATTGTCATCGGGTTTGTGGTCACGTTAATGACGGCCCCGACAGGACTCCATGTCCGGCCGGGATCGATGATAGGGGTGGATGGGCTTGACGCGACGCCGTTTGGACGGTAATTTGCGCGCAGAATATCACTTTCGCATACTTGCAGTTCCAAAATGTCATCACCCGGTTCCGCCCCGTTATCAATGATTATGGTGATGAAATCCCCATTCACGGACGCCGAAATCACATTGCCGAGGTTTTGAGCGTACGCCGATGCGCTTTGCGGTATCCATGTGACCAGCATTGACAGCAGACATACGACTAAGCTGAAGGATATGAGCCTTTTGACTTTATGGGCTTTAACTTGGGTCTGCATCTCTTTCACTCCTTTGATCATTTGTGTTATTTTTGTTTTGCGTTCACGCGCTTTTATTTTCCGGATAACCTTCCTCCCCCCGCCGTAAATTCCCGCGGGAAATTGTGTGTGTTCCATACATCAGCCTCTGCTTGTTATAATACAGGCGCTTCAAAATTTTTAGCGTTTTGTGTAAATAGCTCATTTTCTTTTATGAACAAACCGTGCACACTCAAAGTTACTGCTCGACTATAAGGCAGTCAAGGTTTATGGGCGTGTATTCAAGAACCCCGTAAAGAAGCACCACCTTATGGACGCCCGCCTTCAAATCCACGTAAATATCGCCGGAACCCCATGTGTCCCAGTTTGCCAGTGATCCGAAATATACAATCCCCTCAAATCCGTCGTCCACAAACAAGGCCCTTGAAGCCAAATCACCGGTCGCGTTGGCATGTTTGAATCTGAAACGGTATTGGCCGTCTGTGTCAACGCGGACAGTGAACGTTACCGAGGTGTTTTCACGGTCGAACATATCGACAAACCCGGTGCCCGAGTAGCCGCTGTGATTATTATTCACCTGCACGCCGACCTTGACCGCTTTTTCCGCCTCATACAAACCGGTGGTATCAATTGTGCGTTTGATGTATATCATGTCCCAATATTCAAGCGACGGTACTGTAAAACTGATATACGTACCGGCTGAGTCAACGCCCATGGTATACGGAAGGCTTGCGGTCAGGCACTCACCGGTGTCCGGCGAGGCGATATACACGCCGCTGACGACAGCGTCCGGGCCGATATAATATTTTGTCTGAAGGTTGGTCAATACGCCCGGCTGTCCGGTCGAATTCCGCCATAATGTGTCATTTTCGGAGGTCAGGTTGATCAGATGAATCATGTCGTAATCAAATTTTTGCCTAAACAACGCCCATATTTTCCCGTTTTCACCCGAACCGCTTATGGTATGCCCGCTTATGCTCATATTCTGTGTGCCCGCGTCTCCATAGGTGATGTCTCCGTCATAAAGAAGGTTTTCGTAAGCGGTAATAAAGTCATAATGCCGCTCCATCGAGTCCGAGAGGGATTTGCTCATAACTTTCGACGTGTTGGGATAATATTCATGCACAAGCATGACGGCTTCATGCGGGTTGGCCCCTAGTTCAATATGGCTGGCTCCTGACGCCGCCATTGCCGCGTCCGCGAGTCTTACGGAATGGTCGTCGAAATATCCGAGAGTCAGGCTGTCCAGATTGATGGCGTGCTGGTTTTGCACATCATATCTTACCGAAACGGTATGGACTCCCTGCTGCAAATACGGGACACAGTATTCGGACAACCATGAATCCCAGTCGTTTTGAGTATAGAAGGAGAGTGTTTCAAAAAATACCCCGTCAATATAGATGTTCCTTGTCGCCACATAATCCGTCGCGTTGGCGTAACGGAATACCAGGGGGCAAAGGCCCGGCGCATCCATAGAGATCGTAAATGTGACGGAGTCCCCGACCGACGCGAATTGATCGACAAAGCCTGCGCCCGTATAGCCGGCATGATTCATATTTACGGACACAGCGTTTAAGGCTGCGTTCTCCGCCTCATACCTGATGCCCGTACTCTCGCCATAATTCATATAGGCGGCTAATACCAGCGCCTTGCCGCCGTTTCCCCCCCTGAACTGTTCGATATATTTCCTCAGGTCATTGTAGCTGTTCGATTTCCACCAGAGCTCACTGTAATCAAAATCAGTATTTGCGTTTGCCATAATATCACTGAGGCCCCATCCGTCAACGGTCCCGTCAACAACATTAAACGTAAGTTTGCTGTCTGCGGATGCCAATTTAGTTTTCGCGGCATTGATCAGTGAGGAAAACGTATCCTGCAGATATACAGGCGATCCCGTATAGTCGTAGACATTGTCGCGCTGCCCCATCTGGTCGATTTGAAGGCCGTCAAATCCCATAGTTTGTATGGCGTCCAAATATTGACCGGTGATGAAATCCTGCCATCCGGCATTGGCCGGATTGAAGAACCAGAGATAGATACCGTAAAAGAAATCATGTTCAAACTGTGAGAGGTGATTCCGGTCCTTAAAAATACCCCACTGCGGCAATACCCCGTATTGGTCATATTCTTCTCTTGCGGCATAGGACATTACATAAGCCATTGAAGCGACATTCATACTTTTTGCGGCGTTGATTTGATTGAACAGCGTATCGGTACTTATCGTCCGTCCAAACAAGTCGACCCATGTGGCGTCGATTTGTCCGGCGGTACGTTTGATCAAGGCGTCATGCCTCCACATCCAATCGTAGTATTGCAGAGCGTTAATATTGTATTTTTGGGAAAGCTCCCGGATTTTCTTTTCGCTCTCGTATTGCGTTTCCGTTTCGGGGAAATCCGGTATGTAACCGTATCTGGGGTATACGGAGAAATCACTGGAAACGTCAATAGCTGTCGTTTTATACGAATCATCGATCTGTGCCTTGGCTAAATATCCCATAAAATCGTTATTTGGCGTCGTCCACCGGATGCAAAATGTATCCGAAGATTCTGCGTTGACTGAAATCATTTGATTTGTCTGGTATACAATGGAATCCAGGTGGTATACCGTTACCGTCAGCGTGCCCGCCCAGGCGAAACTGTCGGCATTAGAAACATCTATATGGATAAGCGCGTCGGTACCGGGATCATATCTGGACATATCCGTATACATATTCTCAATTATAATCTGCTGCGATACCGCGTTTGCCTGCGGCCGCGCCCCGCTGCCGAACAAAATAATCAACGCAAACATCACGGCGAAGGAACAAATGCGTTTACCGGTTTTTTTCATTGAATTCACTGTCCTTTCTTGAAACACGGTTATCAGGGGTGAGCCGGCGGCCTGAGAAGCCACCGTCCGCGGGGCGATACTGAGGGGACATGCCGCGTATACAGATGTGTGAGTGAAGGCGGCTGGCGGCAACGCGGGAGCTTCACCCCTCTGGGCGCCGTTCTCAAACGACGCGTCCCGGTTTGCAAGAAGCTGTCTGCCCGGTTTGCAGATCGCCAATCACCGCCGCCAGCCGCCAACTTCGCAAAATCCCGTCAATCCCTTAAAAGCATTTCATGGAATGTGCCAACGCAATCCACGCCTTCTCAGGACTGCGATTGCTTTTGCCTGACAGATTTACAGAAGAATACGAAGGCGCCCGATGAAACGCAAAGGATGCCCGCCACAAGCCAAACGAAGATCCCGTCACCGGTTTTGGGATTGTTCCCGCCTGAACCCTGCGCGGCGTTCACAAGGGTCAGCCTGACCCAGTCGACCCATCCGTATTCGCCGTTGTCGGGGGCCTCAACCGCCAGGACGTCCCCGGCCTTCAGCGTGATATTCGCTTTCGCGGCGTCGGTCGTCATCCAGTCAAACCCCCAGCCCGTTCCCTCGGGCCGTTTTACCTCCGTTGCCAGGGCAGCGCCGATATAAATGTTATAATCGGTACGATTGCCCGTGGTATGCAGCTCCACCTTGTATTCGCCTTCGGTAAAACCGGCGGGCAGGGTAAAGCTGAGTTTTTCACCGGGCTGGAGATCGGCGGCGTTGTCATCGGCCGTGCCGCCCATGCCATCGCCATTGTTGATGTTGCCCCCGTAAACATCTTCGCCTTGCAAAAGGACTTCGGCGGCGGCAAACGCGGGGATGGAGAAACTGAGGATCAGCGCGAACGCCATGATGAGAGAAAATGCCTTTTTCATGATATATTCCTCCTTTTATTTGTAAACGGATAGATCCGCTTACTTCACCAATGATGTTTTGACGCGGGTAATTACTCGCCGGTTATGCCGGATCTCTCAATACTCTCCACAAATTGCCGCTGCAAAACAAAATACAGCAGGAGAAGCGGCATAATCGACAGGAAAGTGCCGGCCATACTAATGGCTTCGTTGAGCGCGTTGGCCGCGTTTGCGGCATTGGCCGAGCTGCCGTATATCGTATTGTAGGAATCCGCGAAACTGCCCAGCCGCATGGGAAGGGTCTTGATTTGCGTCCCAAAGAACAATGAGGCTTGTGTTGTCTCATTCCAGTACCAGACGAAAGAGAACAAAACGGAAATTACAATCGCCGGCCTGGCCATAGGAACGGCGATGCGGAAGAAAACACCCATACGTCCCGCGCCGTCTATGGCGGCCGCTTCATCCAGCGCCGTGGGATAACTGGAGAAAAATTGCATAAAAATCAATACGAATAACGCGCTTTTGATCCCCTGCCCAAACGCGGCCGGTAAAAATTGCGTCCATGGCGTATTGATGATCTGATACCTCGAGAACATCATAAAACGCGGGATCATCGTGACCTGCGACGGGATAAAGAAGGTAGCCACGAGCAGCACAAGCCATCTTTGTTTGCCGGGAAAACGAAAACGAGCAAGGCCATATCCGATGAAACCGGATGATATGGTCGTTAAAAGCGCTGGCGTTACGGACAGATACAGCGAATTGACAAACGCTTTCTGAAAATCCAGCGTGGCAAACGCTTTTGAATAATTCCCCGAGTATATCGCCGTTGGAATCCATTCAATACCCGGGTCCGTTATATCCGCCGGCGTCATAATGCTTTGAACGCCCATATATAGAACCGGATACAGAAATAAAAACCCGATGCCTCCAAGAAGAATAAAGTATAGTAATGAACTCAAAATACCGGGGCGCCGCCTGTCCCCTAATAAGGCCCGGTTTATAACGCCTTTTTGACGCAATAACGCTTTCATTTCGCATCCCCTTTCCTTTTTGCCCCTCCCAATATGAGGAACGCAAATCCTAAGAGGATCAGGACCGCAAGGAAATAAATCCAGCTCATGGCGGATGAAAAGCTGTATGGCCTGCCGATTTCATGAAGATGGCTTTGTATTTTGCCGTTGACGTCAAGGTTTGCGTAGTTGGCCACCTCCATGATAGAATATACCGCGCTAAGCAGCGCAAAGGGTTTCAAATGGGGCATCGTGATCTTCCAAAAACTCTCCCAGGCGGACGCGCCGTCGATGGAGGCGGCCTCATACAGCTCCGGGCCGATTTTGTTCAGCCCGGCGATGAACAGCAAAATTTGCACACCGGAGAACCATAAGATCAATACCAGATTGTCCAGTACAAAGAAAACCGGATTTTGCAGAAACGGGGGTAAAGACGACATAAAGGAGAATAACAGGGGGGATTCATCGGTGAGCCCGAGGGAATATTTCCCAAGCAAATCTGATATGACCGGGCCGGACATGATGATGACAGGCAGAAAAAACACGCCCCTGAAAAATGTTCTCAACGGATACCGTTTTGAGAGAAATAACGCGATGACCAGAGCTACGACAACAATGACCGGCGTCGCGCAGGCGATATGCAGGAGAGCGTCATATAAATAGGCGGAAAAAACCGTATCGACCTGCATCGCCTCGTAATAATACAGCAGACCTTTCCATGTGGCGCGTATCGTTCCGTCGCCCGATATTTGGATCTCATGCAGGCTGATATAGACGGAATACAGGACCGGATATACCGTAAAAACAATGAAGCCAATAATCCAGGGCAGAAAAAACAAATATCCTGTTATACTCTCTCTGGATGTAACGCTCAGAGAAACCCGTCTCATTTGACCGCCACCCCTCCCGCCGGAATGATCAACCCGTCGGCGTGGCATTCACGGGCGTTGTAATTGACATAGATTGTTACGCCGTCCGAATATTGAATGCGCGCCAGACCTTCCTCCAATATGCGATGGTTTATAATGCTTTGTCCCCGGATCCGTCCAAGCGGATCGGATACCGTGTTATAGGCGGATATAATACGATCGCGCCAATCCGCGTAATGAATGGAAAATAAATCAATGAGCGGCGTGTCAGCCAGCGCCTGGTTATCGGCCCCCATGGCGATAAACGAGGGATACAAGCCGTATTCCACAAGGCGCAGAATGGCGTTTTGGGCGTACAGCCCCTGATTGATATACGGCGCGTACGCCTCAAAAAATCCCGAAATAACAATGGGCAAAAACGGAACGGTATCGGTCGTATACAGGTATTGTCCGGATGTGATCGGTACTTGAAATATGACGCCGGTATACGGCCATAAATACATGTTGGGATTGGTCAGCGCGACGGGAGTCTGAGCGCCGGAAATCGTGTCGATTTGAAGACGCAGGGCGCCGCTTCTTGTGGTTTCACCGTTTCGCGTATAATCGGAATATAAAAACTCACCGTATTCCGGCAGAAGACGGCTAAAATCCGGCAAAGCCCGCACGGTTTGCCTCAGCAGATGAGAAGATACTGCCGGCTTGACCAGCCAGCGGTCCTTATACATCAGCGTGGGATCATTTCTGGTAAAATGTACATACGCTTTAGAGCGGTTTACAGCCGCCTGACCGCGCCGCGACACTTGAGGGTCGTTCCCGGCGACGATATTTTCCTGTAAATAGAAGGAGCCGGTTTTCTCTGTCATGTCACGCAGGGCCCGCAGTTCACGTAAATTACCTAAAGTCCCCTGTATCGATGTTTTTCCGAGTTTATACCTGCTGAGGCCGCCGCTTTGCCAGCCCTGATATACCATTGTCAGGCGGCGTACCCCTTCGGCCGCTAAATCCTCCGCCATGCCGGCGGCCTGCTTAAAAGTTGTCAGCGTCTGTGTGGTATCCCACCAAAAGCCGTCCCGCACTTCCGACCCGACCACGGATAAGCACAACGGGACCTCCGTGTCCTTTGTCTGACGCGCGCCCAGAACGCCCCGCTGTAAAAGGTCTTCCCTGTATGACACCGCCATGCCGCTGTAATCGGCGTCCTCCCCGGTGAGAAACGTGTAACACACCTCCGGAGATACCGTATTACGCTCCTCCTGCGGCATATATATGCCGGTACCCGCTCTGTTAATGGGCTTTACATAACCCTGCCGCATGTCGAACCGCGCGGTCACCCAGTTAAAATCGGTGATCATGCCCGCCGCGTACGCCTGAATAGACGCGTACTCCGTACCGCCGGTCACCTCACCGTAAAAAGCGTTCTGATACGCTCCATGTACTACGCCGAATACCGGCAAAGTGATCCGCGGTTCCTCTACCAGATAGTCATCACCGCGGCTGGCCTGCAAACCGCTTGGAACGGAAAGGGCGTCGATCCCCATGTCAAGGCCGTAAATCCTTTTGTTATAGGTGGATGTGTAATTGACGGAAGGGGCGTACCGGATCAGAGCTCCCGGGCCGTCCGGAATAAACATGTACCCGGGCAGAGCATTTTCGCGCACCGCGCCTAAAAATGGAAGCATATAAACCGACTTGATTTTCGCGTTCCCGTTTTCCTGAAAACTGTCCGGATCGACGGACACGCGAACACGATTGCCTTCCAACCGTACCCGGACAGTCATGGATATCCCCAGGTCGGAAAATGCTACCTGCGCCGTAAGCCCGTCGGAATGCCATTCATAGGAGCATTCGGTGTCTTTATCCATCATACCGGCGCGTTTTTCCGTGTCCTTCTCATCATAGTACTCAATAGATAATAATGAACTCGCAAACGAATACCATGACTTATTTAGTCCTTTTGGCTGAACGGTATCCACACAGCCCCAGACATACCCGCTGCGCCCGTCTGCTATGCGCAAACTCGCGGTTTGCCGGTGGAACCAAAGCGACAGGACGCCGTTTTCCAGCATCATTTCATAGCCATCCAGCGTGACTGGGCTGACTGCCGGAGCGGTGTCCGTTTCGGGTCTGGCGTACCGGACCGAACTGAGTTCCACATCCGTGCCGCCGGCCGGAGCATAAAGCCGCGTATGGGGAACGCCGGAGCCGGCGGAATAAGCGCATACACAAAAGGCAAGCAGTATGGTGGGTATGAGAATACCGATCCTCTTAAAAATCCGTGACACGATAGTACGCCTCCCCTCCGGCCGCGCCGAAAAATGTGAGTACCTGCCGCCAGATTAAGTACAGGACGACGAAGATTACAACGGCCATTATCATGAAAAAGAAGGTGAGCAATATGTTTTTTACCGTTCCGCCAAAACGGTAATTATGGATTTCGGATACGCTTATAAAAATCAGAACCCCGCTCCATACCAGAAAAAACATCGTGGAGAATGAGATGACAAACGCCTCGTTGAGCGTCAATACATAACTCAGCAGTAACGGAATGGGCATCAGTATGATATAAGGCGACAGCGCGTATGCGGTCCCTATGTATACGGCCCGGAATCTGCCCTCGCCTTCGTTAATGGAAGACACAAAATAATTGCCCGTTACCCACAGCCCTACCGGTATGATAAAAAGCAGCGCCACCGTCAGGGGTTGCTCAAACCTGATATTTGCCTGATTGAAGACAAACCCGCGGAACAAACGGTCCCAAAACCAGATAGCCAGCGCCGCGATATACAGGCCCGACGCAAATCCGACGCTCCCCTTTTCACCGCGTTTTATATAGTAAAAGCCGTCGATAGGATGCCGCAGCATTTCAACAAGCAGCCGGGCGTCTCCTCTCCACCCGCCCGGCGGCCTCCGTTCCCGCGGCGGGGAAGAGCGAAAGCGGCGGTACAGCTTACGTCCCAGCCAATAAAGGACGCTTACCGCCGTCAAGCCGATCAGCAGAGAGGCAATCCAGCGGTTCAGCCACGCGTCGCGCAGTTCCCAGAAGCTCTCGGAATAGCCGGGTATGTCGCGCGCTATTCTAAACTGCTCCAGCGCCTCGTCAAACCGCTGCTGCGCAAACAGGCATTTGGCGTATCCGTAATGCGCCAGAAAAGACATGCCGTTCAACCGCAGGAGTTCAACCCAAATCTGTTCGCTTTGACTATAATTTCCTCTCATCAGTTCGGCAATCGCCGTGTTTGTGGCGGACGCAAACTCCGTAGGGTAGAACGTCTGGACAAAACCGCGTTCCATATCCAAAACATATAAATACCCGTTTTCATCGGTATCGATTGCGGCCGCCGCTGTAAACAGCCCGCTCCGTTCGGAGGATATGGCACGGCCTCCAAAGGAAAAGACAAGATTCCCGGAGCTGTCGTATTCATTGATCAGACCCGTAGATGTCAGGGCGTAACAGCCCCCGTTGGGGCCAACCGCGATGTCGGCAAAATTCCATTCCTGCGCCATACCCCCATTTTTACGCAGAATATTCACCCCGGCATAGTTATGGCGTTTTACATTGTTGTCCCCGGAATGGACGGCGTCCCGCCAGGCAAAACTGACCGCGGCGTCCTGCGTGACGCTGAACACAAGGTCCATATCGTCAATATCAATGGCGTAAATGGCGCGCGGCGTCCGTGTCAGAAGACGGCCGAGCTGTTCCTCGCTAAAAATCAGTTCCTGGACGCGCTGTAAGAAGCTGATATTTGATGTGTTGGCGGCATAGTATCCCTGGAATTCACCCGCGGAGGAAAATTGCATGATCCCTTCATAGGAGCCTTCTCCCACGACGTAAATAATACCGGATGACGCGACGGCCACGCCGGTCGGCTTATACCGGCTCAACTCGGAGAAAAGATAACTGTCGGGCCGGGAAAGTATCATTTCCACCTCTAATAAAGGAGAAAACACCACGACGCATTCCGCGTCATAATCGGCTACATAGCAACGTCCGTCACCCGATACAAAGACTCCCCTCGGACCTTTCAGCACCCCTTCGCCGATACGGATTTGCCCGCCGGTTTTTAAGTCATACCGCACAATACTGCCGTTTCCGGTATCGGCAATATAAAGACAGTCCCCGTGAATATGTAAATCATACGGCTTTTTCAGCGTTCCGTCCTGAAATAAAAGATGTCCCGGCAAATACGCGTCCTGTGTGCGGATCCAATCTCCGTTTACCGAGATCGTATAGGTATAAGCCGTGCTTTCACCGGCGCTGGCACAGGGAACGAGCCAAAACGCCAACAGGCAGGCTGATAACGCGTATTTCCATCGCCGCGGCATACCTGACCCTCCTACTTTATACCGGAATGTGTCATTGTATTCATAACCTGCGACTGCAAAACGATAAACAGTATCAGGTTCGGCAAAAACATAATCAGCATCGCGGCGGCTGCGACGCCCGCCCCCGCCGTGCTGTTGCCGCCCGCGGCGTTCTGCAGGAAGGAGGAACCGCCCGCGCTGAGGTTCTGCATGTAGAACGCGAACGTCTTGTATGTCTCGTTGTTGATATACAGCATGGACGCCTCCGCGTTGTTCCATGATAACTGGAACGAAAGGATTGACACGGTAGCCAGCGCGGGTTTGACCAGCGGCACGATGATGCGCCACAGTATCCGGAAATCGCCGGCTCCGTCAATGACGGCGGCCTCGACAAGCGTATCCGGGACTTGGTCAATAAACTGCTTGACTAAGAAAAGGCCGACGGGCATAGCCAGCAGCGGAACGACGTTGGCGAAAAAATTGTTTTGCAGTCCGGTATACGCGATCACAAAATATCTCGGTATCATTACGGCGACCGCCACGAACATGAGCGCCAGATTGTTGATTTCCATCATGGCGCCTCTCAGCTTGAACCGCTTTTTAGATAAGGCATATCCGGCTGAAACCGACATGCAGAGCGACGCGGCCATGACAAGCGCCGTTGAGAGGATGCTGTTAAATAAATAGCGTGAAGCGGGGATCGTTGTGGAGGATGATATGGAAAACAGGCGGCGGAAATTATCAAGAGTCGGCCGGTTCACATAAAAACGCGGAGGATACGCGAGGAGCTCTTCCATAGGCTTAAAGGCGTTCATGAAAAAGAATACGATAGGCAGCGCCATAACGAGGCATATGGGGATGAGGTAAGTGTAAAACTTGACCTGGCCGCGGGAAAAACGCGTGGGGTTGATGCCGTTTTGGATAAGCCGCCGTTTATGTTTTTGAGACACCTCATCAGTCCTCCTTCGATCCAAACAGTTTATTCGCGCCGACGGACGAAAGGCGGATCAATAATAATAACGCTACGCTGACGGCGGCGGCATACCCCATCTCATACCTCAAAAATCCGTAATCCTCAATGTGGGGTACGATTAGCTGGCCGGCATTTCCCGGCGTCGGGTTGGCGCCGGAGAGCGCGGCGCCCACTCCGCTCTGCGAAAAGGTATTGACGATTGCCATGACCGCGCCGAACAGCATCTGCGGGCGTGTGCTGGGAATCGTGATATAGATGATCTCCTGAAACCGGTTGCTGACGCCGTCAATATACGCGGCTTCGTATAACTCCTGATTTACATTCATAATGCCTGCTAAAATAGCCAAAAACCCAATACCCATGCCCGACCATAACGTGACGACCAGCATGATCGTCAGCAGGGTCGATTCCGATTGCAGCCAAAGCACCGGCTTTTCAATCATCCCGAGTTTTAAGAGGGCATAATTTAGGTACCCGTTTTTTTCTCCCGAGAAGATCACGCTCCATACCGCGCTGAGCAGAACGCCGCCCGTCATAGACGGTAAATAAATGATAATCGCCATAACGGTGCGCGGGATTTTAGTCAATTGCGCCAGACTCCATGCCAGAAGGAACGAAAGGATATACCCGCCCACGCCCGCGATTAACGAAAAAAGGATCGTGTTCGGCAGGACCTTCTTCATAAAAACCTCGTCCGCCGTCAGCAAAGTGATGTAGTTTTTCAGCCCGGCGAAACCGGGACGCCTTATCGTATCAAAATCCGTAAAGGATAACATAAACGCCGCGACAACGGGTATGATGATGAACATCGCAAAGAGGAGCCCATAGGGAAAAAGCATGATCCCGGCTGTATGACGGCTCACAAAATCTTTTGCAGCCGCTCCGCGTGTACGTATCACTCGGTTCATGAGCCGCCCGCCTCTTCTATCAGCCTTTCAACGGTGTCGATCGGGTACGGCCTGATCAAATCCCCGTCTTTGCCAAGGAACCCAAACTCTTTTAATTTCCGGATGATTTCCCGGTCGGAGGCAATCTTTGCCCGGTCTATAGAAGCCATCATTTCCTTATTGTTGGCCACCACGTTGTTCCATACGTTCGAGGACTCCCGTTCCACCATATATCCCGCCGGATGCCGCAAGTTTTCCTTCTGCCAGCCCAATTGCTCAAGAATGACCGCCTTGTGCTCCTCCGGGTACGGAAGCTGGGAGAACGCGCCGAGGTTTGCGGTATTCCAGCGGTATTCGGTTCCATATGTGTTCTCAAGAAGATAGGAAAACCGGATCTGCGTCGCGTCCGATAACCACCATCTCAAAAACGCCCAGGCCTCATAAGGCTTGTCTGAATCGGAGAAAATCATGCAGGCCGTACTGTCCGCCGACTGATAGCGCAGGATATCGCCGCCGGTCTTCTGACCCGGCGTGAGCGCAATGTCCCAAAGACCCTGTAATTCGGGCGCGGCAACCGACAGGCGCATGTACATATCAAAGCCGCTGACGCCTATCGGCACTTCGCCGTAGCGGAACGCGTCAAAGAAATTGGCGACATATTCGCTTAGGGAGTATGCCGAGAATAAAGCCGTCATTTGCGTAAAACCCCTTACGGTAGCCTCTTGGGTAAACCCGGAAGACGCCCCGTCATTTGCGTAAAAATGCCCCCCGTTCTGATAGATAAACGGACCGGTTGTATTGAACGTCTTGAAACCGATATTGTTAGCCAGCGATACGTTAAAATTCATTTCATGCCGCAATAACTCCGGCATCATATAAACGACGTCATCCCATGTATCCGGAATTGACAGCCCTAACTTATCAAGGATATCCTTCCGGTAGTAAAGGACCTGAAAATTGACGCTTTCCACCGCTCCGTAAACCCCGCCGTCATAACAGAGGGGCAAAAGGCCTTCCAAATTGTATTGCCGCAGGTAACCCTCCAAAAAGTCCTCGTATTCCAACAGGTTTTTCGCGGCTCCGCGGACCGCGAAATCATAGGGAAGATAAAACGGCACGCCCATAACAACATCCGGACCGGTTCCCGTCGCGTTGGCAAGCACCAGTTTCTGAGCGTTGGGCATGATAGACAGTTGAATGTTTGTTCCGTTTACCATATTATAATCCTGATCGATCAATTGCTGCAGCACCTCCGCGTGCTGCATGGACATTCCGGCCCAAACCTGCAACTCGTTCGAGTCCGCGTTCCCGTCCTCCGCATATCCGGTTTGCCCCGCCCCTTCGGCAAACGTGTGCGCGAACGCGCGCAGGCTTTCTCCCGCGCGTGTAAAAAAGGAGACCTCATCATTGGGCGGGACCGCGCCGGATGTCAGATATATGCGGTCCAGAGAAAGGGGCGTCTCAACCAGTTCCTGCAATACATTGCCTATCGAAGCGCTGACGGAGGTATCTCCCTCGCTGATAAGACTTACTTTATTGGGCAGCGTGCGCGTTTCCCCGCATATCTTACGGAGCGTCCCGGCGGCGTAAATCAGATCTGATGCGTACACGGGATCAATGCCCGATGACAGGGACAGCCGGGAATAACACTGCTCAAGCTCATCCGCCGCCTGCAGCAGGCGTCCCGGTATATCCGGCAGATACGCATCCATATTCCATGTGCGGTTTTTATCTGTGTTGCCCGCCGTGAGCTTTTTCAGGTCCATCCCCATATCCGCTATAGTATACAGTATACGCGTCAGTTCGTGATATACCTCCTCCTCCGGCCCAAGCACAGAGGTCATCGCCAGCGTGTGTATCCCTTTTTCCAGATAAACGGCGGCGCATACGTCCGGTATATAGTTCCGGTATTCATCCTGACGGGTGGGCGCGAACGGGATTTGTGAGTGTGTGCCCGCATAAAGGGTCCCGTCAATTTCCAGACGGCGGTACGACAGCTTTCCGGGCCGTGAATACTGGCTGTACCGGAATCCGGCCCTGTAAAGGCCGCTTTCCGGTACCTCAAACGTCCACAATATTTTCTGGCCGGCGGTTTTCCATGAGTTTTCATCTATCGTGTTCATCCTGCGTTTGTATGTGTCATACGGCGACAGGGCCGGATCGCGCACACCCTTGGCGCGAATGAACGAATCGGATTTTAACGTGTAATTCTCCGCCTCAAGCATGACTAGACAGCCGTTTTCCGCGCCGCCGGATATGTCCGAGGCGCCGCCGCTTTGTTCCCTCAGCACCCAAACGGATTCCAGCAGGATCTCCTGTGTGTCCGGCCGTATATACAGCACACTGCCGCCGGCGGGCAAAAACAGCAATATATCCTCTGATCCCACAGAGCCCTGGACTTTCATCGCGGCGGAGACAAACAAATCCAAAGCGGATTGCCCGCGGTTCAACTCGTTGCCGTACCGGTCGGCGGGATAGGGCGTGTCGGCATCGCTCCAGATGACCGAAAGGGTCGCGCAAGCCGCGCCTTGCTCCGTCTGTAATGTAAACACGGCGTCCAATACCGACGGATTTGGCAGCGTATACCGTAACGCGAGCCGGTATACGCCCGCTTCCGGCAAATCAAGCGGGATCCCGGCGGCCGACCCCGGCGGGAGAAGCAGCCCCCCGGCACAAGCCCGCCCCTCGGCGGCCGTTATATCCTGCCATGGGATGGCCTGCACAATATCGGCCTCCTGATAGATGTTCCATCTCGCCGCGCCGACGCTCACCTGACGGATCGCCGCGTCCGGAACCCCGTCCCCATATCTGCCGGCAAAGCAAAGGGGCAGAACGACACACAGCAGTATGACAACCAAAACGGAGAGCCACAGCAAACGTTTCTTCATCCTTCCGCCCCTCCTTTTCTTAGAATGCGGATCCCGCGCCGAGCGCGTTATTGACCAAATACGGCTTGAACCGCGTCCAGCTTATCGAGGAAGTCATTCCAGTAGTTTTGAATGACCGCCGTGGCCGTCTGATCAAACTCGGCCGCCACGGACGCGGCTTCCGTAATGCCGTCCCGCACTTCGTTGCCCATGGGGCTGAGATACTCGTCATTGACCTGCGACCAGCCCGGAACCAGTTTGGAAAGGTCCGCGCGGAAAGAGTTTTTCATATTGTCATACATATATACCAGGCCGTCGGTGATACCGGGGAGGTTTTCAAAGCGGCCGCGCACCTCGGGATGATTGGTTGTCGGGATGTAGAAGTCGTTATTAACGGTATACTGACCGGTATCGCCGTTTTCATGTATGGCCATGCGTTCCAGGTTGCCTTCCAGACTGTACGTAAAGAAACGGGCGACCTCAAAAGCGGCTTCCGGGTCCCGCGCCGTGGAAACGACCCAGGAGCAGTCAACGTGCATGGGCAGATGGCCCGGAGCATCCTTTCCCTGCGGGAACGGAAAGAATTCCCCCTCAAAACCGCAGTCTGTTTTAAGCCAGTTATTATCCCATGTGCCCCGGGGATCGGACAGGATTCTGCCCATCTTAAACGCCATATGAATATCACTCAAATTGCTAGAGCCAAATTTCCGCGTATAGTCCGATTCGCTGCCATCCCTGCCGGAGTTTCGCAGGCTCCACGCCTCCAGACCGGGGTAAACCCGCATCTCGCGCATCAGGCCGACCGCGTCTACCCATGAAGCGGACATGTTGAACATATGCTCAGCCAATGAAAACCCGTAAAAATCCGTATTCGGATTCATCGCGCCGGCCAGAAGCTCATCAATGCCCCAAAGGATCTCCGTGCCGGAATAGACGTCGGTCGTACCGTTTTTCAAAAACTCCATATAGTCTTCCGGCGTCCAGTCAAATTCCGGCAAATCCATATTGAGAGCGTCCAGTAAATCCAAATTGATGTAAATGGTGTTAAAATGCGTCTGCATGGGGAGCGCGTATAACTTGCCGCCGTATGTATAACTGTCGGTAATCATACCCGGCACATAGGAGAAGTCGCCGTCGTTTTTTACAAAGGAATCAAGCGGATAGACCCAGCCCTGAGAAACATAGTAGTAAATCTGATCCGCATCGTCGATGACGACGTCCGGCATGGCGCCCGCGGACGCTTGTGCCGTCATAAATTCCGCCGTTCCGATTTCATATTCCAGGATCTCCAGCTCAATATTGGGATAATACTCATTAAAGTTCTCCCACAGAGCGTACAGGTCGGTTGACCGCCCGGCATTTGTCGCCGCCACTACCTTCCCGCTGATCTGGTATCTCGCGTTGTCATCATTTCCGTCATCTGCCGGAAGAGCACTCACAACGGGACCGCCGCCGGAAGGACCGCCGGAATCCGACGGGCCGTTATTGTCCGGGGGACTCGGCGTGCCGTTACAGGCGGCTAAGGATACGCATAGCAGCAGGCAGAGCGTTAAGATTATGAAGCGCTGGGCCGTTTTCATATTTCTCGTCCTTTCTTGTTATGAATCATTCCCGTTTACTCCATGACGATCATGGTCCAGTATTCCAGCAGCGGCAGAACAAACTCGATATAATCGCCGCGGCCGTCCTTTCCGGGGATAAAAGGAATTTCCGCCATAATACCGCGCTGCCAGTCGGGCGAGGCCAGCGAGACGGTCCGGGGGATCTTCGCGGGATACAGCCGGACTGTCTGATTAAGCAGCAGCGTGGGCTCCTTTTGCGTCCCCTTTTCATCCGCCCAGTTGGTATGAGCCGCCCCCATCAGGTTGATGAAGTGACAGATTTCCGTTCCGTCTTCTTTTTGTTTGGAGAAGGACCAGACACGGTCTTTTTCCGCGAGAGAAGACGTAAGATTTCCGCCGATATAGACGCTGCTGGCGATTTCGCTCAGCCCCGGACCGCGCAACAGGTTTTCATACGCCGTCATAAAGGAATAATACCGGCGCAGGTCGTCGGATAACTCCTCTGTGATTCGCAGGGATTTGCCTGGATAATATTCGCTGCACAGCATCCCGGTGTCGCCCAGCTCCAAATGGCTCCCGCCGGCCGCCAGCAACGCGGCGTTTGTCAGATTGATACCGGGGCGGTTAAACGTATCGCCGTTTTTCCCGTAATTCATATAAGCCGCCAACACCGTCCCACGCTCGCCGTTTGTCGCCCTGTAA
>JAIRUE010000015.1 GCA_031254575.1 Oscillospiraceae bacterium | reverse complement strand
TTTTTTGGTCCGTTCTTCCCCCGAAGACAGTAGAACGGCTGTTACAGCGACATAATGTGCTTATACCCGTTCGCCAGCCCCTCGAACGGATCGCCCGAAAACTCCTCCTGCTCATGGATAAAAGTCTTGACGCCGTTTCGCAGGCCCGTTCCGATCAGCTTTTGGAAATCCAGCACGCCGTCGCCGAGATCCACGCAGCCGCCCGAAGCGTCCATCTGCTTGACATGCAGCGATATGACGCGCGGCGCGTGCTTTTCAATAAACGCGGCGCAATCGCAGCCCATCCGGGATGACCAATAAAGGTCAAGCTGGATGTCCACGTCCGGCGCAAGCTCCATCATATCCTCCAGGCGGTACCGCTCCCCGTCGCGTTCAAATTCGACGCCGTGGTTATGAAACGCGAACTGAAAGCCCAAGTCTTTGACCCTGGGAGCCAGAGCGTTCAGGCGCGCGGCGGTAGCCTTGACCTCCTCCGCGTTCCCGAACGGCGCGGACGGCACGATGATATACGCCGTTTCCAGCGTCTTGTGATAGGCCGTCTCCTCGTCGAACGCCGCCTCCAGCCTGTCAAGCCCGATATGCGCCCCAACGGGCTTTAGCCCGGTCTTTTGCAGTAAAAAGCGCATTTCAAACGCGGAAAGCCCGCCGTACCCGGCAAACTCCACGCCCGTGTAGCCTATGCCGGAGAGCTTTTGCAGCACGGCGGGGAAGCCGTCGCGCCCGATCTCGTGCCGTACCGAATACAATTGGATGGCAAAATTTTTGATAAGCATTAAAACACCACCTGTCTGCCTGTTTTGGCCGACTCATATACCGCGTCGAGGATACGGGTGACCGCCATCGCCTGCTCCGGCAGCACGGTCAGCTCATTTTCACCCTTGACAGCCCCGAGAAAAATCTTCTGCTCGCGCACCGGCGGTTCGTCATTGTCCCCGGCGTAAAAATCCACGCCGCCGCGCCCAAAAGAGGGCTTGAACTCATATTGACAGTTGTGCCGCACGCCGTTGACGGTCAGTCCGTCGTTCATGTCCGCGCCCGCTTTGGTGCCGCAGAGCAGGGTGCGCGCCTCACCTACCTCAAGGCTGTTCAGCGCCCAGCTTGTCTCAAGCTGGATGACCGCGCCGTTTTCCATAGCGATGAAGCCGAACGCGCTGTCCTCCACGGTAAACGCCTTGGGGTCCCAGGCGCCGAAGGCGTTGGCCGGTTCCTTCTCACCGTTGAGCTTGTGGAATGACGCGCCGGTGACCGTTTTGGGCGTATAGTTGTCCATCATCCACAGCGTAAGGTCGAGCGCGTGGGTGCCGATGTCGATCAGCGGCCCGCCGCCCTGCTCATACTCGTTGAGGAACACGCCCCATGTCGGCACCGCGCGGCGGCGGATGGCTTTTGCTTTGGCGTAATAAATCTCGCCCAGCACGCCCGCCTCGCATTCCCGCTTTAGAAAGAGGCTGTCGGCGCGGTAGCGGTTCTGGTAGCCGATCGTCAGCAGCTTGCCGTTCCGTTTGGCGGCATCGGTCATTTTGAGCGCTTCCGTGTAATTAATAGCCATCGGCTTCTCGCACATGACATGCTTTTTGGCCTCCAGCGCGGCGACCGTTATCTCACTGTGGCTGCGGTTTGGCGTACAGACGTACACCGCGTCGAGGTCAAGTTTGAGTAAATCCCTGTAATCCTTGTACACTTTGGCGTCCGGCGTTCCAAATTCCTTGGCGGCTTCTTCCGCCCGCCCGGGAAGAAGATCGCAGAACGCAACGGCGTCCGCCAGTCCCGTCTTCCGGACCGAGGGCAGGTGCTTTTGATTCGCGATACCGCCGCAGCCGACGATCCCGACCTTGAGTTTTGCCATAAAATCGCTCCTTTCACGTTATCGGCGGGGGCTTCAAGCCTTGCGGGAACTGATGTCAGCCACCGGGCAATCCCCGGCCGTCCCCGCCCGTATTTGTCCGCTTGCATTTATTATAAGTGTGCTGTACAATAAAGTCAAAAAGAAAATGGAAAAGGAGAGATTTTTATGGACGGGATAATCGGCACAAGCAAACTCACGCAGGTGGCTCTGATCGTGCGGGATATTGAAAAGACAAAAACAAGGCTGGCGGAGTTTTTAGGCGTCCCGGTCCCGCCGCATTTCGGCGGGGGGGACTATGCCGTCACGCAGACGCAATACATGGGCGCGCCCGCGCCGGACGCAAGCTGCATGATGGCGTTTTTTACCGTCGGGGACGGTGTGCAGATAGAACTCATACAGCCCAACGGCGTTGCCAGCGTATGGCAGGATTTCCTGAACCAAAAGGGGGAGGGACTTCACCATATCGCGTTCAACGTCAAGGGGATGGATTCCATAATCCTCTCCTGCGAGGGCTTTGGCATGAAGCTGGTGCAAAAAGGCAACTACGGGAGCGGGGACGGATGTTACTCCTATCTTGAGGGCGGGAACGGCCTGCCGTTCATTTTGGAGCTGCTTGAAAGTTTTTGAGTTCCTCTTGCAAAGCGGATTTTGGAGGTGTCCATATGGACAGAGCTGTTGCGGTCACCGGCGCGGGGCGCGGGTTGGGTTTGTCCGTTGTCAGGCGGCATGTGGAGCGCGGCGACCGGATCTACGCATATGAGGTAAACATCACCGACGACCTGCGCGGCTGTACCCGCGAGTATGAAAAACTGCATATCTGCCGCTGCGACATTTCCTCCACGCCCGGCGTAGAAGCGGCGGTGGCCGATATGCTTGCAAAAGAGGAACAGATACACTTCCTATACAACATCGCGGGGGTGTTCCGGTTTGAAGACCGCTGCGGCCTCGCCGATACCGACATCGACGCGGGCATGGTGATGATGCAGGTCAACGCCGTCGGTTTGCTGCGGATGTGCAAGGCCGTCATACCGAAGCTGGGCGCGGGCAGCGTCGTCGTCAATGTGACCAGCGAGTCGGGCAGTATCGGCGACTGCTACCGCGAGGTGGAGTATATGTACGGCATGAGCAAGGCGGCGGCGAATATGGCGTCTATGCTCCTGCAAAACGAGGTCAAAAAACGCGGGACGCGCGTAATCTGCGTACATCCCGGCTGGCTGCGCACGGTCATGGGCGGCGAGGGCGCGGCGGCAAGCCCGTATTCGGTCAGCCCCGACGAGAGCGCGGCCAATATTGTAAAAATCGCGGAAGAGATCGATAAATTACCGGAAAATGTATACTTTATTGAGCATACGGGAAAGCCTTTGCCATGGTAGAAAAAGCGATGCTCGTCGGCCTTTGTACGGGCCGTATGCCCGAAATCGATTCCACGGACGAGACGCTCGATGAACTGGAATCGCTGCTGACGACGGCCGGCGGCGCCGCCTTGGGACGGACGCTGCAAAACCGGGACGCGCCCGACCCGGCGACTTTCATCGGGCGCGGTAAGGTGCGCGAAGTCAAAGAGCTGGCGGCGGACGCGGATTTAGTGGTATTTGACGCCGAACTGTCGCCGTCGCAGACGCGTGTTCTGGAACGGGAACTGGAAAAACCGGTGATAGACCGCAGCGGCCTCATCCTCGACATCTTCGCCAAACGCGCCAAGACGTCGGAGGGGAAGCTGCAGGTGGAACTTGCGCAGTACCGGTATCTGCTGCCGCGCCTGACGGGGCGCGGCGACGCGCTCTCGCGTCTGGGCGGCGGCATCGGCACACGCGGTCCCGGCGAGAGCAAGCTGGAAACCGACCGCCGCCATATCCGTGAACGGATACGCGCCGTGGAACGGGCGCTGGAACGGGTCAAACGGCAGCGCCTGATTTCACGGAGGCAGCGCGAGCGCCGCGGCACACCGGTCGTATCTATCGTTGGATATACCAATGCGGGCAAATCGACGCTCTTTAACGCGCTGACCGGCGGGACGCATGTCACCGAAGCCGACCGGTTGTTTGAAACGCTCGACACGACGGCGCGGCAGTGTTTTCTGGGGCAGGGCAGACAGATTGTCCTCACCGACACCGTCGGCTTCATCCGCAAACTGCCCACCCACCTCATCCGGGCGTTCCGCGCCACACTGGAGGAACTGGCCGACGCTGATCTGCTCCTGCACGTCGCGGACGGCTCGCGTCCGGACTGGCGCGCTCAGACAGAGGCGTGCGACGCCATAATCAGCGGTCTGACCGGTGGTACGATTCCGGTGCTGACGGTCTTCAACAAGCGGGACCTGGGGTTTGCCGAGGACGTGCCGCCGGATGACGGGGGCAGGCATATGCCGGGTACGGTTTATGTATCGGCGTCTGCGGGAACCGGATTGGAACCGCTGAAGGACCGCATCGGCGCGGCGCTGTTTTTGACAAATCCCGAACTGTGACACGTCAAGCCAATCCGCGCGATTGACCGTCAAACCGACGCTATAACCTCCACCTCCACCAGCGCGCCGCGCGGAAGGGCCGACACGGCGACGCAGGAACGCGCCGGCTTGCCGGTAAAATATTGCGCGTATATCTCATTAAACGCCGCAAAGTCGTCCATATTTACCAAAAAGCAGGTAGTCTTAACCACCTTGCTGAAATCGCTGCCGGCCGCCGACAGAACCGCTTTGATGTTCAGCATAACGCGCTCTGCCTGCTCCCTGATACCGTTGCCGGTGATCGCTCCGGTTTCGGGTGAGAGCGGGATCTGCCCCGACGCGAACAACAGGCCGTTTGCTGTCACCGCCTGCGAGTATGGGCCGATCGCGGACGGCGCCAAATCGGTGGATATGATTTTCATATTTTCCTTTCCTCCCTAAATACAGTATTCGCCCGCGCCCGTGTCTTTATGGGCGTCCAGGATGGTTTGCAGTGTGATGCCGTCGAGATACTCATTGATGACCCTTTGCAGCCCTTTCCAAATGGGCAGCGTCTTGCAGGAACCGCTGCGTTCGCATTGATTGGGATCGTCCTCCAGACAGGAGACGGGGCGGAGCCCGCCCTCGGTGATCCGGAGGATCTGTCCCACCGTGTACTGCTCCGGCGCTCTGGCAAGCATATACCCGCCCTGATAGCCGCGGTTTGTGCGCAGAATATCCGAATGATTGAAAAGGGTCACGATTTGCTCCAGATATTTCTTGGAAATCCCCTGCCTCTCCGCAACCTCTTTCAAAGCGATAAACCCCTCGGCCCTATGTTCGGCCAAATCCAGCAGCATCCGCAGGGAATACCGCCCTTTGGTGGAAATCTTCACTGTTTTTCACCCGCCTTTTACCCTATTATACCGTAGGTTTCCTATGTTTTCAAGAGCGCCCTTTTGCGAAAACCGGCGTCACGGCTGTACAGTGAGGTGAAAAGATGGAGCTCTGTATGAAATATACGACTTACATATTCGATTTTGATTTTACCTTGGCGGACGCGACGCCCGGCATTGTCACATGTGTCAATTACGCGCTGAAACAATTGGAATGGGAGCCGAAAGACCGCGATACGATCCGAAAAACCGTCGGAATGACCTTGAGAGAGACTTTTCGCGCGCTGACAGGTTCCTCCGATCAAGAAGCGGCGGAGCGTTTTGTCTCGTTTTTCACGGTTATGGCCGACAAGGTTATGACGGACAACACGTCGTTATTCGACGATACGGCCGAGGTACTGAAACGGCTGAAACGGAGCAACCACGGCATCGCCATTGTCACAAGCAAACTCCATTACAGAATCGACGAAGTTCTGCAAAAGTATAAAATATCAAATCTGATCGATTGTATTGTGGGATTTGAGGATGTCGCCGCCGCCAAGCCGTCGCCGGAAGGTTTGCTGAAAGCGATTGCGCGCCTTGGCGCCGCCAAGCCGTCCGTTTTGTATATCGGCGACAGCCTGATCGACGCGAACACAGCGGCTAACGCCTCGGTAGATTTTGCCGCCGTCCTTACCGGCACGACCACCGGACGGGAGTTTTTGGAATGGCCGCATATCTGTATTGCGGAGAAATTAACCGAGCTTATAAACTGTCTTTTATAACGCGCAAAATGAAGCCGCAACAAGTCTCTCAGGCGGACCGTCGGGCCGCCTGAGAGACTTTTGCACCTTGACTCCGGGAGGCGTACCGTTACAGCCGTGTCTCCCATAATCCGTGCAGATTGCAGTATTCATATACGGTCACAGGGTCATCGCCGACGAAAAACTCGGCGGACGGCGCGCCTGTTGGGGACAGCACAACGCGCTGGGTCCTGTCGCCGTCCGCCACGATGATCCACGCGATATGGTGTTCCCCGGTCATCGGATGGGGAACGCTCCCCACCGTGACCGTCAGTTTGTTCCCGTCCCGAACCG
>JAIRUE010000109.1 GCA_031254575.1 Oscillospiraceae bacterium | reverse complement strand
CCGCCCGCAACGTCCTCCGCCGGCTTCGCCAGCGCGGCCGCCTGCAGCGTCTCGCCGTAATGGTGGGCGGCGTGGAAGGTGATCAGTCCCGTTTTTCTTCTGTCCATAGACGCAGTATAGCACGCGCGGGGACAAACCGCAAGGGGAGGCAAGCGGGGGGCCTGTCCGAAAAAAAGCTCCCTTTCGACATCCTGATATGGTATAATAACCGGAGAGCGCCGTCGCCCGGCAAGCCGGGAAATTCACGTTTCCGGCTGCGTGACGGGCGCGCGTGGCGCTTGACACGGTATAACGGGTCAGGCAGGTGAGGGAAATGGCGGACAATTTACAAAGCAGGCACCGCCTGTGGGTGGAGATCGACCTCGACAGGCTCCGCGATAACTATCATACGGCGTGCGGCGCCCTGCAAAGCGGGCGTGTGATGCCGGTCGTCAAAGCCGACGCCTACGGGCACGGCGCGGCGCGGGCCGCGCTCGCGCTGCGCCGCGGCCCGCGGCCGCCCGGTTTTTTTGCCGTCGCCACGGCGGAGGAGGCGCTGCAACTGCGCCGCCACGGCGTGGACTGCGGCATCCTGCTGCTGGGCGTGTCGCCCGAGGCGCACCTGCCGGCGCTCGCGGGCGCGGGGGTGACGCTGTGCGTGCCCGATC
This sequence comes from Oscillospiraceae bacterium, assembly GCA_031254575.1. Classification (GTDB taxonomy): domain Bacteria; phylum Bacillota; class Clostridia; order Oscillospirales; family UBA929; genus UBA929. Next base: position 10,448 of record JAIRUE010000109.1, on the reverse strand, counting down.
CGGCGACGGCGCGGATATATGAAAAAACCCTCGGCGGCCGGAAAGTCAACGTACATATCAAATTCGACACCGGCATGACGCGGCTCGGCCTGCCGCCCGCGACCGCCGTGCGCGACGCTTTGGAGATCGCCAACATTCTCAATGTCACCGGCCTGTTCACCCATTTCGCCGCCGCCGACGACCCGTCGGAGGACGCTTTTACGCGGGAGCAGTTTGACAGGTTTGACGCCGTCTGCGGGCAGTTGGGCGGACACGGGCTGACAAACGCCGTCCGGCACGCCGCCAACAGCGCCGCCCTGCTCGCCCACCCGTACACCCACCTTGACTACGCCCGGCCGGGGCTGATGCTTTACGGCTATTCCCCGTCCGGCCGTGCGGATACCGGCCTGCGGCCCGTGCTGTCGCTCTATTCCTCCGTCATGCAGTGCCACGCCGTCCCGCCGGGCACGACGGTCAGTTACGGCAGGACCTGGACGGCCCAAAGGGAGAGTATTATCGCCTCTATACCACTCGGCTATGCCGACGGATACGGGCACGGCCCGCCGCGGACGCCCGGGCCGGATTGCGGCGGTGAACAGGGACAGCGCCCGCCCTGCGGGGGTCTTTACATGCTGGTACGGGGACGGCGCGCGCCGCTGGTCGGGCGGGTCTGCATGGATTTCTGCATGCTGGATGTCACCGACGTCCCCGGCGTGGCCCCCGGCGACCCGGTGACCGTTCTGGGGGACGGCGGCGCGCTCTCGGCGGCCGGAATCGCCCGCCTGACCGGGACGATCCCGTGGGACGTCCTCTGCTCGATCGGGCGGCGCGTCCCGCGCGTTTACAGGCAAGGCGGACAAATCACGGAGGAGACGAACGATATTGACAGACTGTAAGGACTTTCAACTGGATTTCGGCACAGGCGGCCTGCGCGGCGTCCTCGGCGACGGGCCCGGCCGGATGAATCCGGTCACCGTGGGGCGGGCGGCGCAGGGCACGGCCGCGTGGCTGAACGCGGCCTGCCCGTCCGGGACGCGGCCGCTGTCCGCGGTCGTCGCCTGCGACACGCGCCGCATGTCCCGGGAGTTTGCGGAGCGTACGGCCCGCGTCTTTTCGGGCAACGGCATCGAGTGTTATCTGTTCCCGCGCCCCGTACCCACGCCGGCGCTTTCCTTTGCCGTACGGGCGCTGCGGGCCGGCGCCGGCGTCTGTATCACCGCCAGCCATAATCCGGCGGAGTACAACGGCTACAAGGTCTACGGCGCGGACGGGGGACAGATCACCCTCCGGGACGCCGAAGCGATCGCGGGGCATATCCGGGAGGGCGCGGAAGTAAAGACGTCGGACACGCTCGTCAAAACCGTCCCGGAGACGGTCCTGCCCGCCTATCTGGACGCGGTGGAGGCCCTGCGGCTGACAAAGAAGCCCTGCGATAACCTAAAAGTTGCCTACACGCCGCTCAACGGCGCGGGGCTTGAGTGCGTGACGGAGATCCTGCGGCGGCTCGGGGCGGAATGCGTCGTCGTGCCGGAGCAGGCGGCGCCGGACGGGGCCTTTCCCACCTGCCCCCGGCCCAATCCGGAGGAAGAGGACGCGCTGGAGCTGGGACTCAGGCTCTGCCTTGAACAGGGGTGCGACCTCCTGCTCGCCACCGATCCCGACTGCGACCGGGTGGGCGTGGCGGTCAGCCGCCAGGGGACGATCCGCCGCCTGAGCGGCAATGAGGTCGGCGTACTGCTGCTGGAATATATCCTGCGGTCCAAAAAAGAGGCCGGGTCGCTGCCCGGCAAACCGGTCGCCGTCAAAACCGTCGTCACCACCCCGATGGCGCGCGCGGTCTGCGACCGGTACGGGGCGGAACTGCGCGACGTGCTGACGGGGTTTAAGTACATCGGCGAGCAGATCGGCCGGCTGGAGCGGGACGGGGAGGCGGGGCGGTTCGTCTTCGGCTTTGAGGAGAGCTGCGGGTATCTCTCCGGCGTCCACGCGCGGGACAAGGACGCCGTAAACGCCGCGATGCTCGTCTGCGAACTGGCGGCGGACTGCAAACGGCGCGGCGTGACGCTGGCCGACGCCATCGAGGAGTTGTACGGGCGTTACGGACGCTGGACGACACGGCTGCGCTCGGTCGAAGCCGCGCCGGAAGCGGTGGGCAGGCTGCGCCAAAACCCGCCGGAGACGCTCGGCGGCCATCCGGTGCTGAAGGTGACCGACTATCTGGACGGGATCGGCGGCCTGCCGCCGGCGGACATGCTCTCCTTTGAGCTGGAGGGCGGTACCGTTGTCATACGGCCCAGCGGAACGGAACCGAAAGTCAAGGTTTATACGATGGTGAGGGGAATCGAGTATGCGGAAATCGACGCCGGTCTTCAAAGATTATATCTGGGGCGGGACACGCCTTAAGAGCGACTACGGGAAGGTGACCGATCTGCCGCGCGTCGCGGAGAGCTGGGAGCTGACGGACGGTCCCGTCCTGATCAAGCTGATCGACGCGCGTGAGAGCCTGTCGGTGCAGGTGCATCCGGACGACGAATACGCCCGCCTCCGCGAAAACGGGACGGGCAAGACGGAGATGTGGGTCATTCTGGAGTGCGGGCCGGACGCGTTCGTCTATTTGGGCTTCAACCGGGAGATGACAAAAGGGGAGCTGCGGGAGCGCGCGGAAAACGGCGCGCTGACCGAGACGCTCCGCGTCCTGCCGGTCCGGCGCGGCGACATCGTGTTCATCCCCGCCGGGACGATCCACGCCGTCGGCGCGGGGATCGTGCTGGCCGAGGTGCAGCAGAACTCCGACCTGACTTACCGCGTCTACGATTTTGACCGTCCGGGCGCGGACGGCAAGCCGCGTGAGCTGCACATCGAACGCGCCGTCGACGTCCTCCGCCTCGGCCCGTCCAGTCCCGCCGCGCCCGGCGCGTGCGTGCTGGGCGGCGGGCCCGACCATCAGCTGGAACGCCTGACTAAAAATGAATACTTTACCACCGACAGGCTCACCCTCTCCGGGCGGTACCGGCAGGCCGCCGGACAGGGTTCGTTCCTGTCCGTCCTCTGCACCGAGGGCGACGGCACGCTCGGATGCGGGGGGGAGACGCTGAACGTCACCAAGGGGGAGAGCGTGCTGGTCCCGGCGGGGTCGGGGGAGGTGTCGTTCTTCGGGATCGCGTGTTTTCTGCTCACAACGGCCTGATGACAGTTTTTTCGGAGCGGATCGGCGGCTGGGATGACTGGGGCGGGGTGTTCCGCTCCGTTCCCGCTTTCGCGCCGCTGGTGGAATCCATATTGCGGCGGGAAGGCCTGCCGCCCGCCCGGATTGAAAACCTCGCGCCCGGCACAAACGCCGTGTTCAGAGCCGGGGATTATGCCGTCAAGGTGTACGCTCCCGCCGAAAGCGGGATGGACCGGACGGACGGCCCGCAAACGGAGCTGTTCGCCGTGCGGCGGGCCGGTACGCTGGGCGTCTCCGCGCCGAAACTGATCGCGGGCGGGTTTGTGGAAGACAGATACCGTTTTGCGTATATGATTATGGAGTACATAGACGGCGTCGCGTTCACGGAAGCGGTCAAAACCATGTCCGGCGCGGAGAAAACGGAGTTCGGGCGTAAACTGCGCGCTATAACCGACAGGATGAATACGCCCTGCGAACGGTTTAACACGGCTGACCCGCTCGACGGCGGGGACCGGGACCGCCGTTGGGAGCCATATCCCGGACGCTTCAGGGCGGAGCGGCTTTCCCGCGTACAGTCCCGCGATTATGGGGAGAAGGTCTTCGTTCACGGGGATCTGTGCGGGGACAACATCCTGCTGACGCCGGGGGGCGGGCTTTGTCTGATCGACTTTGCCGACGCCGCGCTGGCTCCGGTTGAGTATGAGCACGCGCTTGTGGCGGTCGAGCTGTTCGGCCTCGACCCGGCGCTGCTGCGCGGATATTTCGGCGATTATTCCGTTGCCGGACTGACGGAGGTATGCTTCGGCGGCCTGCTGATCCACGAATTCGGCGGCGGGGTCGTGGCGTCGCGCGTCGGCAGGCCGGATACGTTTCAAACCTTGGGCGATTTGCGGGAGAGGCTGAGAGAGCGGATAGAGAGGGGGTGTGACGCGTGGTGAAAGCCTTCCCGCCGCTGTATGGCGGTCAGCCGCGGGTTTTGATCTTGGGTACCTTCCCAAGCCCTCTGTCGCGCGAGAAAGGGGAATACTACGGAAATCCGCGCAATCAGTTCTGGCGGCTGATATTCGGGGCGTTTGGAGAGCCGTTTGACGATCCCGGTTACGACAGAAAAAAAGCCGTTCTTTTCCAAAACGGCGTTGCGCTGTGTGATGTGATCCTCGAATGCGAACCGGACGGGGCGCTTGACGCCGGCATCCGCAGCCCGGTATACAGAACGGGACTGCCGGACCTCATCGCCGGGACGGGGATCGCCGGGGTCCTTTTCAACGGAGGAAACGCCTATGCGTTCTACCGGCGCGGGATCGGGGCGATCGAAAGGCGCGTGCTGCCGTCAAGCAGCCCGGCCAACGCGGGGATGCGGTTTGAGGAAAAACTGCGGCTCTGGCGGGAGGGATTGGCGTCATTCCCGTAAGGTACAGGCGATCGTGGCGCGGGCGTTGGCGAAGAACGCCTCCCTGGGCTGAAACGTCAGAAGGACGTCGCTGCCGTACTGCCGGCAGAACAAATCGAGCATCTCGTCCTCCGCAAGCCCTTTTCCGCGCATATCGAGGATAAATTCCCGGCAGGCTGCGTTGGCCGCCAGCGCCCGGTCAAAAAAGCCGTCCGCGTCCTCCGCGGCGGCGATCCCCCGGTGCGGCAGCGACAAAAACGCAATCTCTTTCCCGCGGCATTTTTCGATGGAGCGTATCGTATCGCCGTAGCCGGTGAGGTAGCAGGGATAAACTGCCCCGTCCGGCATCAGGACGCCCGGGGTCTCGTTGAGCAGGAGCAGCGCGAGTTCCGGAATATAGTGACAGAGGGAATCCCTGGTGTGCCCCGGCGTTTCCAGCACCTCCACCGTAAGCCCGCCGAGCGGGACGGCGTCCCCGTCCCTGACAATGACGTCCGCCTGAAACGCCTCGTCGCCGTATGTCATATCCAGCGTGACGCCCTGCGTGCCGGCGGCGACGGCCGAAAATTCGCGGATCACCCTGCGGGGCGTGTCTTTGAGAAGGTTCGCGGCCCCCGTCTCCGACGTGACGGCGAGCACCCCCGGCCATTCCGCCCTGAAAAACGGCAGCGCGCCGATGTGGTCATAGTGGGTGTGCGTCAGGAAGATGTAGTCCAGCGGCCTGCCCCCGAGGGCGTTCCGCACTCTCCGTATGGTCTCGCCGGCGCAGAACATCATGCCGCAGTCGAAGAGGGCTGTGCGCTTCTCCCCCAGAAGCAGCTGGCCTTCGCTGGAATTGTGCGCGATGCAGTTGACATATCGGTGCATGGTCCGAGCTCCTTACGCTTTTTGATATAGGGGTTATTTTAGCATATAACGGGAGATTGCGCAACCCGGCGGCTATCCCTCCCCTTTAATCCTCGCCAGCGCGATCCGGGCCCGGTCGACCGAGCCCTTCCGTTCGTCCTTATAAACGGGGTTTTGCGCGGCTGCCGCGCGGAAGCGCGGAACGGGCGTCACGGCGCGCCCCGCGCCGCCGCCCCCATTCTCACGCACATTCCCATTTTCATTCCCATTCCCATTCTCATTCTCATTCTCAGTTCGGTTTGTTCCGGTTTGTTGAACAAAATGAACATTTGCTCCTTTTGTTCGCCGGGCGGCGCCGCTGAGCCTTCCCGCCGCCGCTCTTTCGCGGCATGTTTTTTCAAAAAGCTCGTTGTTGCGGTCAAATACCAGCCGGAAGACGGTGAAGACGGTTTTGGCGGCGCCGGTCAGATGGGGGACGCTCCCTTTCCGGTGATAGCGGAACGCGCCGTCCATCACCTTGAGGTAGTCCTTGTCGCTCAGCGGTTTTAATATGTCGTACCAGTCTGTGTAAACGATGAAGCTCTTTCTCATGCCGCCGCTTCCTTTCGAGCATATGTTTGGTTTATCAGGCCCTATTATAAACCGGCCGGGACGCGCTGTCAAGAGAAAGACGAAAATATGTTCGTATCTTTTTTTGTCACAGGCCGCCGCCCCGGCCCCATTGTCAAATCTGCCGCCGCGTGGTATACTGGAACGGGCGAAAGGGGAGTTGCCGCGCAGCCGGGAACCGGCGCCAACTATCAAAGAAACGGGAGGACAGGCAAATGGGACTGATTAAAGCGATCGTAAACGCGACGGGCGGCGTTCTGGCGGACCAGTGGGTAGATTTTTTCACCTGCGACGCCATGCCGCACGAGGTGCTGATGCGCCCGGGGACGAGGCCGCAGCAGGGGCGGAGCGGCAACACAAAGTATTCGGAGAACATCATATCCAACGGCTCCAAAATCAACGTGGCCGACGGCCAGTGTATGCTGATCGTCGAAAACGGCAGAGTGGCCGACTTCTGCGCCGAGCCGGGACAGTACACATACAACAATACGGTCCAGCCCTCGCTGCTGGGCGGCGGCCTCAAAGACCTCGGGCCTTCGTTCCGGCAGATCGGAAAACGCTTCACGGCGGGCGGCGCGCCCACCGACCAGCAGAAAATCTATTATATCAACACCAAAGAGTGTATCGGCAACAAGATCGGGTGGGGCAACATCCCGTTCAGAGACTCGGAATTTCAAATGACGGTGCGCGTGCAGGGCTTCGGGCAGTACAGCTTCAAAATCACAAACCCGCTGCTCTTTTACACAAACGTCGCCGGCAACCGGGAGGGGGAGTACCGCCGGGACGACCTGACAAGCCAGATGAAGAGCGAGGTCATATCCGCCCTTCAGCCCGCTCTGGGGCGGATCGCCGCGCAAAGAGTCGCCTATGACATGCTGATCAACTATCCCCGGGAGATCGGCGCGGCGCTGAACGAGGAGATGTCTGCGGAATGGTCGGAACGCCGGGGCATTGAGATCGTCAGCCTGGCGATGGAGAGCGTGACGGTTGACGAGCAGTCGGCGAAGAAGATCGAGCAGCTGCAGGAAGCCCGCGCGCTCAGCAACCCGGTCATGGCCGCGGGGCGTCTCGCCGCCGGACAGGCGAGCGCGATGGAGACCGCCGCGGGGAATACCGGCGGCGCCGTCGGGGCGTTCATGGGAATGGGGATGGCGCAAAACGCGGGCGGCATGAACGCGGCCAGCCTGTTCCAGATGGGCGCGGACGCGCCGCAGGGCGGCGTGCCGCAGCCGCCGCAGCAACCGCAGCCGCCACAGCCGCCGGCGGCGGCGCCGAAGTTCTGCCCGGAATGCGGCGCGAAGCTGTCCGGCCCGGTCAAATTCTGCCCCGAGTGCGGGATGAAAATGTGAGGGCGGTTCTATGCCCACTACGCTGAAATGCACAAACTGCGGCGGCGAGCTGAAGTTTTCACCCGAGCTGCAAAAATGGAAATGCGAATGGTGCGATAAGGAGCACACGGAAGCGGATCTGCGGGAGTTTTCCGGGGCCTCCGCGGACGGCGGGACCGGAGATGCCGGCACGGTACGCGGGGCCTCCGCGGCCTCCGTGCGGCGGGAGGAGACGGACGGCGGCGTTACCGTGACGTACCGGTGCGGCTACTGCGGGGCGGAGGTGGTCACGGCGGAGGAAACCTCGGCGACCTTCTGCGTATACTGCCAGAGGCCGGTCACCATCACGAGCCAGGTGTCCGGCGAGTTCAGGCCCTCGGCCGTACTGCCGTTCAAAAACACCAAAGACAAGGCGCTGGAGCAGTTCAGGGGGTTTTTGAAAGGCAAGCGTTTCCTGCCCGATTCTTTTATTGCCGATCAGAACATCGAAAAGCTGACCGGCGTGTATATCCCGTTCTGGCTGTTTGACGGCGCGCTGCGCTTTGACGTGGAAGGGGAGGGCGACATCGTTTCCACAAGCAGGCAGGGGGATTATCAGGTCACCAAAACGGACACCTATAAGATCGTCCGCCGGGGACGGCTGGGGTTTAGGAACGTCCCGGCCGACGCCTCGTCCAAAACGCCCGACGACGTGATGGACTCGATCGAGCCGTTCGACTTTTCGGGGCTGAAACCGTTCGCCACGCCGTACCTGTCGGGGTTTCTGGCCGAGCGGTGGGACGTGCCGGAGGGCGAGTCTTTCAGGCGGGCCGAGAAGCGTTTTATCGGTTCGGCCGAAAAAAGGATCAACGCCTCGCTGAGCCGGTACCGCAGCGTGCGCAGGCAGCGTGACGAAAAACGCGCGGAGGGCGTGGCGGCGCGGTACGGGCTGCTGCCGGTCTGGCTGCTGTACACATCATACGGGGGAAAGACGTATCTCTACGCGATGAACGGGCAAACGGACAAGATCCTGGGCGACCTGCCGGTGGACAGGGGCAAGATGTTCCGGTTCGGCGCGCTGGTCTTCGGTATAAGCGGGACGCTCTGCGGGCTGCTCGGCCTGGCGCTGACGCTCGCGGGCGTGTTTTAGGGGGACGGCGATGAGCGGGATAAAAAGATGTCTCAAAAGCGTACTCGGCGCCGCTCCGGCTCTCCTCCCGCTGTTTCTGGCGGCGGGGGCCGCTTGGGCGGCCCAGCCCTGGGAGGAGTACGACTACAGCCGGTTTGAGCGCGGCACGTATCTCTATGACAACACGGGCGGTATCGGCCAAAAGACGTTTGGTGAATACGCCCAGATCCTTACGAATATGCGGGACAAATACGGCGTGACGTACGTGTTTGTGCTGGCGGGCGACTATGCGGGCGATTTGTTTGAGTTTGCCGATTATTTATGGGAATACGGCGGCTTTGACGAGGATTATATCGCCGTCATCGTCACGCCGTCCAACGGGAGGCTGTTCCGCGTCGACACCTACGGCAGGGGCGTCCGTATCATGACCGACAGCTATGTGGACGGCATGTGGGACGCGCTGGAGCCGAGCCTCAAAGCAAAAGACTATGAAAAAGCGCTCGCCGACTTCGCCTATCTGGCGGAGGAGATGACAAAGAGTTACCGCGACGATACTTCCGGCGTAAAAACCCGGGACGGAGACGCCATACAGAGGGAGCCGGCCGAACCGGGCGCTTCCGCCGGGTTGACCGTTCTTGTCACGGCCTTGTTTTTCATCATCGGCGGCGGCGTGACGACGGCCGTCGTGATGGCAAAAGAGATGAAAAAACACCGCCCCGTGAAGATGGCGGCTGACGCGGACTGGTATATCGCGGGGGGCGAGGCGCAGATGGACGCCGCGGAGGACACCTTTCTGCGGACGCATACCGCAAGGGTCAAGGTGGCGTCGTCAAGCCCGCATTCCGGCGGGTCAAGTTCCGGCTCGAGCTCAAGGGGCGGAAGCACGAGTTCGGGAAGCTCCGGGAGGAGCCGGGGCGGGCGGTAGGCGGCCCCGGAACGGAAGGGCGGCGCCCGCTGTGAGAATCCTGTGAGGAACGGGGGAGGGGGTTGTGAGAATCCTGTGAGTTTTCGCCGTTTCTCTTGACAGACCCCCAAAAAACTGCTAAAGTTTCCACAGAGGCGCGACGATATAGCAGATAGCGAACGCCGGACCTGTTCTCACAGCAGCGTCAGACCCCGGTAAGCGCGGTTCTTGTCCTCCTGAGTGATCCCCAGATACCGCTGCGTCACCCGGAACGAGCTGTGATTGTAGATGTCCATGATGACCGCCGGAGACACCCCGCGCCGCCATGAGTGGTAGCCGAATGTCTTCCGCAGCGAGTGGCAGGAGATCCCGCCGTCCAGCCCGACCGCCGAGGCCCCGTCCCGGATGATCCGGTAAGCCTGCACCCGGCTGATGGCCCGCCCGCTGTCGCGGCGGCTCTCGAACACATAGCCGTTCCCGCCGGGACCGCGCGCCGCGCCGAGCAGTTCCTCCAGCGCTTCCGCCGCCGTTTTGTTCAGCGCGACCACCTTATGCTTGCCCGTCTTGCCCTCCGTGAGCGTCACGCTCTCCCGCGCCCTTTGGCGCGTGAAATCGTAAACGTCTTTCCAGCGGAGCGCGAGCAGGTCGCTCACCCGCAGCGCGGTATGCACCCCCATCGCAAACAGCGCGTAGTTCCTGATCTGCCCCCGCCGCAGGTAATACGCCGCCATCTCCTTCACCTTTTGCCTGTCCCGTATCGGTTCGCATGTGTTCATGGATCCGCCTCCTGTCAAAATGTTTATAGGTTAGTATGACCGCAGTGTAACATAGTTTGTATTTATGTTACATGCGGTTTTTTGGGCGTTTCCGCCGACAGGAGGCGCCCTATCGGCGGGGTTTTCGGCCGCGAGAGGCGCCAAGCGGCCGCGCAAACGCTCAAAAACACGCAGGGAACACCGGAAAATAAGGGTTTTTGCCGCGGCGGGATTTCCCGCCGTTTTTTGCTTTGCCCCAAAAAAGCGAGGAATGAGAATCCTTCCAGTCCTTGATGTAACTCCCATACAAATCCAGTTACATCAGCACACCCCCACCGCGATCCCCCCGGAGGTAAGGACACC
>JAIRUE010000085.1 GCA_031254575.1 Oscillospiraceae bacterium | reverse complement strand
TTCTGCTTCCAGATGATTTCGACCGACACCCGCGAACAGATCTGGGTGGGCGCCGACGGGGACCTCTGCTCCGTCCCCGAATTTGGCATTGATCAGGTATCCGGCGAGGCGATATTGGCGGCTTGGGGAGACGAATCTGACATTGCCACCGATATGAACTGCTTCTGGATTCAAAATCGCGGGCAGCCGCTGACGCTGCTCAAGGTCATCCTGTTCTCGCCGGCGCTGCAGTAACCGCCGCCCCCTATTCTAAAAAATGGAGGTAAAACCCGTGAAAATCCGTAGAATTGTATCTCTCGCGATGGTCCTCTTGATGACCTGCGCGTTGTTTGCCGCGTGCGGCGGCAACAGCGGCGGCGGCGGCAATACCGACCCCACCCCCAACACCCCGTCTGTCAACGACCAGCCCGAAGTACGGCGGTATGCCAACACCCGCACCATACGCGTGGCCATATGGTGGGACACCAATCAGATCTATGACTCCAACCGCACGACCTTCACCGACTCGGAGTCCGACGTGGCGGTGGGGCAGATGCGCCTGGACAACATGCGCGCCATTGAGGACAGGTATAACATTAAACTTGAGTTCGTTGACATGACATATGTCGGCGCGCGGGAATCCATCAGCACTTCCGTCATGGCCGGCGCGCCCGACGTGGACATCTACACCATGGACTTCAACTTCGGCATCCCGTATATCCTCAACGGCTTTTGTATGCCTACCGATGAATATGCCAAGCCCGGCAGCGACATCTTCACCGACCAGATCGTATTCACGCCGGTCAACGTCTGCAGTTTGCCCAAGGATTACATCTTTGTGGCGTCTCCCCCCGTCGACTACAACCAGATCTACATGCTGGGCTTCAACTGGGACCTCCTTCAGGAGTACAACCAGCCAAACCCGCAGGACCTGTGGGACGAGGGCAAATGGACCTGGACAGAGTGGCTGGAGATCATGAGGGCCGTGACCGACGGCACCAAGGGCACCTACGGCTGGGCCGGAACGCATGTAAAACTGCTGGAGAACATGCTCATCTCCAACAACACCGGTATCGCGCTGACCGACACGCAGGGGCTTACCTCACCGGCCACCCTGGACGTGCTGGACTTTATCTACAAGATGTATAACGAGAATAACGTCGCGAAGCCGTGGGACCCGGACGGCGACTTCTGGGCCGCCAACAACGACTGGAGCACCGGCAAAGCGGGCTTTTTCCTCTGGATTCCGTGGCTGGCGCAAAACTACGGCATCACCAAGGGGTACGGCACCGCATCGAACGCGGCCTGCGACTACGTGATCAGGACCGTGCCGTGGCCCATCGGCCCCAACGGAAACAAGGATACCAACAGGCAGTTTAATCTGGGCGGCAACGTCTATATGATCCCCATCGGGACCAAGGACGCGGACATCGTGTATGACACGCTGTATGATTACCATAACTGGTATGATTTTGACCTTGACCTGCGTAATGACGCGACCTTCTGGGTCGAGGACCTCTACGGCGACGATATACGCGGCTTTGAACTCGTTCAGTTCATGGGCACCAAGCCCCAGTTCGACATGTTTGACTACCTGAACGCCAAAAACGCGGACGGCGACGGCTTCGGCGTCGGAGGGCTCCTCGGCGGCTACGAGACCCCGGCTCAATTGGCGGAGACATGGAAGAACATCATGCAGGACTACATCGACGTAGCTTACGGCAAAAAGAAATAGGCAGGCGGCCTGCCCGTGACAAAGCCGGCGCGGTTAAACGCGCCGGCTTTTGGGTTTGTTGCCGCCCGAGGTTGACATAACGGCCCCTTTTGTGATAGAGTGAAATCCAGAAATCATAAAGGAGACAGGCGCGTGGAGTTTTCCAGACGCATATCGGCGCTCAGGCCGTCGGCCATCCGCGAGATACTGAAAGCGCCTACCGACCCCGAAACCGTTTCGCTGGCGGCCGGCAATCCCTCCCCGGAGGCTTTTCCGGCGGCGGAAATGGCGGTGATCGCCGCCGAGATTTTCGCGAACGACGCGGCCGGCGCGCTGCAATACGGCATCTCCGAAGGGTACGGCCCGCTGCGGGAACGCACGCGGGAGCGTGTCCGCGTAAAGCACGGCATCGGGCGGGCGGGAGACGACCTCATCATCACCAGCGGCGCGCAGCAGGCGGTCGAGCTGGCCGCCAAGGCGCTGCTCAACGAGGGCGACACCGTGATTTGCGAAGACCCCAGCTTCATCGGCTCGCTTAACGCCCTGCGCTCCTACGGCGTGAAACTCGTAGGCGTGCCCTGCGGCGGAGCGGGCATGGATTTGGACGGGCTGGAGAGGGCGTTCCGGGAGCACCCGGAGGCCAAAATGGTCTACACCATCCCCACCTTTCAAAACCCCACCGGGGAGGTCATGCCGCTCGCGGCGCGGAAGCGCCTGCTGGAACTCGCGGCGAAATATGACGCCGCCGTGCTGGAGGACGACCCGTACCGCGAGTTGCGGTATGACGGAGAGGACGTCCCGGCGATCAAGTCTATGGACACCGAGGGACGCGTTATTTACGCGGGCAGTTTTTCAAAAATCGTCGCGCCCGGCATCCGGCTTGGGTTCGCGCTGGCCCCCGCGCCGCTGATCGCCAAGATGACCGCCGCCAAACAGGTGAGCGACGTACACTCCAATCTGTTCTTTCAAATACTCGTCGAGCGCTACATGGCGCGGCACGACCTTGACGCGCACATCGCCCGCTGCCGGGATTTGTACCGGACGCGGCGCGACGTGATGGACGCGGCGCTGAAGCGGCATATGCCGGGGGTTCGATGGCGCGTCCCGGAGGGCGGCCTGTTTCTTTGGATCGAGCTGCCGGGCGGTATCGACGGCACGGACTTTTGCCGCAGGGCAAAGGAACGAAAAGTCATGGCGGTGCCCGGGAGCGCGTTTTTAACGGACGAAGGCGGGTTTTCGGGTGCGGCGCGGCTCAACTTCTCGCTGCCGTCGCCGGAGCAGATCGAAACCGGGGTTTCGCGTTTAGGGGAAACATATCTTGAAATGACGTCTCCGTAGAGGCGGGACAGCCCGCCCCGCGGATCAAAAAAACGAATTAAAGAGGGCGTCCGTATGGAACAGGCGAAAACCGTATTCTCCGGCATCCAGCCGACGGCTGTCCCGACGATCGGCAACTACCTCGGCGCGCTGAGCAATTATGTGGCCCTCAGCAAAAATCACCGCTGCGTATACAGCATCGTGGACATGCACGCCATCACGGTGCGCCAGGACCCCGAAACGCTGCGCCGCCGCGCCCGCGAGGTCTTCGCGCTGGTGATGGCCTGCGGGCCGGAGCCGGCCAACACCGCGCTGTATGTGCAGAGCCATGTGCCGGCGCACGCCGAGCTGTGCTGGATTCTGAATAACTTTACCATGTTCGGGGAGCTTTCCCGGATGACGCAGTTTAAGGACAAGAGCGCCAAACACGCCGACAACATCAACGCCGGGCTGTTCATCTACCCCGTCCTTCAAGCCGCCGACATCCTGCTCTACGACGCGCATATCGTGCCGATCGGGGAGGATCAGAAGCAGCATCTGGAGCTGGCGCGGGATATAGCCATCCGGTTCAACGGCATATACGGCGACGTTTTTGTCGTGCCGGAGCATCTGATCCCCAAGCTGGGCGGCCGCATTATGAGCCTTGCAGATCCCTCGCATAAGATGGACAAGTCCGACCCCAACCCGGCCGGGTATATCTCGATGCTGGACGACAGGGATACCATCATTAAAAAGTGCAGACGCGCCGTCACCGACTCGGGAAGCGAGGTGCGCTACGACCCCGCCGGAAAGCCCGGCGTGAGCAACCTGATGACGATATACGCCCTGTGTACCGGCAAGGACACGGACGCCGTTTCCCGCGAGTTCGCGGGGCAGGGTTACGGCGCGTTCAAAGAGGCCGTCGGCGAAGCCGCCGACGGCGTGCTGGCCCCCATCCGGAGCAAAGCCGCGGAGCTTACCGGAGACCCCGCGCGCCTGGATACGCTGATGGCGGAGAATGCCGGCCGCGCCGCCGCCATTGCCGGGCCGGTTTTGAACCGCGTGCGGGAGGCGGTAGGCTTCCTTCCAAGAAAGTGACACGGGACGGGACGCGCCCTCGGCGTCCCTTTTTGCCAAACACAAAGGGGCGATACCATGCCTGATAAACCGCTGTTTATCTCGGACCCGGCTGTGTTCTATAACATATTGTACGCGCTGGGGGCGGCGCTGATCGTCTCTTTCGCGGTCACGCCGCTGGTGCGTATGCTGGCGCACAGGGTGGGCGCGGTCGACGACCCCAACCGGGACGACCGCAGGATGCACAACATCCCGATGCCCCGTCTGGGGGGGCTCGCGATCTTCGCCGGGTTCATGATCTCCTTTTTTCTCTTTGGCATAGGCCAAATATCCGGCCAGCTTGCCGGGATTCTGATCGGCGGCGTACTGATCGTAGCCGTGGGCGCGATCGACGACATCATCTCGCTCCCGTGGTGGGCCAAACTCGCCGGCCAGCTGGCCGCCGCGTCGGTTCCCGTCCTGTACGGGCTGCGGGTCAATGTTTTCACCAACCCCGCCCTGTTTTTCGGCGAGCAGACCATCATCCTAGGCGTGTTCGACATCCCCGTCACCGTGCTGTGGATCGTCGGCATCACCAACGCCGTCAACCTCATCGACGGCCTGGACGGTCTGGCCGCCGGGGTGAGCGGCATTGCCTCTCTTTCGATGCTGCTGATCGCGCTTGCCACGGGCAACCCGGCGGCGGCGCTGCTCACAGCCTCCCTGGCCGGCGGCTGTCTGGGCTTTCTGCCGTATAACTTCAACCCCGCGCGCCTGATTATGGGCGACTGCGGCGCCCTGTTTTTAGGCTACATCCTCTCCTGCGCCTCGATACTGGGCCTGTTCAAGTTCTATGCCGTCATCACCTTCGCCGTTCCCTTCCTGATCCTCGGCCTGCCTATCTTCGACACAACGGTGGTGTTTATCAGACGCCTGGCACAGGGGAAAAACCCTCTCTCCAATCCCGACCGCAAGCATGTCCACCACCGGCTGATCGACATGGGCTTTTCGCAGAAACAGGCTGTCGCCATTCTGTACAGCGTCTCCGCCGTGCTGGGGCTGTCGGCGGTGGTGCTGACCACCTCCGGCGAGCTGCGGGTGCTGATCCTGCTGATCACCGTGCTGGCCGCGGGGTTTGTGTATATCGGGCTTGTCAGAAAAAACAACCGGGCGGCAAAGCCCGCCGCCCGGATCGAAACGGAAGAGGAAAACGGAGAACCGGACGGACCCGGGGAGGAATAGGGAAAGCAAAGCGGGGAAGCGGGCGTTTTGTATGCCGCATCCCCGGTCATATTATAATGCCTTTACAAATTCCCAGACCTTTTCGTTCCAGTCCGATACGCTCAGTTTATTTTGCGGTAAATAGTATACTTTTGCCGCCAATTCCGGCGGTATATGGCTTTGTAATTCGTTTTTATATTGCTCCGGCACAATGCAGGAGTGGAGGCACTCAGACAGCATGATCTCATCCTTTACCTTAATAGGGTGATACCCGTCAAAAGCGTGTCCGGGATGCCGTTTCAAATCATTGTATAAAAAATAAAAACGCACTCCGGGATTGAAGTTCCCCTTTGCCAAGTCCTCCTCACTCGGGAAGTTTTCCGACAAAACTACATAATCCCCGGTGGAATTATCGCCCCAGCAAAACATGATGTACTCAAAAAAGTCCGCCGGGTCGTTCCAGGGGCTGCCGCGTTTTTCAAAGGCCAGCTCTTCCCCGGTTTTCCCGGAAATCTTTGCCGCGGAGAGCAGCTTGCCGGAGGACAGTATTTTCCGCGCGGCGCGGAGATTTGTCCCGTGATAGACAAGTTCATCCTCTTCTTCGGGCAGTACGCCGTCCTCTGTGGTTTCAGGATTTGAGACGGCGTTATGGACGGCTGTGAGTATGCTTTCATCCTCACACACGATGTCCGTTTGCCGGCCGTGCAATTTTTCATACCGGATAAACGCGGCTATATTTTTCAAATCCCCAACGGTGATATGCGGATAATCCGACAGCCCGAAGTAATAAACCCCGCGCTCTATGACGTTTGCGTTCCCTTCTGAAATATTCAAAGTCATATATTTTTCTCCCGTAAAAGATAAATTTTTTCGCCGCGAACCCTTCCTTCCGCCGCCGCGGAAAAGAGCCGCGCATCAGTCAGTATACCAAGAGCGGATACGGTTTGCAAGCCATTAAGTTAATCTGCGGAGGAGGAGCTTGTATGTCAGAAATTGTAAGACACGAGATGTATGAATAAAACGCAGATTTCGGTGTTACTGAGGCGGGCGGCTTTGTTTTTATAGGGCATTGTTGCCGTAATTAAGGACAGCCTCTTGAAAATCAAATCATTGGCGCACTTGATCAATTAAGTGAAAGGCTGAATCTTGTTGGCTTGAGATTGGGATCGGTGGTTCAAATTGACGCCATGTTCAGGGCCGGCGTATCATATGGGGGTAGTTTGGAAAAACCGCTTGTTGCTATATCAAACAATGTGGATGGTGTATCTTGAAAAATAACAATACAAATCGCGCCGCCTTACATATGTCCCTATGCGCCGGAATCCTAGGCGTCGCCGGCGTCTTCATCCGGTCCGGCATGGGCAGCCTCCTATTGCCGCTCACGGCAGTCGCGGCGATTGTGCTGTTGACACAGCTTGCGCTGCGTGGGTTAGGGATGCTATTCAAACGTAAATGGAACGCGGCGAAATGGGCTGTGCACGTTTGTTCGATTCTTTTGGCGGTTCTCACGGTTCTGCTGTCGGTTTGCGGGCTCGTGTACGCGATACAGGACAGAATATTGTTTTATAATGTCGATGACCCGGAAAGCCGTGCGTTTTTACGGGGCAAACCGGGGTATGCGGAGGTTGAGTTTGCCGCAGAAAACGGAAAGACCTATCATGGTATGCTGTATCGGGCGGTTAACGGGAAGGCTCCGCTTGTCATTTATTTTGGCGGGAACGGAGAGGTTTCCTATCGGAGACTGCGCGGTCTTGAAGAGGATGAGCGCTGGGACTATTATGCCGGGTATCATTATTTATATATCGATTATGAAGGTTATGGGCTCAACGAAGGCCAAGCCGGTCAGCGCAGCATGTATGAGGAAGCGATGGCGGTTTACGATTATGCCGCCGCGCTTCCGGATGTGGATACCAGCCGCATTGTTACCATGGGATACAGCATGGGTACGGGAAGCGCCGTGTATCTGGCGCTCAGCCGCCCGGTCGCCGGATTGATCCTTGCCGCCCCCTATGCCAACGGGACAGAGCTTTACAACAATATGCTTCCAATCTTTTACGGCCCGTTTCAATGGCTGGTAAAGCAGAAGCTCCCGTCAGATAAATACGCGCCTGATGTAACTTGCCCGGCGCTGGTCATTGCGTCGCGCAGTGACGAAATGGTCTCATTCGCGTCTTCAGAGCGTTTATCAAAGTTATTTCAAGGCCAAGTGGATTTTATGGAACTAGACAATGCTGCCCACAATGACGTTTTCGCGGCGGAAGGCGTCTATGATAGGGTGAAATCTTTTCTTGAGGAGGCCGCGTCAAAATGAAAAAGGTTCTGGAGCCATCTATACTGGTGGCTGAGATCGCCGCCTTTGCGATGCTCTTGCTACTGTTTTTCCTAAACACTGATAAACCCTATCTGCTGCTGGTTCCCATAGCGGGAGTGATTAGCGGTTACTTTTTATTCAAGCGGCTTATACGCGTATGGAAAGCGGTTCCGCTCCTGACAGTCTTCTCAATTCTGCTCGGAGCCTTGATTTCCGCGTCTGTCATTGGGCTGTTGTATATTCTGAGGTAAGTAACGCCAATAAATGAAAAAGCATTTCCCCATGTTGGCAAGGCGTTCCGCCGCGCGGAAATTGACGCGCCGCCCGGCGTGTGATACAATGCCTCAAAGCGTACGAGGAGGATTTTTGATGAAAGACGAAACCAAATGCCTGCACGCGGGCTACACGCCGAAAAACGCCGAGCCGCGCGTCGTG
The DNA here is from genome assembly GCA_031254575.1 of Oscillospiraceae bacterium. Lineage (GTDB taxonomy): Bacteria > Bacillota > Clostridia > Oscillospirales > UBA929 > UBA929. Next base: position 43,820 of record JAIRUE010000085.1, on the reverse strand, counting down.
CCGATTGTGCAGAGTACCACGTACTACTACGACTCAGCCGAGGATATTGGCGCGGTGTTTGACGACCCGACCAAAAGCCTTATCTATTCCCGCTTTGAAAACCCCACCGTCATGGCGGTGGAGGAGAAAATCGCCGCGCTGGAGGGCGGGATAGGCGCGATGTGCGCCTCGTCGGGGCAGATGGCGTCGCTTCTGGCCGTCCTCAACCTCTGCGGCGCGGGCGACAGCTTTGTCAGCACGTCGCATATCTACGGCGGCACGGTCAATCTCTTCGCCAGCACGCTGAAAAAGCTGGGGATCGAGTGTATCTTCGTCAACGGCGACGCGGGAGAGGACGAGATCGCCGCGGCGTTCAAGCCCGGCACCAAGGCCCTGTTCGGCGAAACGCTGGCCAATCCCGCGCTGACGGTGCTGGACATTGAAAAGATGGCGAAGATCGCGCACGCGAAGAACGTGCCGCTGATTGTCGACAACACCTTTCCCACGCCGATCCTGTGCAAGCCGATCCGGTACGGCGCGGATATTGTCGTTCACTCGACCTCGAAGTACATGGACGGCCACGCCCTGCAAGTGGGCGGCGTGATTGTGGACAGCGGGAATTTCGACTGGCACGGCGGGGATTTTCCCGGCCTCACCTCGCCTGACCCGACCTATCACGGCATTACCTACACCGAAACATACGGTAAAATGGCTTACATCATCAAAGCCCGGATGCAGCTGATGCGCGATTTCGGCGCGTATCCGTCGGCTCATTCGGGATTTTTGCTCAATCTGGGGCTGGAGACGCTGGCGCTGCGGATGGAACGGTATTGCCAGAGCGCGCTGCGGGTCGCGGAATATTTCGCGGCTTCGGACAGGATCGCGTCGGTCAGCTACCCCGGCCTGCCGGGCGACCGGTATCACACGCTTGCCCAAAAGTATCTCAAGGGCGCGAGCGGGGTGGTGACGGTCGTCCTTCAAGGCGGGCGGGCAGGCGCCATCCGCTTCATGGACGCTCTGAAGCTGGCGGGCAATCAGGTTCACGTCGCCGACATCCGCACCTGCGTTCAGCATCCCGCCAGCTCGACCCACCGCCAGCTGACCGACAGCCAGCTGGCCGCCGCCGGCGTTGATCCGGGCACGGTGCGGTTCTCGGTGGGGCTTGAGCACATCGACGATATTTTAGAGGACATTGAACAGGCGCTGCGGTGAGGCGCCGCGCGCGCGAACGGGCCGCAGAAAACTGCGGCCCGTCTGTTTATCTGTGTTCATCGTGTCAAGCGCGGTCCACTTTATACATATGCTGGATTAGGTCAAGGACCTTGCAGGAGTATCCCCACTCGTTATCGTACCAGCTCACCAGCTTGACAAAGGTGTCGGTGAGGGCGATGCCGGCTTTTTTATCAAAGATGGAGGTGCGGGGATCGCCGATGAAGTCGGAGGAAACGACATCCTCATCCGTGTAGCCCAAAACGCCTTTCATCGTCGTTTCGCTGGCCTTCTTGACGGCGGCGCAGATCTCGTCGTACTTCGCGGGCTTTTTGAGGTTGACGGTGAGATCGACGACCGAGACATCCAGTGTCGGGACGCGCATCGACATACCGGTCAGCTTGCCGTTGAGTTCGGGAATGACCTTGCCGACCGCCTTGGCGGCGCCGGTGGAGGAGGGGATGATGTTGCCGGAGGCCGCGCGGCCGCCGCGCCAGTCCTTTTTGGAGGGGGCGTCCACGACCATCTGCGTATTGGTGGCGGAGTGGACGGTGGTCATCAGGCCGTCGGCGATGCCGAACTCGTCGTTGACGACCTTGGCGAGCGGGGCGAGGCAGTTGGTGGTGCAGGAGGCGTTGGAGACAAAGTTCATGTCTTTGGTATATTTATCGAGGTTGACGCCGCAAACGAACATCGGGGTGTCGTCCTTGGACGGGCCGGAATAGATGACCTTTTTCGCGCCCGCGTCGATGTGGGCCTGCGCTTTGGCCTTTTCGTGGAAGATGCCGGTGGCGTCGACGATATATTCCGCGCCGGCTTTGCCCCAGGGAATGTTGGCGGGATCCTTTTCGGCAAAGAAGGCGATCTTCCTGCCGTTGACGGTGACGGAGCTGTCGTCGTATGACACGCTGCCCTTAAAGCGCCCGTGAACGGTGTCGTAGCGGAGCATATAAGCCACATAGTCGGGGGACATAAAGGGGTCGTTGACGCCGACAAACTCCAGCTCGGGGTTGTCGAGTCCCGCGCGGAATACCAGGCGGCCGATCCGGCCAAATCCGTTGATGCCGATTTTGATACTCATGCGTGTACCTCCTAACAAATCTTTACAGGGTATTGTTGCTTGCAGAGGGTATTATATACTATACCGCGCCGTTGCACAAGGGGTTCTTGCGTTTTCGGCAAAATAAAGAAGGATTTGCCTTTACCTTGACAAAAAAGGAGCGTATAATGTCGAAGGGCGGAAGCGGATTGCAGGGAGGCCGAGACGCGCGGGCACAGCGGACCTGCGGATATGGACGGAGCGGTTCAGATGACCGGCCCCCAAGCCGGGCCCGCCGGCTGACACGGCATATATGGATTATGATCCCCGGAGGTGACCATGATGAATCAACGTGACCTAAACGCAGCCTTTTCCGAAACTTTGAGCAGCCTGGACATCCGCCTGCGCGGAAAACTGTCGGTGCTGCTGCCGGCGCTCGACCTGCTGGAGAAGCGGATCGCGTCCGGCGGTGAGGACGCCGCCCTGCTCCGGTATCTGGGCGAGGCGAGGCGCGCCGCGTTCTCGATTTTGCGCCTGGCGAGGAATTTGGGCGATCAGGCCAAATACGCGGTCGATTACGACATGTCTGACCCGGTGCGCACAGATCTCGCGGAGCTTTTTGCCGGCATTGTGGCGGAGACGCGCAAACTGGCCGTTTACAAGAGGACGCCGGTCACGCTTGACTGTGCCGAGGAGCCGTTTTATGCTTTTCTGGACCCGGGGATGGTGTCGCGGCTGCTTTACAACCTGCTGTCCAACGCCGTTTTGCACGGGGAAGGCGGCGTTGGCGTGGAGCTTTCGCGCGAGGATGGGAGCATCCTGTTTAAGGTGCGGAACGGCGGCGGGGAGATGCCTTTTATCTATGAGGGCCGTGACGGCCGCGAGACGCCCTGCGGGGCGGGAAATATTCTCGGGACGGGACTGTCGGTCGCGTCGGCGATCGTCTGCCAGTGCGGCGGAACGATGATGGCCACCTCCGATAAGCCAAACGGGACCGTTGTGACGGTTTCGCTGCCCGACCTGCCGGGCGTGGACGAGGGCGAGCTGGGGATTCCCGGCGATCCCTGCGAATTCCCGCGCCACCTTGTGGAGCTGTCGGACTTCCCCGCGTATCACACCGAGTATAACCTGAAAAGAAAAACCGAGCCGTCCCCGGATTGGGAGAACGCGTACCGCGCGACCGAACGCGGACGCGGCGAGGCTTGATGCGAAGGAGCGGTTGCGGCCCATGCGTCACTTCTATGCCATGATGGCGCGTATGCGCCTCATCGGGCGCTGGAGCCTGATGGCCGGCAGGACGCCGGAAAACGTCGCGGAACATTCGCTGATGACGGCGGTCTTCGCGCACGCGCTGGCGTCGATCGCGCTCGATATGCACGGGAAGGCGGGGCCGGACCCCGACGCCTGCGCGGCGGCGGCTATTTTTCACGACGCGCCGGAGATTTTGACCGGCGATATGCCGACGCCGGTCAAGTACTTTTCCCCCGGAATCCGCGAGGCGTACCGCGAGGTGGAGGAGGCGGGCGTGGAAAAGCTGCTGCTGATGCTGCCGGAGGCGATGCGGGGGCGGTACAGGAAATACTGGGAGCCGGGGGAGCCGGATGTGGACAGGATCGTCCGCGCCGCCGACAAGCTGTCGGCCTATGTCAAGTGCCTGGAGGAGATGCGGGCCGGCAACTGGGAGTTCCGCGACGCGGCGCGCGTCACGCGGGAGAAACTGGACGCGATGGGTATGCCGGAGCTGGACACCTTTTTCGCGGAGTTTTTGCCGTCGTTTTCATTGACTTTAGACGAGATGCAATGATATAATCATCCGGAACATAGGAAAGGACTGATTGGATGAAATATGTATACAGGTTTTCCGAAGGCTCGGGGTCCATGCGGGAGCTGCTGGGAGGCAAAGGGGCCAATCTCGCCGAGATGACCAACCTCGGCCTGCCGGTGCCGCAAGGGTTTACCGTCACGACCGAAGCCTGCGGGCGGTATTATCAGGACGGGGAGTTTGTCGCGCCCGACATCCGCGACCAGGTGATGGAATACCTCGTGTGGCTGGAAAAGGACTCCGGCAAGGTGTTCGGCGGCACGGACGCCCCTTTGCTGGTGTCGGTGCGCTCCGGCTCCCGCGCCTCGATGCCCGGCATGATGGACACCATCCTCAACCTCGGCATGAACGACGCCGTGGCCGAGGGGATGAGCGCCCTGACCGGCAACCCGCGTTTTGTATACGACTCCTACCGCCGCTTTATCCAGATGTTTTCCGACGTGGTGATGGAACTGCCCAAACACAACTTCGAAATCATTATTGACGAGCTCAAAGAGCAAAAGGGCGTAAAACAGGACACCGAGCTCGGCGTGGACGATATGAAGACGCTTGTCAAGCGCTTTAAGGCGTTTTATAGCGATAACAAGGGCGCGGAGTTTCCCCAGGAGCCGCGCGACCAGCTCATGGCGGCGGTCGCCGCCGTTTTCCGCTCGTGGAACAATCCGCGCGCCATCGTCTACCGCCGCGAAAACGACATCCCGTCCAACTGGGGCACCGCCGTCAACGTCCAGTCAATGGTGTTCGGAAATATGGGCGACGACTCCGGTACCGGCGTGGCTTTCACCCGCAACCCGTCCACCGGCGAGCGCAAGCTGTACGGCGAGTTTCTGATGAACGCGCAGGGCGAGGACGTGGTGGCCGGCATCCGCACCCCGCAGACCATCGACCAGCTGAACGAAGTCATGCCGGAGGCGTACAGGCGGTTTGCAGAAATCGCGTCCACACTGGAAAGCCACTATAAAGACATGCAGGACATGGAATTCACCATCGAGCGCCGCAAGCTCTATATGCTCCAGACGCGCAACGGCAAGCGCACCGCCCAGGCGGCGCTGCAAATCGCCATCGACATGGTGGACGAGGGCGTTTGGAGCAAGGAGGATGCGCTGCTCAAGGTGGAGCCTAAACAGCTCGACGCGCTGCTGCATCCCCAGTTCGAGCCCAAGGCGCTCAAAGCGGCCGAACCGGTGGCCAAGGGTCTTCCCGCCTCGCCCGGCGCGGCTTGCGGCAGGGTGTGCTTTACCGCCGAACACGCTAAAGCCGAAGCCAAAAACGGCCCCGTACTGCTGGTACGCAAGGAGACGTCGCCGGAGGACATCGAGGGCATGATCGCGGCGCAGGGCATTCTGACGGTCCGCGGCGGCATGACCAGCCACGCGGCGGTCGTGGCGCGCGGCATGGGGACCTGCTGCGTCGCCGGCTGCGGCGAGTGCGTGATCCATGAGGACGGCGGGTTCCTGATGATCGGAGGCGCGCGCGTCAATACGGGCGATTTTATGAGCATCGACGGCACGACCGGCAGCGTCTATATCGGCGCCATCCCCACCGCCGAAGCCGAGATCACCGGCAATTTCAACACCTTTATGGGCTGGGCCGACGAGGTGCGCACCCTCAAAGTCCGCACCAACGCCGACACGCCGCACGACGCCGCGCAGGCGGTCTCGTTCGGCGCGGAGGGCATCGGCCTGACCCGCACCGAGCACATGTTTTTTGAGGCCGACCGTATCGGCCCGATGCGCGAGATGATCCTGTCCGCCGATGAAACCGAACGCCGCAAGGCGCTGGATAAGCTGCTACCGATGCAGGTGAAGGATTTTGAGGGTATTTTCACCGCGATGGGGCCCCGCCCGGTCACCATCCGCCTGCTTGACCCGCCGCTGCATGAGTTTCTGCCGCAGAAGGAAGAGGATATACGGGCCCTCGCCGCCGATATGGGTGTGGATGAACAGACGTTGAGGGAGCGCGTGGACAATCTGCACGAATTCAACCCCATGATGGGGCACCGCGGCTGCCGCCTCGCCGTATCCTTCCCCGAAATAGCCGAAATGCAGGCCCGCGCCATCATTCGCGCCGCCGTCAACGTCAAGCGCGTGACCGGCATTGACATCGTGCCGGAAATCATGATCCCGCTGGTCGGCGACGTCAACGAAATGCGCTTTGTCAAGGGCGTCGTGCAGAAGGCCGCCGAGGAGGAGCTGGCGGGCTTCGCGCTGAAATACATGATCGGTACCATGATCGAGATCCCGCGCGCCGCTCTGACCGCCGACGAGATTGCGGGGGAGGCCGAATTCTTCTCCTTCGGCACCAACGATCTCACCCAGATGACGTTCGGCTTCTCCCGCGACGACGCGGGTTCCTTCCTTGACGATTATTACAAGCGCAAAATCTATGAGACCGACCCCTTTGCCCGCCTAGACCAGAACGGCGTCGGCAAACTTGTCAAACTGGCCGCGCAGCTGGGGCGGAAAACACGTCCCGGCATCAAGCTGGGCATCTGCGGCGAGCATGGCGGCGATCCTTCGAGCGTGGAGTTTTGCTTCAACGCGGGGCTGGACTATGTTTCCTGTTCCCCGTTCCGCGTCCCGATCGCCCGCCTCGCGGCGGCGCAGGCCAAAATCAAGGCCAAGGGCTGAGAAAAACTGATAAGGGAGCCCCCGCCGGCCGGCGGGGGCTTTGTGATATACGGGGACGGCTGCGCCGGGGGATTTTTGAAAAATGATATAAATACACGCAAAGTCCGGCGGTCCCTTATTGGGGGAATATATCCTCCCAAACGGAATTGCGGTTCATATCGTCAACGATCGGTTTTGCCAACAAACTCATCATCCGCGGAACGCTGAATAATTAAGGCTTTACCGTTATGGATTATGATACCCTTTACAACGACGGCAAATAGATTGTCCATGCTGCCTCCCGTATGGTATTAACTACTCTGTGCCGCGCCCGTTCACTGCCGGCAACGCGGGAAAGCGCGCCGGGCGGCGGAAACCCCTAAAACTGTTCCCTCACGGCTTGAAGCCCTCTGTTCATAACCGAGTCAATCCCGTTTTTATAGTCGTCAAGCGTCAGCTCACAGGGAATGTGCGGTTGTACGCCAATATTGATAAACTCACGCCCGTCGGGATATAAATTATGCCGTGTGCAAATTTGGAATCCGCCGCCGCTTTCAAGGTCCATTGTCAGCGGCTGCCCGGTCGAGCCGAAACTGGCCGACCCGACAATGGTGGCGCGTTTCGCGTGGTCAAGCGTAATCAGGAAGTCCTCCGCCACCGAAGCGGTGTCCGCGGAGGTCAGCACAACCAGCGGCGCGCTCAAAACAGGACTGTTTCCGTCGCAGGTATGGGTCGAAACAGTATCCTCATAATACGCGCGCTTTAATATTTTATAGCATTTTTCGCGCCAGTCGGACGCGCCGCGCTCCGCGGCGATCTGTTCATAGGACTGATCCCCAAAATTTTGATTTCTGGCCCACGCTTTATACGCGCCTATATGTATGGGGTGCAATGAACGCTGATTGACAAATTCCCCGCCGATGAACGCCGCAGCAGCAGCGTCGGCATGAGTGCTGTTGCCGCCGCTGTTTCTGCGGATATCTATGACATAACCCCGCGCCGTTTCAAGCAGGGGAAGATTGGCGGAAAACTCTTTGGGCAGGTTATCGTTCATCATGGTGTCAATGGTAATAACGGCAATGTTATCTTCCGTCACAGCAATACAGTGGCTGTCTGATTTATATACCTGACGCAGGTTTTCGCCCGGCGTTCCTTTGGCGTCATAGACAAAGCCCCTGGTATCATACGCCCAGTCCGTAGCGCCGTATGTCCGGGTCAAAACCGCCGTTTCAACCTTACCGTCATTTCCCATTTCAAGCTCGACTTGACTCCCAGCCTTGCCGGAACGTAAAAACTTGTCGATCCAAAAATCCGCGCTGTCTGTTTTTTCGTGCCAGATGTAGGGATAGATGTATTTTTTGGCGTATTCCTCCATCTCAAGCCCGTTTACTCGCTTTATGACGCTCCAGCGCTTTACCGTATCCGCCGCGGAACGCTTGACGTTGGTTATGACACGCTCTCCGCCGATAAGCCGTGTCATTATCGGCAGCTTCGACATATAGTCCGGCAATTCTTCCACGGATTTTGGCATCCATACGCGAGTATGCCCGTCACGCAGCAGCGCCGTGAATTTCATCAGTTCCAGATAATAATCATAGAGGTTATCCGTTTTCAATACGGCGGGCAGCGCGTCCCGGTACGCTTTATCCCAATCCAGCGTGCCCGCAAGGCGCTCCCAAAAGGCAAAGTTGTACTCCGCTTCTTTCCAGATAAGCGAAAGTTCAAATGTTTTTAACTCGCTGTCTATATTGCCGTTTGCCATCTTCCTTTTCCTCCTTTATTCCCCCGCGGCGGCGGCCGACAGCATCAGCTTGATGCGGTTGAGCTGGTTTATCTCCGAGGCCCCCGGGTCGTAGTCGATCGGGACGATGTTGCTCTGCGGGAACATCTCGCGCAGTTTCCGGATCATGCCCTTGCCGGTGACGTGGTTAGGCAGGCAGGCGAACGGCTGGGCGCAGATGATATTGGGGACGTTGTTCTCGATCAGTTCCACCATCTCGGCGGTCAGCAGCCAGCCCTCGCCGCACTGGTTCGCGACGGAGAGCACATGCGACGCCTTTTCGGCCAGCTCATGGATGGGCGCTTCGGCGGAAAAGCGCGCCGAGCCGCGCAGCCATTTCTTGACGGTGTTTTCGTAGCGGTAGACCAGCCGGATGACGAGGTTCATCACCGCCGCCAGCACGCCGGAAGTGCCCAGTATCTCGTGCTTGATGACGCTGTTGAGAAAGCCGTATTGGAAAAAACCGATCAGGCCGGGTACGACGGCTTCAAACCCCTCGCGCTCGATGACGGCGACGGCGTTGTTGTTCGCGTCGGGGTGAAATTTAACAAGAATCTCGCCCACCAGGCCCACGCGGGGCCTGCGCGGGGTGTCCGCCAGCGGCAGGGCCTCAAAGCCGGCGACAATGCTCCTGGCCGTTTCGGACAGATTGAGTCCGCCGTTGCGCAGCAGTTTATCCGTACAGTCGTCCAGCCATCTGCGGTAAAGCGCGTTGGCGGCGCCCGGTTCCCGCTCATACGGGCGGGTGCGCAGCAGCGCGTTTTGCAGAAGGTCGCCCAGAACGAACGATTTCAGCGCGCCGTCGATGAGAGGGATGGTCCATTTGATGCCGGAGTTTTTCTCTATGCCCCCGACACTCAGCCCGACGACCGTGACCTGCGGCATCCCGGCCTCGCGCAGGGCGCGGCGGAGCAGGGCGACATAGTTGGTGGCGCGGCAGCCGCCGCCCGTCTGCGTCAGGAAAATGGAGGTGTTGTCGGGGTCGTATTTGCCGGACAGCATGGCGCGCATGAGCTGTCCCACGACGACGATGGTGGGGTAACAGGCGTCGTTGTTGACAAAGCGCAGGCCCGTCTCTATATCCTGATGGTCGGCCGTTTTGAGGATGCGGAAATCATACCCGTCATGGCGCAGCAGCGCCTCGATCATCTCAAAGTGCACCGGCGACATCTGCGGCGCGAGGATGGTGTGTTTCCGCTTCATCTCCGGCGTAAACTCACGCCGTTGGTATGTATATATCCCCCGTCCCGCGCCGTGCGCGCCGCCGCCCGCCAGCCGCCCGGCCAGCGCCGCCGCGAGTGAGCGCATACGGATGCGGGCCGCGCCGAGAGAATTGATCTCGTCGATCTTCAGCGCGGTATAGATCTTGCCCGAGGACAACAGGATCTCCTGTACCTGATCGGTCGTCACGGCGTCCAGCCCGCAGCCGAACGAGTTGAGCTGTACCATTTGCAGGTTTGGGTGGTTTGTCACGAACGCGGCGGCGTCATACAGACGGGTGTGGTACATCCACTGGTCGAATACGCGCAGCGGGCGCTGGGCGGGAGCGAGGTGCGCGACGGAATCTTCCGTCAGCACGGCGAAACCCAGCGAGGCGATCATGCGCGGCAGGCCGTGGTGGATCTCGGGGTCGGCGTGGTACGGGCGGCCGGCCAGCACGATGCCCGTTTTCCCGCTCTGCTCCAGCCAGCGGACCGTCTCCTCCCCGCGCCGCGCCATATACGCCCGGAACTCGTCCATCTCGGCGAAAGCGGCGTCAAGGGCGCGCCGGACTTTGCCTTGCGGTATGTTCCAGCGCGCGAGCGTTTTAGTCAGGGTTTTCACCATTTTATCCCTGTGCGCGAGCGAGAGGAACGGTTTGAGCAAAAGGGTGTCCGTATTTTTGAGAATGTCCATGTTGGCGTCGATGACCTCGGGGTAGGACTGGACGATGGGGCAGTTGTAGTGGTTGCCCGCCGCCTCGTTTTCCTTGCGCTCATAGGTGACGCAGGGGTAAAAAATCGTTTTCGCGCCGCGCGTCTGCAAATCGCGGATGTGCCCGTGGGCGAGTTTTGCCGGGTAACAGATGCTCTCGGAGGGGATGGTGGACATGCCCTCCTCGAACAGCGCGTGGTCCGAGCCGCGCGACAGCATAACGGAAAAGCCCAGCTCCGTAAAGAAGGTATGCCACAGCGGATAGTTCTCATACATATTCAGCGCCCGGGGCAGGCCGATAAGGCCGTTGGGAGCGTTTCCGGGGTCAAGGGGCGTGTAGGCGAAAAGCCGCTCGTATTTTTCCTCCATCAGGTTGGGCAGGTCGGAAAACGGGCGTCCGCCGCCCTCGCCCTTCTCGCAGCGGAAGCCGCTGACCAGCCGCCGCCCGCCCGAAAAGACGGAAACAGTCAGCTTACAGGCGTTTGTACAGGCGGCGCAGGCGACCCGCGTCACTTTTTCGGGCTGTATCTCGTCCAGCCGGTCGGGCGCTGTCACCGACGAGCGCGCGCCGGCGGTATAGCTGTCGGACGCGATCAGCGCCGCGCCGTACGCGCCCATCAGCCCGGCCACGTCGGGGCGTATGACGTCAACGCCCGCCACTTTTTCAAAGCAGCGCAGAATGGCGTCGTTGAGGAAGGTGCCGCCCTGCACGAGGATCGTCCTGCCCATCTGTTCGGGGGACTGGAGCTTGATGACCTTGAACAGCGCGTTGCGCACGACCGAGTATGACAGGCCGCAGGAGATGTCCCCGACGCCCGCCCCCTCTTTCTGCGCCTGTTTAACCCGCGAGTTCATAAAGACGGTGCAGCGGGTGCCCAGATCAACGGGATGCTTTGCTTCCAGCGCGCGCGCGGCGAAATCCGAAACATCCAGCCCCAGCGCCTCGGCAAAGGTCTGGATAAACGAGCCGCAGCCGGAGGAGCAGGCTTCGTTGAGCAGTACCGAGTCAAGAAGGCCGTCCCGGATACGGAGGCATTTCATGTCCTGCCCGCCGATGTCAAGGATAAAATCGACGTCGGGGGCGAACGCCTGCGCGGCGCGGGTGTGGCAGACCGTTTCGATCTCGCCCCGGTCGGCCCGCAGCGCCGTCTTGAGCAGTTGCTCGCCGTACCCTGTCGCCGTCACGCCGCCGATATAGGCGCACCCGGGCAGAAGCCGGTAAATCTCGCGTAAAATTTCGGCGGCGCGCGGGAGAGGCGCCCCCTCGTTTTTATTGTAGTATGTATAGAGGATCTGCCCGTCCCGCCCGGTCAGGACGGCCTTGATGGTGGTGCTGCCCCCGTCGATGCCCAGAAAGCACGGCCCCTCGGCCTGCGCGATGTCGCCGCGCAGCGCTTTGGCGCGGGCATGGCGGCGGCGGAATTCCTCCAATTCCTCCCCCGTCGCAAACAGAGGCTCCATACGCGGTATATCGGCGTCGATCGCGCCCGCGCCGCGCAGCCGCGCGGGAAGCCCGGACAGCGGGATCGGCTCGTCCTCGGCGCACAGCGCGGCCCCCAGGGCGACAAATACCTCCGCGTGCTGCGGCGTGACAAACTCACACCCCACGTCGCGCAGCGTCCTCTCAAACGCCCCCCGCAATTCCGACATATACGTCAAAGGACCGCCTAAAAAGACGACGCGCCCCGTGATGGGCTGGCCGCAAGCCAAACCCGCGATCGTCTGGTTGACAACCGCCTGCAGTACGGAAGCGGCCAGGTCGGCGTGGAGGGCGCCCTCGTTGAGCAGCGGCTGCATGTCGCTTTTGGCGAATACCCCGCAGCGCGACGCGATCGAATAAAGCGACGTATACCCTTTCGCCAGCTCGTTGAGACCGGTGGCGTCGGTTTGCAGCAGCGCGGCCATCTGGTCGATGAACGCGCCGGTACCGCCCGCGCAGGTGCCGTTCATGCGCTGGCTGACGACAGGTTTCATAAAAGTGATCTTGGCGTCCTCGCCGCCAAGCTCTATAACGACGTCGGCGTCCGGGACGAAACGGCGCACGGCGCGCGTCCCGGCGGCGACCTCCTGCATAAACGGAAGGCGCAAAGCCGTCGCCGCGCCCAGGCCGGCGGAGCCGGTCATGCGGACGGCGGCGCGCACCTCGGGCAGATCTTCCGCGATCTCGTCGAAGAGCAGCGCCATCTCGCGGGAGATGTCTGAGCGGTGGCGCCGGTAACGGCTGTATAAAATAGCGTCATGTTCGTCCAAAAGCACGGCTTTGATGGTCGTGCTGCCAATATCAATTCCGAGACGGTGATCCATAGTTTGCCTCCGCCGGCTTAAAATACTTCCCCTGCCCGTTATAGAGCATAAAACCCTGTTCAGAGAGTTCCGGCTTGAGCCCGCCGCCGGCCCCGCCCGAGGGGATGATGGGGATAAACGGTTTTTCCATAGATGTTACATCGTCGGGAAGGCTCACAAACATGAGGTCAAACGTGTCGGTAAATGCCGCCAAATCCTGCCCCGCCGTCTCAAAAACCCCCTCGTTGTAGGTATCCTCAAAGAGCCAGACATCCAGCGGGCGGTCACCCGCGGCGCTCCGCAAGTCCGTGAGCAGCGCGTTGACGGCGTTGACAGGCCCGACGGTCAGATCGCTGCCGTTATAGTTGATTTGGCTGGCACCGCTCGAATGCGGAAACCCGACGCAGGTGAGCAGCACGCGGTCAAAGCCCGCCTCGTACGCGGCGAGCGTCACCGAAACGACAAACCCGCGCACTTCGGGCAGATAAAGGTTGAGCCAGCGGCGGTCGAGATTGTCTTTGAAATTGACGCCGGAGATATGCTTGACGGCCCACTCCGCATGAGGGCCGTACGGGACGGTGCTGTCGGCGCAGGCCGAAATGACCGCCGTCAGCGTCAGGGCGGGGTCGGACAAAACCTCCAGCGCGGCGGCCAGCAGCGAGTCGTTGACGATCGTGCCCCGGACGTCTTTGTATTCCAGCGCCAGCATGTTTATCCCGTCGTCCAGCGCCCTGCCGCGGATGGCCTCCAGTTCGTCAGTGTCGCCCAAAAGGGTCAGAGGCAGAAAAAGCGCGCGCACCTGTTCCGGGTTCCGCCGGGGGGTCGGGGAGGGCGAGGGGGACGGCTCGTCCGGAACGGACGGTTCCGGCGGGACTACGACAAGCACGCTGTTCAGGGGCGGCGCGGGGGAAGGCGCCGGCCTGCGGACCATCCATGCTAAAAAGGGAAGGTTAATGGAAAGCCCGTCCTCCGAGTATGTGATGTAATCCGGCAAAACGAAAACGCACAACGCCACCAGGCCGGCGGCCAGCAGGAGTATGAGCACCGTCTTGAGCCGGCGGAGCTTTTTTCGTCCGTAGTATGATTTATACCTGGACAAGACGACCCCTTCCTGTCAAACGCCTACCCTTCCATCAACCGCGGCCCCCTGTCCAGCTTCGCATCCACAATGAGCTTGCGGGGGCACTTTTCGGCGCAGTCGCCGCAGCCGGTACATTTTTCAAAGTCGATGGCGGCAAGGTTGTCCTCGATATAGATAGCCTTGTGGATACAGACTTTTTCGCAGATACGGCAGCCTAGGCACCCGATGTCGCAGACTTTCCGCAGCGTCCCCCCCTTATCGTGGGAGGAACAGGCGATGTTGACGTCGGCGTAATACGGCACTGGGACGATGATCCGCTTGGGACACGAGCCGACGCAGGCCTGGCAGCCGGTACAGCGCTCGTGGTCAATGACGGCCACGCCGTCGACGACCGAAATAGCCCCGAACGGACAGGCCCGGACGCAGGAACCCAATCCGATGCAGCCGTAGGGACATTCTTTGGGGCCTCCCCCGATCCGAATGGAGGCGTGGCAATCCCCGATGCCCTCGTACTGGAATTTGTCACGCGCGCGCGCCCCGCCGGAGCAGCGCACCAACACGGTGAGGCGCGTGTTTTTTTTCATCTCGACGCCCAGAATGGCGCACAGCTTTTCGGTGAGGTCCGCCCCGCCCACGGGGCACCCGTCCACGGAGGCTTCCCCGGCGGCCAGCGCCGCCGCGAACATACCGCAGCCCGCATACCCGCAGCCGCCGCAGTTGACGCCCGGCAGCACCCCTCCGAGCGCCTCAAGGCGCTGATCCGGTTCCGCCGCGAACAGCCGCGACGCCAGCGCCAGCAACAGGCCCAGCGCCAGACCCATCCCGCCCAGCGCCATGACCGCGTACCATATCGTCAAATGTATCATCTCCCAAAAAAGGGTAATTTACTCGCGCTTTATCATCCGGTACTTGACGAGCCCTCTTTCCGGGGTTTTACAAGGCAAATAGACTCTTCCGGCTTCAACGCGCCGTACCCCCCGCACTCAGGTTATCGGATTTTCCGCGCTCTCCGGCAAGGGGTAAATACTGCCGGAATTGCCGCCTAAAAAATTTTCAGCCCCGTAAACCCCGTAAACGCCAGCGCCAGCAGGCCCGCCGTGACCAGCGCTATGGGAAAGCCCTCGAACGCCTCGGGGTACTCGGCAAATTCCAGCCGCTGGCGGATGGAGGAAAACAGCAGCAGCGCGAACGCGAAGCCCACGCCCGACAAAAACGCGAACAGCACGCTCTCAAAAAAACCGCCGCCGTTGTCGGCGTTGATGATGGCGACGCCCAGCACGGCGCAGTTGGTGGTGATCAGCGGAAGGTAAATGCCAAGCGACTTATACAGCGCGGGGACAGCTTTCTGCAAAAACATCTCCACAAGCTGCACCAGCGCGGCGATGACCAGAATAAACGCCACCGTCTGCATATACTCGACGCCCAGCGGGATCAGAATATATTCCTGCACCGCCCATGTCGCGGCGCTCGCCGCCGTCATCACGAAAATAACGGCCATGCTCATGCCCAGCGCGGTGTCGGTCTTCTTGGAAACGCCCAAAAACGGACAGATACCGAGAAAACGCACCAGCACGAAATTTTCAATCAATATCGCGCCAAGACTCATCGTAATCAAGCCCTGCCAGGTCATACCGGAGATCCTTCCTTTCTGTGCCGGCCTTCCCGCGCGCCCGCGGCCGGCCGGTCAAAACACGCCTCTTACAGGCCCGCCGCGTTCTTCGCCTTCGAGCGGTTCCGCACAGCCTGCATCACGGCGATGACGACCCCCAAAACGATAAAGCCTCCCGGCGGCTGCCCCATGATGTCGATTTTGGGAAACGCGTCGGGCAGAATGGTGAACTCAAAAAGCGTCCCCGCGGAAAGCAGCTCGCGGACGGCCGCGACAAAAATCAGCGCCATGGTAAACCCCATGCCCATCGCCAGACCGTCTATGGCCGAGCGGACGACGCCGTTTTTGGAGGCGAACGCCTCGGCGCGCGCCAGGATAATACAGTTGACCACGATCAGAGGGATGAACATGCCCAGCGAGTCCGACAGCGCGGGGGCAAACGCCTGGAGCAGGTAATCGACCGCCGTGACGAACCCCGCGATGACCACGACGAACGCGGCGATGCGGATCTTATCGGGGATCAGTTTCCGCAGCGCCGAAATAACGACATTGGAACAGATGAGCACCGCCGTGGCCGCGAGCCCCATGCCCACGGCGTTGGTCAGCGACGTCGAGACCGCGAGCGTCGGGCACATGCCGAGCAGCAGGACCAGGGTCGGGTTTTGGTCCACCAGCCCGTTTTTGAACTGTCTCATGGTTTGGGTCATACGATTCTTCCTCCAAACTCCTGACGCGTTTTTCCTCCGCAGTTACGGCTGTATCTCCCTGTCCAAAAGCGCCAGCGCGTCATTGACGCCCTGCGTCACCGCCTCCGAGGAGATCGTCGCGCCCGATATGGCGTCGATCCCGTTTCCGAGGGCAAACGGGCCGTTTTTCCCGGCAAACTGCTCCAAAAAGCCGTTTTGCATTGTCCCCTTTGCGTCAAAGCCCCGCGTTTCCCGCTGGCTTACCACCGTCACGCCGGTCACCTCGCGCCGGAGGTCAACGCCGACAATCATACCGATGGGACCGCTGTAGCCGTCCGGCGACACAAGGATGGAAAACCCGGCCAGGTTGCCGTCGGCGTCGCGTCCCTCGTAGACGTTTTCCCCAAAGGAGGACTTCACGAACGCAAGCTCCAGACCGGGAAAGACCTCCCCCATCGCCGCGTCGAACGCCTCGGCCCTCGCCGCCTCAATCTGCGGTCCGGTAACGGTGTATATAACGCCCAAACCGGCGGCGGTGACCGCGGTGAGCAGCGCCAGCACCAGGATCAGGTTGGGGATCGAATCCTTCCGGAACACGCGGTGTAAAAACCGCCCGATCGCGCAAAGAATCCGCCAGATCACGCGCAGGACCGCGGCCGTCACGCGGACGGCCGCGCGCAGCCCTTTGCCCGCCGCGTTCAGGAAAGGACCGGTGCGCATCATGACGCCTTTGAGGTCGGGGAGCTTTTTATATGGAGGTTTCGGGGGGGCGCCGTCCGGCCCGGACCCGGTTACCGGTTCGTCCGGTACGGGTTCGCCTGACGGTTCACTCGCGGGCTCGGTCACGCCGGATACCGGTTCCCTGGGTTCCGCGGCCTCGGCGAAATCCTCATTCACGGCGCAGCCACCTCCTCCCGAAGCGTCTCGGCACGCCCGCCTTATCCAGCAGCCAGACGACGGTATTCATCAGCAGGATGGCATAGCATACGCCCTCCGGCATACCTCCGAAATAGCGGATAAAAACGGTCAGCAGGCCGCAGCCGATACCGTAGAGCCATTGGCCGCGCGGGGTGACGGGACTGGTGGCGTAATCGGTCGCCATAAAGACCGCGCCGAGGACCAGCCCGCCGGAGAGCAGGCTGTAGAGCATGTATTCGCCGCCCGGCACGCCGCCGCGCGGAAAGAAGAAAGTCAGCAGCGCCGCCGTGCCGATAAACGCCAGCGGAATACGCGGCGTGATGACACGCCGGATAACGAGGTAGAGCCCGCCCAGCAACAGCAGGGCGGTGCTGACTTCGCCGATACAGCCGGGAATCTGCCCCAGAAACATATCCTGCCAGCTGAAGACGCCCGTGCCGGTGGGCAGGCCGTGGAGGAGGAGCTGTTCGGCGGGTTTGATGTAGCTCAGGGGAGTGGCGGCGGCTACGGCGTCCGGGGCAAAAGCGCCCAAAACGGGCACTCTGGGGTCGGACAGCGGCGCGACGTAAGAGGAGAGCGCGGCAAAGCCGGACATAAAAGCGCGGGCGGCCAGCGCGGGATTGAGAAAATTCTTCCCGATGCCGCCGTAAAGCTGTTTGACGACCACGATCGCGAAAAACGAGCCCAGCACAGCCACCCAATAGGGCGCCGACACCGGCAGGATAAAACAGAGCAGCATCCCCGTCACCAAGGCCGACAGATCGCCCAGGGACCCCGGCTTTTTCAGCAGCTTGCGGTACGCGTACTCAAAGGCGGCGCAGCAGGCGACCGAAACCGCCGCGAGCGACAGCGAGCGCCACCCGAAGAAGTACACGGCGACGGCCAGCGGGAACGACAGGGCGATCAGTACGTCCAGCATAACCGAGCGCGTGTTTTCATCGGCGCGGATGTGCGGCGAGGAGGAAACGGTCAGTTGCTTTTCCACAGTCTCTCCGTCACCCCGCTTCCTTTTTTTGATCCCGGAGCTTTTGCTTTCCGGTGCGTATCGAGTGGACCAGATAAAGCCGCCCCGGGCATATATATGAGCAGGCGCCGCACTCGATGCAGTCGTCGAGGCGCAGCTTTTCCAGCTCCCGCAGACGGTCCTTGCGCTCGTTCATGTACAGATAAATCGGCAGCAGATTGACCGGGCAGACGCGCACGCAGCGCCCGCACCGAATGCAGATCTCGTTTCCCGGAGGCGGGATGTCGGCCTCCGAGAACGCCAGCAGCCCGTTGCAGCCCTTGATCAGCGGGGCGGACAGATCGTGCTGCGCCACCCCCGTCATCGGACCGCCCGTCATCACCTTGGCCGGCGGTTCGCGGAAGCCGCCTGTGGCGTGGAAAATATCGGCGATCGGGGTCCCGAAGCGCACATCCAGATTTTTGGCGTTGGCGACGGCGCTTCCCGAAACGGTGACGATCCGGCGGATCAACGGCTGCCCTGTCGTGACGGCGCGGTGCAGCGCCGCCGCCGTGCCGGTGTTGAATACGACGCATTTTACGTCGGCGGGCAGCTTGCCCGGCGGCACCTCGCGCCCGGTGAGCGATTTGACAAGCTGCTTTTCCGAGCCCTGCGGATACCGCGTGCGCAGCGCCGCAAGCTCGATCCTGGTCTTGCCCGGCAGCGTGCGGCGCAGGGAATCCAGCGCGTCGCGCTTGTTGGACTCCACGGCAATGACGGCGCGTTTGGGCTCCAGCAGCTTCATCAGAACGCGCAAACCGCCGATCACCTCCTCGGGGGCTTCCAGCATGAGGCGGTGGTCGGCCGTGATATAAGGCTCGCATTCGGAGGCGTTGATGACGACGGTATCGCATTTGCCGCGCGCCGACGCGATTTTTATATGGGTGGGAAACGCCGCCCCGCCCATCCCTACAATGCCGGCGTCCCGGACGACGCGCAGGAGCTGATCCGGCGTGAGCGACTCCACCGAGCCTTTGGGATGTACGGACTCATGCGGCATATCCCGCCCGTCGTTTTCGATGACGACGCTCAAGACGCGCGAACCGCCGGGGTGCGGAAAAAGGTCTATCGCCAGCACCCTGCCCGAGACGGGCGAATGGATGGGCGCCGATACCGGCGCGGCGCTGTCGGCGACAAGCTGGCCCATAAAGACCTCCTGGTCGAGCCGTACCACCGGCTCGCAGGGCGCGCCTATATGCATCGACATGGGCAGTATGACCCGCGCGGGCGGCGGGAGCTGCTCAACGGGCTTATGACGGGTGGCGTCTTTCATGTCCGGGGGATGGATCCCGCCCCGGAAATGGTGAAACATCGGCAATCATCTCCCAAGTATACAATATACCCCAAATGGATATGCCTGTCAACCATGTCTCACCTGATTGCGCATACCCGTCCTATTCCTCGCCCGCCCGTTCCCGCCAGTTTTCGATCGCCGCCCTGACGGCCTCCTCTGCTAAAACGGAACAGTGAATTTTTTGCGGGGGCAGGCCCTCCAGCGCTTCCACAACGGCGCTGTTGGTCAGCTTCAGCGCCTCCTCCACCGTCTTCCCCTTGACCATCTCGGTGGCGATGCTGGAGGTCGCCACAGCCGCGCCGCAGCCAAACGTTTTGAATTTCACGTCCTCGATAACGCCGTCCTCGATCCGCATCGTCATGCGCATGATGTCGCCGCACTTGGCGTTGCCGACGGTGCCCTCGGCATTGTAATCCTCAACCTCGCCCATATTGCGCGGGTTGTTGAAATGATCCATGACGCGCTCGGTGTACATTGTACAGGTTCCCCTTTCCCCCGCTTTCGGGTACATCAGTGTTTTTATAACCGTTGTCACCTTGCGTCACGCCCGCCGGGCGGCCGCGAGAATCTCTCCGGCTGCGCAAACGCTCTGTTTTATTCCCACCCGGACATCCGCAGCGGCGCGCCGCCGCCCCACAGCGGGGACATGCCGCGGCAGCGCTCCACCGCCGTTTTGACCGACTGTATGACAAAATCCATCTCATCTTTGGTGCGGGCGTGGTCGATCGTCAGGCGCAGGCTTCCGTGCGCGACCTCGTGCGACAGCCCGATGGCCAGCAGCACATGTGACGGATCAAGCGACGCCGACGAACAGGCCGAGCCGCTCGACGCGGCGACGCCCAGCGTGTCAAGCTGCAGCACAAGGCTTTCCCCCTCCACGGCGGCGAAAACGAAGGAGGCGCTGCCCGGCAGGCGGTGTTCGCGGGAGCCGGTCAGGCGGCTGTACGGGATCGCGGACAGGATGCCGTCGATCAGGCGGTCGCGGGAGGCGAGCGTCTTTTTATAAAAGCTCTCGCGGTTTTCCGTCATGAATTTCAGCGCGGCGGCAAGCCCGGCGGCCCCCGCGACATTCTCCGTACCCGAACGCCCGCCCCGCTCGTGCCCGCCGCCGTGCAGCAGCGGCGGCAGCTTGACGCCGCGCCGGATATAAAGCGCGCCGATGCCTTTGGGACCGCCGAACTTGTGCGCCGCGACGGAGAGCAGATCGATGTCGGGCGTAATATCGACAAAGATATGCCCGGCGGCCTGTACGGCGTCGGTGTGAAACAGGATCTTCCCGTCCGTCTCCTTGACGGCGCGCGCCAGTTCCGCAATGGGCTGCAGCGTCCCGATCTCGTTGTTGGCGTAAATGACCGACACCACCGCCGTATCGGGGCGCAGGGCCTTCCGCAGGGTATCGGGATCGAGCAGCCCGTCCCCGCTGACGGGAAGGATCGTGACGGGGTGCCCTTTCTTCTTGAGATATTCCGCCGTGTGCAAGACGGCGTGGTGCTCAACGGCGGAGATGACGATATGCCGCCGAGCCTCCCCTCCCAGTTCGGCGGCCCCTTTCACGGCCCAGTTGTCCGCCTCGGTGCCGCCGGAGGTAAAATACAGGTTTTCATGCGAAACCTCAAGGCAGGACGCGGCCATCCTCCGGGCGTCCTCCAGGGCGCGCCGGGCGTCCCGCGCCATCTTATAAATGCTGGACGCGTTGCCGTAGCCCGTTTGGAGCCACGGCAGCATGGCCTCAAAGGCGGGCTTGGAGAGGGGAGTCGTCGCTGCGGTGTCACAGTAAACAAACATTTTTATGCCTCCGATTTACGTGGGATCGCCGATACCGCCAGCCCGTCGCAGCGGTTGTTGTATTCGTTGTCGGCGTGGCCGCGTACCCAGTGGGGACGGACTTCGTGCGTCCCGCACAGCGCCAGCAGGCGTTCCCACAGATCCGGGTTCAGCGCGGGCTGCTTGTCATTTTTGACCCAGTTCCGCTTCTGCCACCCGCGCGCCCAGCCTTTAATAAGCGCGTCCGTAACGTATTTTGAGTCGGAATACAGCTCCACTATGCACGGCTCCCTCAGCGTCTCCAGCCCCGCGATGACCGCCGTCAGCTCCATGCGGTTGTTGGTGGTCTGCTCCTCCCCGCCGGAGAGCTCCTTCTCAAGCTCTCCGTACCGGAGGACGCATCCCCACCCGCCGGGGCCGGGGTTGCCGCTGCACGCGCCGTCGGTGTAAAGGGCCACGGTTTTCATGCTTCTTCCGGCGGGCCGGAGCCGGAGGGGTCTCCGGACGGAGCGTCCGCCATGGGTTCGCCGTCGGACAGCGCGGTTTCCTCGGCCTCTTCTTTGAAGGTTCTCGCGAGCGCGATGACGCGGGCGTCCCCGCCGGTACGCATCAGGATGACGCCCTGCGCCGTGCGCGAACAGAGCCGGATGCCGGCCACCGCCATGCGGATGATGGTGCCGTCGTTGCTGATGAGCAGGACGTCGTCCTCCTCGTCCACAACGCGAATGCCGGCGACCTTGCCCGTTTTCACGTTCAGCGTCTGGTTGCGCAATCCTTTTCCGCCGCGGTGCTGAGCTTCCCCGCCCCGTTTGTACTCGCCGACCGGGGTGCGCTTTCCGTAGCCTTTTTCGGTGACGGTGAGCAGTTCCGCGCCCTGCCGCGCCCTGGCAGCGCCGATGACGTAGTCGCCGGGCAGCAGGCGGATGCCGGTCACGCCCCTCGCCGACCGGCCCATGTCGCGCACCTCGTCCTCCGCAAAACAGATGACCTGCCCCTCGCGCGTCGCCAGCAGCATGTCCTGTTTGCCGTCGGTCTTGCGCACGGCGATCAGTTCGTCGCCGTCCTCGATGGTCAGCGCGATCAAACCGGCCTTGCGGCCCGCCGACGCGAACTTATCCATGCTGGCGCGCTTGACAACGCCGTTTTTGGTCGCCATGAACAGATACCCCACGTCCTCATCGCCGCGCACCGGGATGACGGCGGAGACTTTCTCCTCCTGCTCCAGCGGCAGGAGGTTGGCGAGGTTCATGCCTTTGGCGCTCCGCCCCGCCTCCGGGACGGTGTAGCCGCGCTTTTTGAACAGGCGGCCTTTGGAAGTGAAAAAGTACAGATCGTCATGGGTGGACGCGATAAACAGCTCCTCGACGTAATCCTCTTCCCGCACCGTCTGCGCCGTCACGCCCCGGCCGCCGCGCCGCTGCGAGCGGTAGCCCGCCTTGGGCGCGCGCTTGATATAGCCGACGTGGGTCAGCGTGTAAACGCAGTCCTCGCGCTCGATCAGGTCTTCCAGGTCGATCTCGTCGTCGTTTTCAATGATCTCGGTGCGCCGGTCGTCGCCGAACTTATCGGCCAGCGCCGTCAATTCCTCCCGCAGTATATTTTTCACCCGTTCCTCGTCGGCGAGGATGTCAAGATAATCGGTGATTTTGGCCGCCAGCTCGTCCATCTCGGCCTGCAGTTTTTCAATCTCCAGCCCCTGCAAACGCCCCAGCCGCATATCGACGATGGCCTGCCCCTGGATGTCGGAGAGGTCAAAGCGCTCCATCAGGCGCTGTTTGGCATTGTTATAACTTGCGCGGATGATGCGGATGGCCTCGTCTATGTTGTCGACGGCGATCCTGAGGCCCTCCAGAATGTGCATACGCTCCCGCGCCTTGCGCAGGTCGTATTCGGTGCGACGGCGGACGACTTCCTTCCGGTGGGCGATGTAATGGCCGAGGATGGGCTTCAGCCCCAGCGTCATCGGCTGGCCGTTGACAAGGGCTATCATGTTGATGGCGAACGTGACCTGCATATTGGTCTGCGCGTAGAGCTTGTTCAGCGTCACCTGCGCGTTGGCGTCCCGCTTGAGGTCCAGCACGATCTTCATGCCGCCGCGCCCCGATTCGTCGCGCAGCGCCGCGACGCCCTCGATCAGCTTGTCCCGCGCCAGAACGCCTATATGCTCGACCAGCCGCGCCTTGTTGACCTGATACGGCAGTTCGGTGACGACGATGCGCGTTTTGCCCTTGTATTCCTCGATCTCCGCCCGGGCGCGCACACGGATGCGGCCCCGCCCGCCCGCGTAAGCGGCGCGGATGCCGGCGCGCCCGAAAATCTGCGCCGCCGTGGGGAAATCCGGCCCGTGCAGGTGCTCCATCAGTTCGTCCAGCCCGGCGTCGGGGTTGTCCAGCTCGCATAAAATGGCCCCGGCCACTTCCCTCAGATTGTGCGGCGGGATATTGGTCGCCATGCCGACGGCAATCCCCGACGAGCCGTTGACCAGAAGGTTCGGAAAGAGGCTGGGCAGCACGGCGGGCTCCTGGCGGAAATTGTCGTAATTGGGGTTGAAGTCGACCGTTTCCTTGTCGATGTCGGCCATCATCTCCATCGCGGTCCTCGACAGCCGCGCCTCGGTGTACCGCATGGCGGCCGGCGGGTCGTCGTCCACGCTCCCGAAATTGCCGTGCCCGTCGATCAGCATATGCCGCAGCGAGAAAGGCTGGGCCATGCGCACCAGCGCGTCGTAGATCGAGGCGTCGCCGTGCGGGTGGTAGCGGCCCATCACGTCGCCGACGGCGGTGGCCGACTTGCGGAAGGCTTTGTCCGGCGTGAGGTTTTCCTCATACATGGTGTAGAGGATGCGCCTGTGGACCGGTTTCAGGCCGTCGCGCACGTCGGGCAGCGCGCGGGAGGTGATGACGCTCATCGAATATTCGATGAACGACCTGCGCATCTCGCTTTCCAGTTCGACCGGCAGCAGCTTCTGATTCTCAAAACTGACCGGCTCGCGGTCCTGCTCGTTCTGTTTGCTCATCCGGGTTCTCCTTTACCGCGTTGTAGGGATCGTGTGCCCGCGGGCGGCCGATAACCGCTCCGCCTGTCAGACGTCCAGATTGACCGCGCTTTTGGCGAACGTCTCGATAAACTCGCGCCGCGGTTCCACCTTGTCACCCATCAGAATGGTGAAAATCTCGTCGGCGGCGGCGGCGTCCTCGATCGTCACTTGCAGCAGCGTGCGTTTCTCCGGGTGCATCGTCGTCTCCCACAGTTCCTCCGCGTCCATCTCGCCCAGGCCCTTGTTGCGCGAGACGTCTATGCGGTTCCGTACGGAGAGATCGCCTCCCGACATGTCCTCCAGCGTGCGGTCGCGCTCGGCGTCGGTATAGGCGTACCGCACCTGCCTCCCCCTCGCCATCTTATACAGCGGCGGCTGGGCGATATAGACGTGCCCCTCGTCGATCAGGGGGCGGAGAAAGCGGAAGAGGAAGGTCAGCAGCAGGGTGCGGATATGGCTGCCGTCAACGTCGGCGTCGGCCATGAGAATGATTTTATTGTACCGCAGCTTCTCAAGGGAAAACTCGTCCCCGATGCCCGCGCCGATGGCGGTGACCAGCGGCATCAGCTTTTCGTTGGCGTATACCTTGTCCAGCCGCGCCTTTTCGACGTTCAGCATCTTGCCCCACAGCGGCAGGATGGCCTGATAGCGGCTGTCGCGCCCGCCCTTGGCGGAGCCGCCGGCGCTGTCGCCCTCGACGACAAAGAGCTCCGTCAGGTCCGGGTCTGACTCATGGCAGTCGGCCAGCTTTCCGGGCAGGGCGGCGCTGTCCAGGGCCGTCTTGCGCCGGGTCAGTTCCCGCGCCTTCCGCGCCGCGTCCCTCGCCCGCGCGGCGAGGACCGACTTTTCCAGGATGATCTTCCCGGTCGCGGGGTTTTCCTCCAGGAAGTCGGCCAGCTTCTGCCCCAGCAGCGTATCCACCATCATCCGTATTTCGCTGTTGCCGAGCTTGGTCTTGGTCTGCCCCTCAAACTGCGCCTCGGTCAGCTTGACGGAGACAATGGCGGTCAATCCCTCACGCACATCCTCGCCGGCCAGCTTTTCATCCTCTTTGAGATATTTATGGCGGTGGCCGTAGTCGTTGATGACGCGGGTCAGCGCCGTCTTAAAGCCGGTCTCATGCATCCCGCCCTCGGTCGTCGCGATATTGTTGGCAAAGGAGAGCAGCACCTCGTTATACGACTCGTTGTACTGCAGCGCGACCTCCAGCGACGCGGTGTCCCGTTCGCCGGAGAAATAGATGACCTCGGCGTGCAGCGGCGTCTTGTTGCGGTTGATGTGCTCCACAAAGGAGCGGATACCGCCCTCATAATGGAACTGCTTTTTGAGGGCGGGGTCGGCGCGCAGGTCGGTCAGGGTGATCCTCAGCCCGGCGTTGAGAAACGCCTGCTGGCGCATCCGCGACTCCAGCACCACAAAGTCAAAATCCAGCTCCTCAAATATCTGCGCGTCGGGCTTGAACGTGACGGTTGTCCCGTGCTTTTCCGTCGGCCCGACCTGCCGCAGTTCATCCGTGATGTCGCCGCGGGAAAAGGCGATGGCGTATTCGTGCCCCTCGTTGTATATCTCCGCGCGCAGCCACTCTGAGAGCGCGTTGACGACGCTCGCGCCGACGCCGTGCAGGCCGCCCGAAACCTTATAGCCGGAGCCGCCGAATTTACCGCCCGCGTGCAGCGTCGTGAATACCAGCTCCACCGCGGAACGCCCCGTCGCGTGCATTCCGCAGGGGATACCGTGCCCGTCGTCGGACACCGTGACGCTGTTGTCGGGGTTCACCGTCACCTCGATGTGGGTGCACCGGCCCGCCAGCGCCTCGTCAATGGAGTTGTCGACGATCTCATACACCAGATGGTGCAGCCCCTGGGCGGATGTCGTTCCGATGTACATGCCGGGACGCTTGCGGACCGCCTCCAGCCCCTCCAGGACCTGTATGTCCTCCGCGCCGTAGTTTGCCGCCTTGCCTATATCCATGCCTGCTCTCCTTTTCCGTTATGAGAGACGCCTCCGTGGCGTCCCGCGGACCGCCAGCGCGGTCCTTACACGGCTGCGTTCAGCCTCTTTTTCAGCGTCGCCGTCGTAGCCGGCGACAGATAGGTCCTGTCATCCGCCGTCACGACGAAGCTGCGCGGCAAAATGCCCTCCGCCGCCTGTGACAGCCGCCCGTCATTCTCCCGGTTTTGCAGAAACCGGCGCGTATCCTGCCTCCGTGAACAGCCGTCAAGGTCGAACAGGCCGATGACCGCCCCGCTCCGGAGAACGCTGTCGCCGCCGATATGCAAGTACACGCTCTCACCCCAGAAGTATGTTTTTGCCTGACAACGACAGTTTACCCGGCTCACAGCAGGTGATAAACGTCTGCCCGCCGCCGATGTGCCCCAGCACGTATTGCTGCCGCGTCCCGTCCAATTCGCTCAAAACGTCGTCCAGCAGCAGCAGCGGGGGTTCGCCGAGCGCCCGGGCCAGCACGTCGCGCACGGCCAGTTTCATCGCTACGGCGGCGGTGCGCGCCTGTCCCTGCGAACTGATCCCGCGCAGCGGCCGCCCGTCCAGAAACGCCTCCGCGTCGTCCCGGTGCGCCCCCACAAGGCATTGCCGCCTCGCAAGCTCGGCCCCGCGCCGCTCCTCCATCTTCGCGAACGCCCCGTCCGCGTCGTCCGCGCGGGTCTGGTAGCGCAGCGTCAGCGTCTCGCGCCCGCCCGATATGGCCGCGTGGTGCGCGCCCGCGACGGGCGCGAGTTCCTCCAGAAACGGCTTGCGGTACGAGGCCAGAACGGCCCCGGTATCGGCCAGCCCGCGGTTGTACTCGGTCAGCATGTCCAAATACGCGGGCTCAAGGACCGCCAGCGAGAGCAGCCTGGTTTTGGATTCATGCAGCTTGCGGTAGCGGCGCAGCGTCTCAAGGTAGCGGGGCTTCTGCTGGCACAGGGCGGCGTCGATGAACGCGCGGCGCCCGGCGGCGCCCCCCCGTAACAGCGACAGGTCGCCGGGATCAAAAAAAACGGAGGGCAGAACGCCCATCAGCTCGCGCGGGGAAGACAGGGCGGCGCCGTTCAGAAAAAACACCCGCCGCACACCGCGCCTCAGCCGGACCGAGAGCGTCTGTTCCCGCCCGCCGGAGCGCAAAACAGCCGCAAGCTCCGCGCCGGGGCAATCAAACCGGATCAGATCGGCGTCGCGGGGCACGCGGGGGCTTTTGCTGGTCGCCAGGTAGTGGACCGCCTCAAGCAGGTTGGTCTTTCCCGCGCCGTTTGGCCCCGATATGACGTTGACGCCCCCGGAAAATGAAAACGACGCTTCGGCATAGCCGCGGAAGTCGCGCAGTGTAATGGAAAGCAGGGTCATGGATTCGCGCTCAACCTCACCGGCAGCACCATAAACAGGGTGTCCTCGTCCGATTCCGGCAGCATCAGGCAGGGAGAAATGGGGCCGGACGTCTCGAAGCGGAAACGCTCTCCTTCCATGCGGCGCAGGGCGTCGAGCAGGTAACGGTGATTGAAGCCGATCTCCAGCTCGTCGGCGCATTCGCAGGGAACGTCGTCCTGCGCGCGCCCCAGCGCCGTCTGGCAGTTGACTGTCAGTTTCCCGTCCCCGAAGACGAGGCGCACCGGGTTCTTGAGCTTTTCGGTGATCAGCAGGCCCACCCGTTCCAGGGCGGAGATAAGCGGCTTGATGTCCAGTACCGCCGTAAACGTGCCGGTTTTGGGAATGCCCGTTTTATACTTAAAAAATTCGCCTTCCATGACGCGCGTGATCAGGGTCAGCCCGGTCAGGTCCACCAGCACATGGCGCGCGCCGATATGCAGCGTCACCCGCGCCTCCTCGTCGCTCTCCAGCATCCTCTCAAGCTCCCGCAGGCTGACGGCGGGCAGCACGGCGGAAAACGGCTCCCCTTCCCCCTCCCGCCCGACGTGGCTCAGCGCCAGGCGGTGCCCGTCGAGCGCCACGAGAGTGAGCCGTTCCGGCTCGGCGTCAAAGAGCACCCCGGTGTGGATATGCCTGGTCTCGGCCTCGGAGACGGAGAAAAGGGTCATCCCCAGCAGCCTCTTGAGGACCGCCTGCGGCAGCGTGAGCGAACGCAGCCCCGACACCTCGGGCAGGACGGGATAGTTCTCCGACGGCAGCGCCGTCACGTCAAACACGCTCGCGCCGCACTGTATGTGGGCCATATAACGCTCGTTGACGGAAATCTCCACATCCCCTCCGGGCGCGCGGCGCACCATCTCGCAGACCATCCGCGCGTCCAGCACCACGGCGCCCGCCGTCAAAACGTCGGCCGGCACCACGGCGACAATGCCCATCTCAAGGTCGTTTCCCGTGACGGTCAGCGCGCCGTCACGGCATTCCAGCAAAAGCCCCTTCAGCATCTCGCCCACGGCGCGGGACGAAACCGCCCGCGCCGCGTGCCCCAGCGCCGTATTCAACAGGTCCTGCCGGCATACGCAGTGCATCAACATATAACTCCTCCAGCTCTGTCACGCTCCTCCGCCCGCATTAAACCCGGCGGCGGGGCGGTCTATATCCTTAAACGCCTCTGATATTCTCGGCGATGGTCTTTATATCGTTATCGTAGGCGGGGTCGTCCCTGCGGCGCTCCTCCACGCGCTGGATCGAGTGGAGGACGGTGGAGTGGTCACGGGAGAAAACTTTCTCGCCGATATGTTCCAGAGAGAGGTCGGTCATGTCGCGGATCAGATACATCGCCGTCTGGCGGGCGGTCACAAGCTCAGCCTGGCGGCTCTTTCCGGTGATCTGCCGCTCGTCGAGCCTGTAAAACGCGCACACCTCGCTTACAATCAGCTGCGGCGTGGGGTTGAGCCCCGGGCTCTCGCGGATCATGTCCGCGACGACCGCCTGCGCCGCGGGCAGGTCGGTCGCGGACGACATCAAATCGCGCGACGCCATCAGTTTTTTGACCGTGCCCTCCAGCTGGCGGACGTTGCTGGTAATGGCCTGCGCGATATATTCTGCCACTTCGGCCGGAAGCGGAAGCCCCAGCTGGAGCGCTTTGCTCCGCACGATCGCCACGCGGGTCTCGAAGTCGGGCGGCTTGACGTCGACGGTCAGACCCCATTCAAACCGCGTGCGCAGGCGTTCCTCGATCTTTTGCAGATCGCGCGGCAGGCGGTCCGAGGTCAGCACGACCTGTTTGTCCTCGTCGTACAGCGTGTTGAAGGTGTGGAAAAACTCCTCCTGCGAAAAATCGCGTCCCGCGATAGACTGGATGTCGTCCACCAGCAGCAGGTCCGCGCTGCGGTACTGCTCGCGGAAATTGGCGGTTTGCTTGGCCTGGATCGCGGCCACGAGGTCGTTGGTAAACCGCTCCGCCGAAAAGAGGAGGGTCTTGAAACGGGGGCGCTCCCGGCGGACGCGGTTGAGGATGGCGTAGAGCAGGTGCGTCTTGCCCAGTCCCGAGCCCCCGTAGAGAAACAGCGGGTTATACGCCTCCCCCGGCGAATCCGCCACGGCCTGCGCCGCCGAATAGGCGAACTTGTTGCTCTCGCCCACCACAAAACGCTCAAACACAAAATCGCGCCTGTCGGGCCCCGTGTCGTCCGTCTGCGCCTCCCGCGGCCCGGATTCCTCCGTTTTACCGGGCGGCGGCGCGTCCACCAGCCTTATCTCATAGGGGACGCCGGAGATGGCCAGCATGGCGTCGGCCAAATGCGGCATATACCGCGCCTCGATGACGCCGCGCTTATATTCGGTCGGGGAGCAGAGCGTCAGCACCTGATCCCCCGCGCTCACGACAAAAGCGTCCGCAAACCATGCCGACACCACGGCGCGGGGCATCCCCCGGCTGAGTTCTTCGCGTATGCGCTCCAGTAAGTCGGCGCCCATTCTGTCCCCTCGCCCGTCTTTTTCTTCTCTTATCAAGTATAGCACACTTTACCCGTTCAGACAAGGTTTTTTTAACATGGCGGGAATGCGCCGCCTTAAGAAAACCGTAAGATTTATATCAGGCTGTTCGTAAGGATTTGTTGTTATTATGGTGATGCCCCGCGAGCGGGCGCGCCGGTATTTTTTGCAAAAATCTGTTGACTTTTCGCCGGTTTAGTGGTAAAGAAATAAGAAAAAGAAGGGAACAACCGTATGAATCCAAAGACCCGGCATATCATCAGGAATTACGTAACGGGAAAATTTCGCTGCTCCGAATTCGCGCTGACCAACGCCTGTATCGCAAAATGTACGTTTTGCAGCATATGGAAACAGCAGCCGAAAGTGTACGTGGACAGAGAAAAGGCGCTGCAAGCCGTCAACAGGCTGGCCGATTTCGGCGTGTCCCACATGTGCTTTACCGGCGGGGAGGCGCTGCTGCATCCAAACTGCGCCGAGATCGTGGCGGAAGCCTCCAGGAGGAAGATACACAGCGCCGTCCTGATCGCCGCGCCGGGCCTCCTGCTCAGAAAGGACATGACCCGCCGCCTGGAGGACGCGGGCTGCGACATCGTAAGCATTTCCTTTGATTCGGGCGATCCCGCCGTGATGGCGGAGTCGCGTCAGATAGAGAATATCATGGACGAGATGCGGCTTGCGGTCGAAGAGGCGCACAGGACGCGGATAAAGTCGATGGCGTCGGTGCTGATATGGAACGGCAATTACGATAAGCTGGACGAGGTTTTTGAAAGCGCGCGGCAGATGGGATTTGACCTCATCTCGCTCAATTATCCCACCTTTTCGGAATCGCAGGTCTATGAGCTCGGCGGCGAGGGGATTACGCTGTCGCGCGGGCAGCTCATACAGTCGCTGGAATCGGCCATCGCGCTGAAAAAAGAGGGGAAATACAAACTGATCAATTCGGAGCCCTCGATGCGCAACATCATCAGCTACCTGAAGGACCCAAACACCGCGAAATACCATTGCCGCGGCGGGCGGCGGGTCTTTTTCGTCGATTGGTTTTTCGACCTCTACCCCTGTATGCAGCTGGCCAAACCCATCGGCAATCTGTTTGAGGTCGGGGAGTCCGATTTGCGGATGCCGGCGTGCAACGCGTGCAATATGAGCTGGTACCGCGATATGAGCATGTTCTTCAACGGCCCGCGCAGCATCCCCGTCCTCTTCGAGGCTATGCTCCATTCATCGGACGCCCTGTAACGGAAAATCCGGCGCGATTTATCCGGCATAAGCCGGCCGCGCCGGAATAACCATAAAATGAGGGGGGACACCGCCATGAAAACCGTTACCGTTTCCAACGGCCGGCATACGCTCCGGATGGCCCGGATCGTCGTCGGCGACAACGGCGTTTCCGATCCGGCCAGGCAAAAATTCGCCCACTGGTGCTTTGACCGCTACCTTGAACTCGGCGGCAACTGCTTTGACACGGCGCGCATCTACGGCGGCGGGCGGAGCGAGGCCGCGCTGGGCGCGTACCTGGCGAAAAAACCGCGCGACAGCTACCTCGTCTCGACCAAATGCGGCCACCACGATTGCGGCAAGCCGCCGCTGGGCCGCCTCTCCCGTGAGGAGATCCTCTCCGACGCGGACCAAAGCCTCCGGGCGCTCGGCTGCGGATACGCGGACATACTGTTCCTGCACCGCGACGATATTTATAAACCGGTGGAGGAGATCATGCCGGTCCTGCACGAACTGGTCACGGCGGGCAAGGCGCGCGTCTTGGGCGCGTCCAACTGGACGGCGGGGCGGATCGCCGCCGCCAACGAATTTGCGGAAAAAAACGGGCTGACCCCTTTTTCGGTCAGCCAGATCCTCTATAACCTCGGCCTGACCACCGCCGCGCAGACGGGCGATCTGACACATGTCGTCATGGACGGCGCGGAGCATAGCTGGTATGAGGAAAACCGCTTCCCCGTCATGGCGTGGACGTCCACCGGCAAGGGCTTCTTCGCCAAAACCGCCGTCGGATTGCCGATGGACCCCCAGGCGGACCGGTATTACGGGTGGCTGCCTGAAAATTATCGCCGGGCGGAGAGGGCCAAAGCGCTGGCGGAGCGGCTGGGCGTACCGGTCTCGGCGGTCGCGCTGAGTTATGTCACGAGCGGACCCGTGCCGTGCGCCGGGGTCACCGCGTTTTCAACGGAAGAACAGTTTACCGAGACGATGCGGGCGGCGGAGCTGACGCTGACGCAGGCGCAGAGGGAATATCTGGAGGGTAAAGGAGAGTGTCCGGTATGATTCTGATTATCACGGCCAGCCCCAACCGCGACGGCCTGACCGCGGCCTGCGCCGAGGCGGCGATGAGCGGGGCGCGGGCGGCGGGCGGCGAGGCGCGGATGGCCGACCTGTACGCGGAGGGGGTCCGCTCCTGCCAGACGTGCGGCAACGGCTGGGGGATCTGCCGCAAAGAGCGCCACTGTTTCATTGACGACTGTTTGCCGTCTCTGATACGGCGCGTCTCCGAATGCGGCGGGCTCTTTTTGGTCACGCCGGTCTACTGGGGCCAGCCGTCGGAACCGATGCAGCACTTTATGAGCCGGTTCCGCCGCTGTCAGAACACGGCGCTGTCCGGCGAGCCGGGGGCGGCGCGGGACAAACAGACCGACCTCATCGCGGCGGCGGGCGGCAGCGGCAACGGGACCGTCTCCTGCCTCGCCGAGATGGAAGCGTGGTGCCGCCACGTCGGCGCCGTCCCCAAGGAGCGTATCGGCGTCAACCGTTTTAACCGCGCGGAGATGCTGGGCATGATAGAAAAAGCGGCGGCGAGGATGGTCACGGGCTGACCAGCGCCTGTGTGTCGAGCGCGATCACAAGCTCCTCGTTGGTGGGGACGACCATGATCTTATTTGGACTGCCGTCCTCGGAGATAAAGCCTTCTTCCCCTTGTACGGCCTTATTCTTTTTTCCGTCCAGGACCAGCCCCATATACGACAGGCCCTCGCAGATCAAGCCGCGTATGACGACGTGATTTTCGCCGATCCCCCCCGTGAAGACCAGCGCGTCGCAGCCGCTCATCGCGGCGGCGTACGCCCCGATCGTCTTCTTCACGCTGTACGCGAAGATCTCCAGCGCCGCGCGCGCGCGGCTGTTCCCCCCGACGGAGGCGGCGAGCAGGTCGCGGAAGTCGCTTGACACGCCCGATATGCCCAGCGCGCCCGATTTTTTGTTGAGGATCTCGGTGACCTGAACGACGGTGAGGTCTTCCTTTGTCATCAGGTATTGGATGATCGCCGGGTCGATGCTGCCGCTGCGCGTGCCCATCAGAACGCCCTCCAGCGGGGTGAAGCCCATTGACGTGTCGACCGATACGCCTCCGTCGACGGCCGCCAGCGACGAGCCGTTGCCCATGTGGCAGGTGATGATTTTCAATTCCTCCGCCGGGCGTCCCAAAATCTCCGCGGCGCGGCGCGCCACATAGAGGTGGGACGTGCCGTGGAAGCCGTAGCGGCGTATCTTCAGCCGCTCATAGTATTCATACGGGAGCGCGTACAGGTAGGCTTTCTCCGGCATAGTCTGATGGAACGCCGTGTCGAATACCGCCGCCTGCGGCACGCCGGGCATGACTTCGGCGCAGGCGCGGATGCCGACAAGGTTGGGCGGGTTGTGCAGCGGCGCGAGCGGCACGCACTCTTCAATGGCGCTGATGACCTCGTCGTTGACCAGCACGCTGGCGTTAAAATACTCGCCGCCGTGGACCACCCGGTGCCCGATGGCGCCGATCTCGCCCATATCGGCGATGACGCCGGTTTCGGGACCGGTCAGAAGGCCGATGACGGCGCGTACCGCCTCGGCGTGGTTTTCCATCGGCGCGTCGCTTTCGTAAGGCTCGCGGTTCGCGGCGCTGTGTTTGATGTGCCCGTCCAGCCCGATGCGCTCGCAAAGCCCTTTGGCCAGGACCTCGCCGCCGCCGCTTGTGTCAAAGAGCTGGTATTTCAGAGACGAACTGCCCGCGTTGATAACCAGTATGCGCATATTGACTCCTCCCGTCTGTCGTTGACCCAACCATCATACTGCAAAGGAGATCAAAAGGCAAGTGAAGAGATGACAGTTTGTGCCGTTATTGCCGAATATAACCCCCTGCACAGGGGGCATTTGGTTCATCTTTCCCAAATCAAGGCCCGGCTGGGGCAGGACGCGCGCCTGGTCGCCGTGATGAGCGGGCATACCGTCCAGCGGGGCGATTTCCCTATCCTGACAAAGACCGCGCGGACGCGCATGGCTTTGGAGGCGGGGTTCGACCTCGTGTTCGAGCTGCCCGCGCCGTACGCCTGCGCGCCCGCGGAGCGGTTTGCCCGCGCCGCCGTCGACATAATCGCCCGCCTCGGCGTTGTGACGCACCTGTCGTTCGGGACGGAGACGGACGATCTGGAGGCTCTGCAACTCCTCAGCAAACGCATACCGGATGAGATTCCCAGACATAAAACGCTGGCGGCCGCCCTGCCCGAAGCGTTTCCCGACGCGGCGCACCTGTTCACTCCCAACAACATCCTCGCCCTCGAATATCTCCGCGCGCTGCGCGGCAAAGCCCCCGGGATTGTCCCGGTCGCGGTGGAGCGGCGGGGCGGCTTTCACGACGGACCCCGCGGCTCGGCGTCCGCGATACGCGGCCGGGCGCTGCAAACGGGGCGCGTTCCGCGCGGCGTGCCGTTTGCCGGTATCTGGCAGGCGGAAACGCGGGCCGGGCGCGCGCCCGTCTCGCTTGCGCGTCAGGAGGGCGCGGTCCTGTCCCATCTGCGCCGCCTGACGCTTGCGGATTTCCTCGCGCTGCCCGACGTCGGCGCGGGGGGGCTGGCGCAGCGCCTGCATAACGCCGCCGGACAGGCCCGCTCTCTGGAAGAGCTGCTTCAAGCCGTCAAAACCAAACGGTATACGATGGCGCGGCTCCGCCGCTGCGTACTGGCGGCGTTTCTGGGGCTGACAGAGGAGATGGCGGAGCGTCCGCCCCACATACGGCTGCTTGGGATCGGCCCCGCCGGAGAGGCGGTTTTGTCTCTGATCGAAACCCCCATCCTGTCCCGCCCCGCCGCGCACCGGGGCGCGCTGGCGGCGGAGGCCGCCGTCACAGACCAGATGGCGCTGTGTATGCCGGTTCCCGAACCGGCGGGTGGCGAATGGCGGAACGGGGTAGTCGTCAAAAAATAGAGGCAGACAGTATACACCCGCGGGTGACCGCAAAAGGGGGACGCCATGAAAACGGCCGGCTTTGCTTACGACCTCCCGGAAGAACTGATCGCGCAGACCCCGGCGGAGCGCCGTGACGGGTCGCGGCTGATGGTGCTCGACAGAAAAACCGGCGGGGTGCGCCACCGGTTTTTTTACGATTTGCCGGAGTTTCTGCGGCATGGGGACTGCCTGGTCGTCAACAACTCCCGCGTCCTGCCCGCGCGGCTGGCGGGGCGGCGGGAAAACGGCGGCGCGGCGGAGGTACTGCTGCTGAGGGATTTGGGCGGCGACCGCTGGAAATGCCTTGTGAAGCCGGGGAAAAGCCTGCGGACGGGCGCAAGGGTCGTTTTCGGCGGGGACAGGCTCACCGGCGTTGTGGAGGACATGGGACCGGGAGGGGAGCGGATCGTCCGGTTTGCGTACGGCGGCGGTTGGGACGAGCTGCTGCGTGAGCTGGGCGCGGCGCCGCTTCCGCCGTATATCCGGCGGAAACCGCCCGACAGCGAACGCTACCAGACGGTTTACGCCAAGCCTCCGGGGTCGGCGGCCGCGCCGACGGCGGGGCTGCATTTCACGGCGGAGCTGCTTGACAGGCTGCGGGGTATGGGCGTGCAAATCGCGGAGATCACGCTTCATGTGGGGCTGGGCACGTTTCAGCCGGTCACGGCGGACGACGTTAGAGACCACGTTATGCACACCGAATGGTATGAAATACCCGGAACGGCCGCGGAAACCGTCAACCGGGCCCGTGCCGCGGGCGGGCGGATCGTCGCGGTCGGCACGACCTCCTGCCGTACGCTGGAATCCGCCGTTTCCCCCTGCGGAAAACTGCTTACCGGCAGCGGGGAAACCGGGATATTCATTACGCCCGGTTATTCTTTTCGCATGACCGACGCCCTGATCACCAATTTTCATCTTCCGCAAAGCACCCTGCTGATGCTGGTTTCCGCGTTCTGTACGCGTGAGATGATCTTGTCGGCGTACGGGGAAGCGATCCGGGAACGGTACCGGTTTTTTTCCTTCGGCGACGCGATGCTGATTGTGTGACGTTGTATTGACAAGACGGCAACATTATGCTATAATCAGTACACTAATAACAAGGAGATGTTATAACATGAATCAGGCAGTATTAAGTGTACGCATTGACGAGGATATAAAGCGCAGATTTGATTGTTTTTGCGCCGACGCGGGATTGAACGCATCCGTCGCGGTCAATATGTTCGTACGCGCGGTCATCCGGAACAAAAAAATCCCGTTTGAAATTACCGGCAATGACGACCCGTTTTACGGGGAAAGAAACCTCGCATGGCTGGAAGAATCATTCAGGCAGCTTGAGGAAGGCGGGGTTGTGGTTAAGACGATGGAAGAGCTTGAGGCGATGGAATGAGCCGGATAATCTTTACGGAAAAAGCATGGGAAGACTATCTTTACTGGCAGAGCGCCGACAGAAAAATGGTCAAAAGGGTCAATTTACTGCTCAAGGATATTGCCCGGAACGGGCACGAGGGCCTTGGCAAACCGGAGCCGCTTCGTCACCGCGAAGGCTGGAGCCGCCGCATTGATGACGTTAACAGGCTTGTGTATCAGAAAAAAGGGGAAAATATTGAAATTCTGCAATGTAAAGGCCATTATGACGATTGACTTCCGGCAAAACTTTGCGACGCGATGCCGATACGCTAAGTAGACGCTTCATATGTGTAACAAGCCCGGAAACCCCTTTGTCTCAAGGGGTTTTTCCGTGTGATTTTCAGCAGACCGGTTTGGCGCGGCAACGCCTCCGCAATTGTCCGTTATACCTTTTGCCCGCCCCGGACGTTATAAGAGCGAAAGGCCTTTCAAAAACGAACGGAGGGTGGGATATGGGCAACGACATCCACAGCTTCCTCGCCGGCATGGCGGAGGGCGATATGAACGCTTTCGGCGAACTGTACGGATTGCTCTCGGTCCGCGTGTTCAACTATGCCCGCGCGATCACCGGAAACAAAGAAACGGCGGAGGATATCACGCACGACGTATTTATGCGGATCCTCAAACAGGCGGCGCGCGCGGCGAAAACGGCCGACCCCGCCGCGTATATCATGGTCATGACCCGCAATCAGGCCTACGACCGCCTCAGGCAAAACAGGCGGACAGCCGCCCTGCCGGACGGCGCGGACGGCGCCGGCGCCGTTTCCCTGCCCTATGACCGGCTGTTTATGGAGGACGCGTTTGCGGCCCTGCCCGCAAACCAGCGGGAGACAGTATACCTTCATTGGGTGTGCGGGTTTACGCAGAAGGAGACGGCCCGGATCATGGACGCCCCGCTGGTGACGGTCAAATGGCGGTGCGGGAAAGCGTTGGCGCAGTTACGGGCGTATTTTAATCAGGATAAGGAGGAAAAAAGCCATGAAACCGTATGACACAATATTGGAGGAGCTTCGGGAAAATATGCGGGCCGAGCCGGACGGCGGCTTGCGGGAGAGGCTTATGGAGAGCGCGAGGGCGGACGCCGCCGCGCCGCGCCGCGTCCGGGGCGGGCGGAGGATCGGCATGAGGACGGCGCTCATCGCGGCAGTCGCTGCCGTTTTTTCGCTGACCACGGCTTTCGCGTACGGCAGCCAAATCATTCAGTTATTGGGAGGAGGCCGTATCGAAGCAGGGAAAACCAGTAGCGGTGAGGATTATATCTCTATTTCAACCGGCTTTACGTCAGACCCTGCGGAAGTCAGGGACGGGCGGGTATACTTTATACTGGACGGTTCCGATACGGATATCACAAACTACTGTACCGAAGCGACATATTACGAGTACGCGCAAATGACCGACAACGGCTATCGCCATGTTGTAATCGTTGGCGGAACGCCTGACAAGCTCGGATGGGGCGAGTTCATTTGGGATGAAAAAGGAAACCTTCTGGGAAGTAACGCAACAGCCTACACTGACGCCAATGACGAAAAGCCGCAATGGTTAAGGATTGCGGATGAAACGCTTCGAAATTAACAGACCGTGTGAAATGTTGAGCAAAAAGCAGAACCGGCCGGGCCTTAGGCCCGGCCGGTTCTGCGCTGTCTTACCCGGCGCACAGTTCCAGCGCGAAGTCCAGTTGCGTGTCTGTGTAGAATTCCGTCTTCATGGCGGCATCCTCCAGCGCCCTGAGCGCCGCGGCGTTCACAAACCCCCGCGAAAGCGGCAGTTCATAGGCGACCTGAAAACGGTTGAGGCACCACAGCGTATAGTCGTCAAAAACCCCGCTCGGCCCGGTCC
Organism: Oscillospiraceae bacterium; assembly: GCA_031254575.1. Taxonomy (GTDB): domain Bacteria; phylum Bacillota; class Clostridia; order Oscillospirales; family UBA929; genus UBA929. The sequence goes on along the minus strand of JAIRUE010000085.1, from coordinate 5,495 downwards.
GGTAATAGCCCAAGAGCGCCAGCCGTTCCTGCATGGCGGCGACCCGTTCTGTCAGCGCGCTGTGCCGGAACAGGGCGCGGCCGGTGTCGAGGGGATAAGAGATAAGTTCTGCGCCGGTGACGATGCCGAGTTCCACCTCGTAGTCCGGAATGATGCCGACGCCCTCGTATGTACCGATATTATGAAGCTCTATGCGGGCTTCGGTGATGATGAGGATGTCGCCCGAGGTCAGCTCTATATGGTATTGGCTGTGCGCCTTGCCGTAGGTCGTCTCGCCCACGACGGCCGCCAGCCCGTAGGCTTGCATCGAGCCTGAGAACACCTCCGAGGCGGAAGCCGAGCCGCCGTCAACCAAAAACACGATACGGTCCGGTTCCCAGATGGATTCGCCCATCTCCGCCAGTTCCTCCGGGTCCCACCCGAAGCTGAGCCAGTCCTCCTCCTCTTCCGCGTTCACCAGCCTGCACAGCAGGTATCCCTCGTCCATCAGCATGACGTTGAACATGTAGAAAAGGACGCTCAGCGACCCGCCGGGATTGCCGCGCAGGTCTATGATCACAGACCGGGCCCCCATTTCGGGGAAATACATGTTGTAGTAATAGTCAAAATCATAGACGTCCGCAATGGAGCTGAACTGCTCGAACGTGATATATCCTGTGTCCGTCCCGTCTATCATAAAGCCCTTCACATTGTCGTCCCAGAGAGGACCGCGCTCGATCTCCTCGAAAAACACCTCGGCGGAACCGGGGTTGATATAACCGATCTCCACCGTCGTCCCTCTCTCGCCCAGAAAGAGAGGCCGCACTTCCATATAAACCGCGTCTTCGATCGCAACGCCGTCCACAAAGACGATCTGCGCCCCTGTCTCCATGCCGCTGGACTCCGCGCCGCCGCCCGGAAGGAACATATCCACATAGACGCCCAGCGGCATCGAGACGTCCACCTGTATGCCGATGCCGTAAACGGCGCCGTCCGTGAGGCTGAAGGCTCTGTCATATTCCTCCGGATTCATAAAGTAGCCGTAAGGGTCCTCCGCCAGCCACGATTCCACCAGCATCCTAAACAGATCGGGGTCCCGCTCCAGACGCCGCGCCGTCACCCCGTTAAGCGACAGATCGCCGGACGGGTACAGCGCGTAGGCTTCTATGTACTCGATGATTTCCTCCAGCAGAGCGAGCTGTTCCGCCCCGCTCTGGGGCAGCGCCAGCGCGGGGACTGCCAGCAGCCACAGGGCGAGCAGCAGGGATAGCGCGCGCGTGAAAAAACGCCTGGTTTTCATAGTCATTTCCTCCGTATGGTATAGGGGCTAATTGATAAACGTGTCCCGGTAGACCGTGATCCCTTCCGGCACGGCGGCCCAAGGGCCGCTCGCGGCGTGGATGTCGATGGAGACGTGGCTTTCCTCGGCGATGCCGCCCGCGATCTCCAATCCGTAGACGACCTCGATGCGGCCGCCTTCCCCGCCCAGTTCCGCCGCGACGCGGCTCGCTGTGACGCCCACTGTCACCGGCCCGTCCTCGGTGTCATAATACGACACATGCCTGCGCCCTTCCTCAAAGACCATCTGGGTGTTCCGCGCGCCGCTGCGGAGCATCGTCACCCGGCCGTCTTCCACCAGCAGCGTGGTCCGGGCGTCCCCGTCGCCGTCAAACGGCTCGCAGAAAAACACCGTATAGCCGTGCGGATGGCTGACCATCGAACCGTCGGTCACAACATCCACCAGGCTGCTGTCGTTCGGGTCCGGCGAAAACCTGCACCCCCGTATGGAAATGATAACGTCCCGCTTGCCCTGCTGCGGCACAGACCCCGCCTCCTTCCGGCCAATAGCTTGTACGACCGCTTCATACCATATTATAATAAAAAATCCTCTATGTCAACACCTTCCGCCATTTCCGCCACTTCCCGCTGTAAAAACATCGCGGCCTGTTCCGAAAAGCCCTCCGCGTCGTCGCTGACGAAGAAGCGCAGCGAACCGGACCCGCCGGGCTCCGCCCGTTCCATCAGGCCGCGCAGCGCCCCGGCGGCCTCCGCCCCCGCGTTGATCAGCGTGACGCCGGGCAGGGCGGCGGCAAACAGCCCCGTCAGCAGCGGATAGTGCGTGCATCCCAGAATGAGCGTGTCAATGCCCGCCTCGCGGAACGGAACGCAGTATTCCTCCACCAGCAGCGCGGCCACGCGGTCGCCCGGCCCGACGCGCCCCGCCTCCACCAGCGGTACCAGCAGCCGCCCGTCCCGCTCCGTCAGCGTGACGAGCGGATCGGTTTTCCGCATACACTCCGAGTAAGCGCCCGTCCGCACGGAAGCCGGCGTGGCGAGCAGCCCCACGCGCCCGCTGCGCGTCACGGCCGCCGCTTTATGTACCGACGGTTCCACAACGCCCACCGAGGGAACGCCGCAGTCAAAAGCCTCCATCGCCGCGGTGCCGGCCGTGCCGCAGGCGACGACCAGCGCTTTGGGGTCGAACGTCATCAGGAACCGCGCCGCCTGCGCGGAAAAGCGCAGAATGGTGCGGCGGGAGCGCGTACCGTACGGCACGCGGCCCGTGTCGCCGAAATAGACAAGGTTTTCGTTGGGATAGAGCCCGATCAGCGCGCTGACCGCCGTCAGCCCGCCGAGCCCCGAGTCAAACACCGCGATAGGACGGCCGTCCATCCTAACCCCTCCCCCCGGCGCCGTGAAAAGAACATGATACCATGATACGACAGCGCGGGGCGGAAATGCAAGTCTTTGTAAAATTTTCCTCCTCGCGGAGGCCTAGACACATTTTTGATTTCCCTCTTGCTTTTTGACAGGCCGGTGGTATAATAGCTGAGATGTCCCTATGCGGCCGCACAGTTTCAGGATCGGGACAGGCCGTCCGCAAGACCCGCTAGCTCAGGCGGCAGAGCACCTGCCTTTTAAGCAGGGAGTCCCGGGTTCGAGTCCCGGGCGGGTCACCAAGCATAGACCCTTAGAACCTCAACGGTTCTAAGGGTCTTTTGTTTTGCAAAGAGTGAGAAGCAGTGAGCTAAAATGAGGTATAGTGAGAGCTTATTTCGGGGTCTGTTTCGGGGTCTGAACGCCGGATATTTTAGGTTGGTTGAGGAAATATGCTTGGGCGGTTTCTTGCGGAAAAGCGTTTTCAATGATAGTGAGCATACGGCGGCGTTGGTCGGCATTCATCTTGTTGGCAATGCGGGAAATAGATAAAACCTCGGGATAATCAAAATGTGAGGTTTGGTCAAATGCATTGGATTCAAGGAGGACATCAGCTTTTGTATCATCATCCATAGCGTCATAAAACAGTGCTTCGTAGGATGTGTTGAGGAGTTTGCATAGTTTTGTAATGGCTTTATTGTCAGGTTCTCGGGAACCTCGTTCCCAACCGCTAACGGTGGTTTGCGCTACATTAAGAGCCTTTGCAAGTTCGGCTTGGTTGTAACCCGCTCTTTTGCGATATTCAGCAATCATATTCACAGGGAAAGCTCCTTTCGCGTTATTCTAAGCTACAGTATAGCATAATGCAAAAATTCTGTAAATAATTTACGCAAATAGTGTTGACATGCTTGGCAATATGCGCTATACTTAATACATAACGCATTATATAGTGTGTTATGTATTAAGAGCGATTGGAGTTGGCAGAGCTATGACGAAACTCACCATGACCCCGGAGGGAAGGGAAGCGCAGTCATATTCAGTTTGCGGGGATTGCCCATGTAGCGAACAGTGTAGCGGGTCACGAAAAGCCGTGACGGGTGAAAAGGTCAAGCGGTTATTTCCATTTCCGGGCGGCATGCCCGACCCCGAGGACCTAAGATTTGTGGTCAACATAGAAGCGGAAAGCTGTTTGGTGACCGCTCATATTTGGGTTGGCGATGAACCGCGCCCGAGTGAATACAATACCCCGGGCAATCGTTACCAATTCCAGCATGGCCCGGTTCCGAACCGCGCCGAAGGTAAGCCGCCGCTGATCGGGAGCGTCAGCGACCGCTGGGCGGCGGTGAAACCGTAGGCGTTCTTTGTACACGTTGCGAACCTTGACGGCATACATACGGTATACCCTCCGCGCTGAATCGCTTTCGTTGAGGAAGGGGGCGCTCAGCGGGGGACCCGCCGAAACGGAAGCGGTGCGGTGCGGAGGAAACCGGAAGACATGCCCCCCGGAAGTGGATAGCGGGGGCGAAGCCCCCTAGTATTACCTATCCACTTCTGTGGCACTTTCTGAACCCACTGCGGCTCTAAGGCTAAACCATGCCACATGGTACTTGTGGCAATTGTGGCAAAAATAAGCGCCGACAGGCGCAACCTTTTATTATCAATACTTACGGCGATTTCAGTATAAATTCACTTTTGTGCCAAAATGGACAGGAGGTGCTAAAAAATGGCAAAAAAAGCAACCCGCCCTGAGATGTCTTGGGTGGAGAGCCGCCAACAATACCGCAAGCGGGTTGTGATTAACGGCGTGTCCCATGACGTGTGGGGCAGGACTAAGCCCGAAGTTCGCGCAAAGGTCAAAGAGCTTGGGCAGCGTATAGAGAAAAAGGCAAACGCATGGAAACAGATACCGCTTGTCGCTTTGATTCGGGAATGGCTCCCGGTCAAGACCGCTAACCTGACTTACAAAAGCGCCGACGCATATGTAAACGCCGTGAACAACCATATAGCGCCGTTTTTCGGAAATATGCTGCTGACCGAGGTCAAGCCGTTTGACATACAGCGGTTCATGGCAACCAAGGCAAACCTGTCGCGTTCGTCACAGTCCAAAATCCTGTTTACGCTCAAGCAGGTATTCGATACCGCCGAACAGAATGGGTACATAGACAAAAACCCCTGCAAGGGTATCAAAGCGCACGGCGAACCTTCCCAGCCTAAGACCCCGCTGACAACCGGGCAACAGAAGCACATCACCCAAGCCGTCGGGGGAACGCGCGCGGAGTTGTTTGTATTGCTCTGCCTGTATGCCGGATTGCGCCGTGAAGAGGCTCTCGGGCTACAATGGGATAATGTCAGCCTCAAAGGGACGCCGTACATCAACGTGCGCCATACCGTGACTTTTGGGGACGGCGGCAAACCCATTTATTCCACCAAGCTAAAGAGCCGGGCGGCCTATCGTACCATACCGACCCCGGCGATACTGACCAACGCGCTCCGCAAGGCCAAAGAAACAGCCGCCAGCGCCTTTGTGGTGCCCGCTGTCAATTCGGGCGGGGAAATGAGCCTTATAGCCTTTCGGCGGCTGTGGGACATCGTAAAGCGTGCCGTGGGCAATGAGTACCATGTTACCCCCCATATCCTGCGGCATACCTATCTGACAGAGCTATGCGCCGCCGGTATGGATATTAAGAAGATACAATACCTTGCCGGGCATGAGGATGTGGCAATGACATTGCGTATCTATGCCCATGTCAAGGACAATGCGCCCGAGGAACTGGCCGGGCTGATAGAAGGGGTGTTTGCGTAGGGGCGGCGGTCGGGCTCCACCGTTTCCCCGTTCTTCCCGTAATCAATCCGTTGTT
>JAIRUE010000037.1 GCA_031254575.1 Oscillospiraceae bacterium | reverse complement strand
TGACCAGCGTATGGTTGCCCAGCACGGCGATCACGGTATCACAGCGCGCCGCCGCTTCGACGGCCCGGGAGAGGCCGCCGGTCAGCGTCTCGCGCCGCAGATGGCCCATCAGGGTGTCGACAACAGCCTTGTTTTCCTCCGAAAGCCCGTCGCGGAAGGTTTGCCCGTGGGGAAGGAAACGCCCCGTGTCCCCGTCGCGGAAGAACAGCTCGTATGTAAACCAGCCCCACACCTTTTCGGAAACGCATTGCAGCGTGCCGTCGGTATGGACGGAGAGGAACCTGCCGGTTTTCACGTCCCGGTAGGCGGCGGAGGTAAAGCCGTAATCAAATTCCTCGAAGACCGACCGGGTATCCCCGTCGCCGTCGTAAAAGACGCCGCCGTTCCCGTCAACGCGCAGATAACCCCCCGCGCCGTCGTTGAAGATGACGCAAAGGCCGTGCGTCCGCACATATTCCACCGAGCCTTCCGGCAGCGCGTCCCGTACCGCCTGCAGCGGCGTGACCGAGGAGGGAGGGTTGCCCGAGTACCAGTCGGGCATATTCTCCTCCGCGAGGTCTCCGACCAGCAAGACCTTGCCGCAGGTTTTGGGGTCGAGCGGCAGAATGCCGTCGTTTTTCAGCAATACGACGGCTTTTCGCGCCGCCTCCAGCGCGGTTTCGGTAAATTCCCCGCAGCAGAGGCGCTGTGGCGAAACGGAAGAGTAGGGGCACAGCGCGTCGGGGTCAAACTGGCCCAAGCGGAAGCGTATCCGCAGGCTGTTGAATACGGCGCGGTCGATGTCGGCCTCGTCAATGAGCCCCTGCGCCAGCGCGTCGGCCGCGGCGGCGGCGACAAGGTTTTCCTTGTCGGTAAAGCAGTCCAGCCCGGCTTTGAGACCGAGGGCAATGGACTGGGCGTGAGTTTCGCAGTAATGATGATGGGTCACCGTCTGGGAGAAGTCGCCGCCGTCGCACACGACAAAGCCCTCACAGCCCCATTCTCCCTTGACGATTTCGTTGACTTCTGGGTTGACGATGCACGGCACGCCGTTGATTTCGTTATACGCCGTCATCAGCGACACCGCCCCGCCCTCGGTGAACGCGTACTGGAACACGCGCAGGTAGTAATCGCGCTTTACCCGCTCGCTGATGTCGGTCGAAGCCGCGCAGCGGTTTTCTTCGACGTTGTTGCCGTAAAAATGCTTGGGCGCGCAGGCAATTTTAAGATACGGCGTACGGGAGGGCGGTTCCGTTTTGTCACAACCTGACCCGGACGGCCGTTGCGGGCCGCCGCCCTGCGCGCCGCGGATCAGGGCCGCCGCGAGCTTGCCGGCCAGAAACGGGTCCTCTCCGTAGGCTTCCTCGGTGCGGCCCCAGCGGGGGTCGCGCTCCATGTCGATGGTGGGGAACCACGGCGTCAGCCAGTGGGAGCGCCTGTCGCGGTCGTAGTATATGCGGGACTCGTCGCCGATGACGCCGCCGATCCGTTCCATCAGGCCGGTGTCCCACGTACAGGACAGCCCGATCGGCTGCGGAAAGACGGTGGCGGTCCCGCCCCCGCGGTCCACAAGGCCGTGCGCAGCCTCGCCGCCGACCGAATAGGCGGGGACGCTCAGGCGCGGCACGGCCTGCTGGCGGGTGGGCAGCAGATGGATTTTTTCCTCGACCGTCAGACGGCCCACAAGGTCGGCCACACGCTCGTCCAATGGGCGCGCGGGGTCAAGATACGCTGGCACCGGCATAAAAGGTCCCCCTTATATCTTGAATTTTGCGGCGGTTTGCGCTATACTTTTTTTATCATATCATATTACCAAATCTTTCTCAATCGCTTTTTACCGACTTTTCTTATCAGGGGGACATACGATGAAACTGTTGTGGCGGCTGGGCCGCGAAGCGTCCCGCTTCAAGGGGCTGTACGCGATCTCCATCTTCTCCGCGCTGGCGCTGACCGCTTTGAACCTGGCGGCGCCGATGCTGCTGCGTGAAATGACGCGCCTGGTGCAGGAGGGCGCGGCCGAACTTGCCCAAATCTGGCGGCTGGCGCTGATGCTCACGGCCCTCTATCTGACGCAGGTGGTTTTCCGTTTCCTGTGCAACTATTTCTCGCATGTGGCGGCGTGGCATCTGGTGGAGGACTTGCGCGTCCGGGTCTATGACCAGATACAGTCCCTTTCGATGCGGTATTTCCACGATCAGCAGACGGGCGACCTGATGAGCCGCGTCGTCAACGACACCGCAAACTTTGAACAGCTCTACGCCCATATCATCCCCGAAATGATTTCCAACGTCATAACGGTGGCGGGGGTGGTGGCCATCCTGCTCTATATCAACGTCAAACTGGCGCTGCTGACCTGTATCCCCGTGCCGTTTATCATACTCGGGGGCTGGATCTTCTCAAAAAAGATAAGGCCCTGTTTCCGCGAGGCGCAGAAGGCCGTCGCGGGCGTCAACGCCAAATTGCAGGACAATTTCTCCGGCATCGCCGAGATCCAGGCGTTCGGGCGCGAGGACGGCGAGACGGCGGCGGTGCGGGAACAGACAGGGGTCTACACAAAGGCGATTTTGCGCGCCCTGAAGCTCTCAAATTTCTTCCATCCGGCGGTGCAGTTCTTCTCCTCGGCCGGGACGGTCATCGTCGTCGGTTTCGGCGGTTGGCTGGCATACCAGAACCAGCTGTCGGTAGCCGACATCGTGGCGTTCCTGCTCTATCTGGGGCTCTTCTACGCCCCCATCTCCGGCCTCGCCCAACTGCTCGAAAATATGCAGTCGGCATACGCCGGGGCGGAGCGCGTCATCGCGGTGCTGGACGCCGAACAGGACATCAAAGACGCGCCGGGCGCCAGGGACATCCACCGGGTATCGGGCGCCGTCGCGTTCCGCAGCGTCTCTTTCCGGTATGAGGAGAACAACCCCGTGCTGAAAAACGTAAGTTTTTCCTGCGAGCCGGGGCAGATGGTGGCGCTGGTGGGGCCGACCGGCGTGGGCAAGACGACGCTGACACAATTGGTGGGGCGTTTTTATGATCCGGACGAGGGCTCGGTAACGCTCGACGGCACAGACATCAAAACCGTCACGCTGGCGTCGCTGCGCCGCTGTATAGCGCCGGTCCTGCAGGACACCTTCCTCTTCAACGGCACGCTGGCCGAAAATATCGCCTATTCCAAACCGGAAGCCACGATGGAGGAGGTCATCGAAGCCGCCAAAGCCGCCAATATCCACGAGGGCATCCTCGCTATGCCGGACGGGTATGGGACAAGGGTGGGGGAACGCGGTCTGCGCCTGTCGGGCGGGCAGAAACAGCGCGTCGCCATCGCGCGCGCCATCCTGCGCAAAGCGCCCGTCATCATTCTCGACGAGGCCACGGCGTCGGTCGATACCGAGACGGAGCGGGAGATACAGGCCGCCATTGCCCGCCTGCACAACCGGCACACCATCATCGCCATCGCCCACCGCCTCTCCACCATCCGCCGCGCCGATCTGATCCTGGTGCTGGAAAACGGCGAGATCGTCCAGCGCGGGACGCATGAGGAGCTGATGGAGCAGGACGGGCTTTACAGGCGGCTGTCGCTGACGCAGGGGTGAGAGACGGGCGCGGCACAGAGTATTTATATTTTCGGAGGAGATTAAAATGAAAAAACGGATTCTAAATGGATTGCTTATTATGGCAGATGGATTATTTTTACAATGCTGGCAGCTCCATTGCTTAACTTCTTATTTTCATTAACGCAAGGTTTTTTATGGAATCAATATAATAGAGTAGATTTTGCAATATATATATTTGTATCTCCTATCATTTATTTGGCGGGCGTTGTTTTTGTAACCTTTCGTTGAGAGTAGCTGCTTATCGTTAAGCATTATCCCATGTACGCATGGATGAACGCCATTCACCGATTATAGTTATCCGCATAGCGCGGCGGGCGGTTTTCCGCCCGCCCGTTTCACTGTTTTACCGAAGCGGTCAGCCAATCTCCGTGTCCCCGCGCCCTTTTCGGTTCCGTTCTCTGCGGTTCGTCCCGCGTGATACTCTCCGCGCCGCCGCCGCAGGGCTAATTATTCTTGCAATCCCATATACTGTGGTGTATACTGCCGGTGAGAGGATGAGGTCATGCAAATCGACGGCATAGACGTGTGCGAGACCATTTTGAGAGACGGGCGGGAAGTTCCGCCGCCGATGCTGTATCCGGAGCCGGAGGGCGGGGAGGGGCCTGTTTCACGGCGGCCCGGGTCCGCCCCGCCGCTGCTGTTCCTGCACGGCTGGGGCGTGGGGCACGACAGTTACGGATCGCTGCTGACGCGGCTCAGCGAGACGCATACCGTTTACGCGCCCGACATGCCGGGCTTCGGAAAGACGCCGGAGCCGTCCGAGCCTTGGGATGTTGACCGTTACGCGGACTTTGTGCTGGCCTACTGCAAAGCGCGCGGGCTGACCGGTCCCGTTATGATGGGGCATTCCAACGGCGGGCGTGTTCTGTTGTGCCTGCTGTCCCGGGACTTCCCCGGCGTCACGCCGCCCCGCGTGGTTTTGTTCGACGCGGCGGGCCTGAAGCGCGGGCGCGGTTTACGGGTTTATTTTAAGGTCTATACTTACAAGGCCGTCAAAATTTTTCTCAAACCATTCCCCAAGGCGCTGGAGCGCTACCGCGCCGGCAGAGGTTCCGCCGATTACCGCGCCGCCTCGCCGCTGATGAAGGCCACGATGAGCAAACTGCTGGCGGCCGACCTGTCGGACGCGCTGCCCAGAATCAAAGCGCCGACTCTGCTGATCTGGGGGGAGGATGATACGGCGACGCCGCTGGCCGACGGCAGGCGGATGGAGCGGGAGATCCCCGACGCGGGGCTGGCGGTGCTGCCGGGCGGGCACTGGGCGTTTATGGAGCGGCTGCCGCACACGATGCGGATATTGGATTCGTTCTTATAGGGTAAAAATGGTTTCCATAATACAGAGGAAATCCGCCATATTGATAATCGCGTTATAATTGCCACTATATGTTGGGATAATTCCCGAAAAAGTGTTTCACATGAAACATTTTGCACGAAAAAAATGCGAATTTTAGTGTTTTTGAAGATATAAAGGCGATTTAGGAGGTCATGGTGGAATATATCGTCCTGTACGCCGCGTTTTGGCTCTCCGCGCTCGCCGCGTCGGTCCGTGTGCTGCATATGTTTCAGCTTTCCTCCTACCAGTTCCCCGGATATTGGCGCTGGCTCAAAAACGACGGCGGAAACACCGCGCTGAGATTCTCCCCGGCGGCGCTGATAGCGCTGATGGGGATGGGGGAGTCGGGTGTTTGGCGTTACGCCGCCGCCGGGCTGTTCGCGGTTTGGGCCGTTGTGCTGTTTCCGCGCGGGAAGGCGAAGAAGCCGTTCCGGCTGACGGCGCGCGCGCTGCGTATCTTTATCGCGCTCGCGCTGCTGCTCGCGGGGATCGCGGCGCTGGCCCATCTCGCCGGGGAGGCGGGGAACCGTTTCCGCATGGTGACGCTGGCGTCCGGGTATATTGGCGTCCTGCTGCTGGTCCCTTTCGCCAGTTTCCTGCTGACGCCCGTGCAAAAGGCGGTCAACAACCGCTACATCCGGGACGCGCAAAGGCGCCTGAGGCCGGACCTGACCGTTATCGGCGTGACCGGCAGTTACGGCAAGACCTCGACAAAGACGTATATCGCGCAGATTTTGTCGGTAAAGTACAATGTGCTGGCGACGCCGGAGAGTTATAACACCCCGATGGGCGTGGTGCGCGCGATACGCGAAAAGCTGGAGCCTTCGCACACTGTCTTTGTCTGTGAGATGGGCGCGCGTCATACAGGCGACGTAAAGGAGATCTGCGGCATCGTACATCCGCGGCACGGCGTGCTGACCGCCGTCGGCCCGCAGCATCTGGAGACATTCAGGACGCTGGAAAACATTGTGCGGACAAAGTTTGAGCTGGTAGACGCGCTGCCGCCGGACGGGACGGCGTTCCTCAACGCCGGAAACGCGGATATACGCCGGTACGCCGGGGATCGCGCCGCCGTGCGGTACGCCGTTTCGGACGGATATAACGAGGGGTTGGACATATGGGCCGAAAACCTCGCGGCGGACGCGTCGGGGCTGTCGTTTGACATTGTCACGCGTTCCGGGGAACGGGAGCGTTTTGCCACAAGCCTGCTGGGCCGTCACAACGCTGAAAACGTCACCGCCGCCGTCGCCGTCGCGCTGAAAATGGGCCTGACGCTGCGCGATGTTGTTCCCGCCGTGCGCGCCCTCAAACCCGCGAGGCACCGCCTGGAGCTGCTGCCCAAGGGCGGCGGGCTGACCGTCATCGACGACGCGTATAACGCCAACCCCGCCGGGACCGCCGCCGCGCTGGACGCGCTGGCCGTCTTCTCCGGTGTGAAGGTCATCGTCACGCCCGGTATGGTGGAGCTGGGCGAAGCCGAGGAGGCCGAAAACCGCGCGTTCGGCGTGAGGATCGCCAAGGTCTGTGATTACGCGGCGCTGGTGGGGGAGAAGCAGGCCGCGCCGATCGCGGCGGGACTGAAAGAGGCGGGATATGACGGGGAGAGGGTCAGGATATTTGATTCCTTTGACGGGGCCTACCAATGGGCTGTGTCGGTGGGGGCGGGGGAGAAAGTGATCCTGATAGAGAATGACTTGCCTGACAATTATTAAATAGGAGAGAATGGGTATGAAGATGCAGGTGGCCGTCTTTTTCGGCGGCAGGAGCGTTGAGCATGAGGTGTCTGTCATCACCGGGATGCAGGCGGCGGCGGCGCTGGACAGGGACAAATATGACGTGCTCCCGGTCTATCTGGCCAAAGACGGCGCGATGTATACCGGCCCGGGGTTTGAAACGCTGGAAAACTACCGGGACATCCCCGCGCTGCTGGAGGGCGGGCGGCGGGTCTGCCTGATGCGTTCGGGCGGCCGGGTGGCGCTGCATTCCCCCGCCAAAAAACTGTTCGGCGGCGACAAGCCCGTATTCGTCGACGCGGCGCTGCCGGCGGCGCACGGGACGTTCGGCGAGGACGGGTGTTTGCAGGGGCTGTTTGAGATGACGGGACTGCCGTATACCGGCTGTGACGTATTCTCCAGCGCGGTCTGCATGGATAAGCCCGCCGCCAAGGTGCTGCTGCGCGCCGCCGGGCTTCCGGCGCTGGACGACGCGGTCCTGGAGGCGGAAAAATACAACAAAAACCCCGAGGCGGCGCTTTCGGCGCTCGAAACGCGCTACCCCTATCCGGTGATGGTCAAGCCCGCCAACCTCGGCTCCAGTGTCGGCGTCGGCCGCGCCGACAACCGGGACAGGCTGCAGGCGGCGCTGGAACTGGCGTTTACCTTTTCGCCGCGCGCGCTGATAGAGCCGGCCCTGGTCCATATGCGCGAGATCAACTGCGCCGTGCTCGGAGACAGTTTGAAAGCGCGCGCCTCGGTGTGCGAGGAGCCGGTGACGGCGGAAAAAATCCTCAGCTACAGCGATAAGTATCAGTCGGGCGGCAAGGGCGGCGACAAACAGACCGGCATGTCGGGGCAGAAGCGCGTCATTCCGGCC
>JAIRUE010000035.1 GCA_031254575.1 Oscillospiraceae bacterium | reverse complement strand
GGGACTCCCCGTTTCAGGGAGTCCCGCCGTGCCGTTAGGCGTACACTATTTCGTCCAACACCATCCTTTCGGCAATACGCTTTACTTCGGTCATGTGTGACGCCCATGCGATTCCATCGGCGGTTTTGTCCGGCGGCGGGTTGAGCGCCAGTATGTCCGATATGATACGGTCAAGCCGTTCCTCGGCTGCCATTTGGACTTCGCGCAAGTGCGGGAACAGCCGCTCCGACAATAACAGCCGATTGTAGGTGATTGTCCGATGTTCCTTCAAATACCTTCTTCGCATTGCGCCGTATCGGGTAATCGGTTCGGTGAGTTCCCTCGGCGGTTCGTTCAAGATGATTGCTGGCAATAGGTAATCGCCGCACTTAATATACTCAATCTGTGCCATATTTGCCCCTTTTTGCGGCGGTTTACACCGCTTTTAGTGGACGAGGGAATAACTCCCCCCCGTTGGTTTTGGGCGCATACAGGGAGATTGTCGCGCTCCACACGCGCCCTTGTGAATAATATCGGAAGCGGCTTCCGATATTGCGCGGTTCGCTATCAATCCCCCTTTCCGTCTGCCATGTCATTTATGCCGTAAATGAGCCGACAGCCATGCTATTTTAGTAGGCTTCTTTCTCAAGCCCCTTAAGAGCATAGCAAAGGCTTGCAGTGAAGCAATTCGCGACAGAAAACCCAGCAAAATTATAACCGCAAAGCCCTCCAGCATAAGCCTCTGCATATATACCGTCAGAGGTAACAGATACAGAAGCCGTATTATAACAGTTACTTATATTTCCATAGACACCGCTTATTCCACCTGCATATACTGTTGATCTGTAATTTGATGTGGTTATAGATGAAACTGTTCCTGTGGTGAAGCAGTTACTAATATTGCCGCCATAACCGCAAATTCCCCCTGAGTATATAACGCTACCGAGGCTTGTAGTGAGTACAATGTCATCCCTATTATTTATATCTATATCTATATTTATATTTGCACCTATTAACCCGACATTTTTTATTATTGCAGTAGAGGACGCACAACCAAATAATCCGGTATAACTATAAACACTCCATCCCATCGGTTTATACACGTTAATATTCACAACTGCTAGGTTGCGAATTATGTGGCCTTGCCCGTCAAAAATCCCTTCAAATTTCGTTGATGTTCTACTATAATAACTATTATCATAACCAATAGGCACCCACGCTCCATCGGACAAATCTATATCAGCAGTCAAATGATATTTCCCGCTCAAATCTTTACTCATAGCCGCCAATTCTGTCCTGTTAGATATTGGTATAGAATCACTGGCGGGCGGCTCTATCGCCGCGAGAAACCTACCGGGTTGCACGGTTGAGGGCAAAGACACAGGCGCGGCCGCAACCGCCCGGACAAGCGCAAAAACCATGACCAGTATCAGCGCGAGGGATAAAATTTTCTTTTTCATTTTGTGCATCTCCTTTTATCATTTTACTTCCGGCTTTGCCGCCCCCGGAGGGCTGAAAAGCCCTCCGGGAGGGTCCCGCCGGAAACAAAAAGGCGGCGCAGGGAGATTTTCCCAACGCCGCGTTATCGTCAAAGCACAACTATCCCCTTGCCCGGAACGTGGAAACGGGCTATAATAGAGAAAGGCGCAGCAACACGCTGTTGTGTGGGATGGTCTCTACATCCTGCATAGGCCGGGGGGTGTTGACCGCACTTCCCCGGCCGCCACTATTTTGTTTCCAGATTTATCTTAACAGGCTTTCCGACAAAACGCAAGGATTTTTTCTATACGCGAGTGCCCGCCCTTTGCCGTATGCGGAATAAGCAAGGGGCAACGGCAGAAATATAAAGAAAAACCGCGAATCCTTTGATATACAAGCGATTCACGGTATCGGGCTGTTGGCTGGGCTGGCAGGACTCGAACCTGCGAAATGCCAGAGTCAAAGTCTGGTGCCTTACCGGCTTGGCTACAGCCCACCGTGCTGAAAGGTCCGCGGGAGACCGCGCGCCGCCGAAAAATAAGTTCCGGAGAGCTTATTTTTCGGCACCGGCGGCGGAGGCTTCCTTGTGGGGTGGATGACCGGACTCGAACCGGCGACCCCCAGGGCCACAACCTGGTGCTCTAACCACCTGAGCCACACCCACCATTCAAACGGACGGATTACAGTATACCATACCGCGCGGGTAAGCGCAAGGGTTTTTTCGGCGTGTCAGCTTACCGCGATTGCCGAGACCACAAAATTCGCCTTTCCGCCGTCCTCGGCGGGCAGCGGCCGGATTTCAACCGTGTGCGTCCCTTTTTCCGAAAAAGTTACGATTTCCTCAACCTCCACATAATTTCCCCAGCCGTTGGGGAAAGCCGTGTTGACCGTCTTTTCCGTTTTGCCGTCCACGATGATTTCCAGCCTTCCGCCGCTGCCCGTGAGTTTCCCGAAGAAAAGCGCTATGCTTTTCGCCTCCACCTCCGCCGTGATCGCGCCGCCGCCGGGTATTTCGCCGTCCGCCGCCAGCCTCCAGTACCCTTTGATATTTCCGAAACTGTTCTCGAATTCCGCAAACGCCCCGGACGATGTTATTTCCGTGTCCCCCGGCTTGATTTGACGCGCGTCCGCGTATTGATCGCCGGTATAGGAGGTTGAGAAGTCGCTCTCCGCGCCGCTTATGTCTTCGGAATTTTCATTGGCGTCGTTCAGATAATCAATGAGCAGTTCCGACAAAACCCTGTGTCCCGCCGAGTTGGGGTGAATGTTGTCGCCGGAAATGTCGGTCCATTTGATATAGCCGGAGGCAATCACGTCAAGGATGGCGTTTTTGTATGAGATCATCGGAATATCATAGAATTTCGCGATTTCCTCGTGGTACTGCTGGAAACTCGCGCCGTTTTCCTGCGTCATCGCGACCGTAATGACGGCGGGGGCGGAGGGGGAGAGCCACAGCTTGCGGATCAGGCTGTCGTAGGAGTTTTTGTTGCGTTCAGTGTGTTCGGTGGTGTCGTTGACCGAAAATTCAACGAATACAATATCGGGCCGATAGGCGATCACGTCTTTGTCCGCGCGGAAAACGCCTATGTATGAGCCTGTGGCCCCTATTCCGGCGTTGAGATAATTGGTTTTCGCGTCCGGGTAGGTCTGCTCAAACCAGTTCTGGGTCAGGCGCGCGTAACAGCCGTTATTGCCGCCGCCGGTGCCTTGCGTGATGGAACCGCCCATGTAGGCGACCGTGAGTTCCCCGCCGTCCTCCGCTTTTTTCAGCTTTTCGGCAAGCCGTGCCCGGTTGCCCGTGTTCAGCCGCGAAAGCGCGAGCATACGCGGGGTCGGGCCGTTTTCTATATTGTATTCCGTAGCGACGGGAATGCCGTCCGCAGGCTCGTCTGTCCGGTCGCCGCCGCCGGGTTCGCCCTGACCCACGGGGTCCTCCTGTTCCCCGGGACTGGCAGGGTCCTCGGTGACGGACGTATCCGGGGAATTGACGGGCGGGTTTTCCTGCCCGCCGCCGTCAGCGGAAGGCGTGCAGGAGCATAGAAATATTAAGCAGGCCGAACTCAAATAAATCAAAATTCTTTTCATAGAGGGTTTCTCCTTGGTTTACTTTATTGTATAATAATCCCGCATAAACGGGATGTCAAATGCCAAATAGCCGTGAAGCGGGGCGGCGCGTTCTAAAAGGCTTGAACAGAGGGACCGGCTGTGCTATACTGGCTGTGCGCCTGAACGTATTCTCACCGGCGGGATTGTTTTATAAAATGTAAAAATCCATCTGTATACGGAGGGAAACCGCCATGACGGACAAAGACCTGCTCATGGCCGCGCGGGAAGCGCGGCAAAACGCCTACGCGCCCTATTCCGATTTCGGGGTGGGCGCGGCGCTGCTGTGTGACGACGGGCGCGTGTTTACGGGCTGCAACGTGGAGAACGCCTGCTATCCTGCGGGCTGCTGCGCCGAGCGCGTGGCGCTGTTCAACGCCGTCTCGGCGGGCGCGCGCAACTTCAGCGCGATTGCCGTGACCGGCTGGCAGCGCGACATGGAGGGCGGGATGTGTATGCCCTGCGGCGTCTGCCGGCAGGTGCTGTATGAATTTGCCGCGGACATGCGCGTTATTACCGGGACGCCCGAAGACATCCGCACATTCAAACTGAGCGACCTGCTGCCCTACGGATTTGGCCTTTGAGTATCCTTGACCTGATCCAAAAGAAACGCCGCGGCCTGCGCCTGACCGACGGCGAGATCGGCGGCTTTGTCGCGGGCGTCACGGGCGGGGCCGTCCCCGACTACCAGACCGCCGCGCTGCTGATGGCGATATGCTTTGCCGGGCTGGATCAAGACGAAACGCTGTCGCTGACGCTATATATGGCGCGCTCGGGACGGACGCTCGACCTGTCGGGACTGCCCGGGGTCAAGGGGGATAAGCACTCGACCGGAGGCGTCGGGGATAAGACGACGCTGGTTGTCGCGCCGCTGGCGGCGGCCTGCGGGCTGACGGTGGCGAAGCTGGCCGGGCGCGGGCTTGGCCATACCGGCGGCACCGTCGATAAGTTGGAATCCATACCCGGCTTTACGGCGGCGCTTCCGGCGGAAGAGTTTATAAATGTTTTGCGAAAAACCGGCGTGTGCGTCGCGTCGCAGAGCGCGGAGCTGGCTCCCGCCGACCGCGTTCTCTATGAGCTGCGCGACGTGACCGGGACGGTGGAGAGCGTGCCGCTGATCGCGGCGTCGGTGATGAGCAAGAAGCTCGCCGCCGGCGCGGATTGTATCCTGCTCGACGTAAAATGCGGCGACGGCGCGTTTATGAAGACGCGGGCCGACGCGGAGGTGCTGGCCGGCTCGATGGTTTTGATCGGGCGCGGGGCGGGACGGAGTTGCGCCGCGGTCGTGACGGAGATGGATACGCCGCTGGGCCGCACCGTCGGCAACGCGCTGGAGGTTGCGGAAGCGGCGGAGGTTTTGGGCGGGCGCGGGCCGGAGGATTTGAGGGAGTGCTGCCTGCTTCTGACGGAAAAGCTGCTGGAACTGGCGGCGGAGCGCGATCCCGGAGCGTTTCCGGCGGACGGGGCCGCAAGGCGCGCGCTGGCGGAAAGAAAGCTGGACGACGGCCAGGCGTATCAAAAGCTGCTCGATATGGTGTCGGCGCAGGGCGGCGACACGTCCGTCCTGATAAAGGGATTCCCCGAAGCCCCGTACCGCCTTGAGATACTGTCGGACAGGAGCGGCGAAGTGACGCGGGTGGGCGCGGAAGCCGCCGGGCGGGCGGCGGGGCTGCTCGGCGCGGGAAGGCGGCGCAAAGGCGATCCGATAGACCATGCCGCGGGGCTCGCGCTGGCTAAAAAGCCGGGAGACGCCGTGCGCGCGGGCGAGCGCTTATGTGAGCTGCGCGCGTCGGACACATCGTTGTTCCCTGCGGCGGAGCGGCTGCTGCGGGAACAGATAGAAATCAGATAGGAGAGGGCCTATGCCGGTTTTCGGGCAGAGTATGCCGTTTTGGCCGCGGCTCGCGGAATTGTGGGAGATTGGCTGGCTGCGGCGGCTGATCATCTGCGTATGCGTCTTTCTGGCGGCGTTCGCCGTCACGCATGTGACGCGCGGCGCGGTGCGGCGGGTGATGCGCAGGCGGGCCGGGCATAATCCGCGCGCCGACACCCTTTCCAAACTGCTGATGAGCGCCGTGACATACGCGGTGTGGTTCCTCGCGGCCGTTCAGATCCTGAAGGAGGGCCTCGGCATCGACGTGACGTCCATTCTCGCCGCCGCCGGGGTACTGGGCATCGCGGTCGGATTCGGGGCGCAGACCCTTGTCAAGGACATCATCACCGGGTTTTTCCTCCTCTTTGAAAACCAGTTTTCGGTCGGGGAGACCGTAACGGTGGACGGCTTTACCGGCACGGTGGAGGAATTGGGGCTCCGTTCGACAAAAATACGCGGGGAGGCGGGCGAACTGCTGACCATTCCCAACGGCTCCATTACAAAAGTGATAAACCGCAGCCGGGGGGGATTGCCTCCCGATCCGGGCGGGGACGCGGGGTAGCCTCCGTCACCTTTCGGCGCCCGCCCGCATAGGATGGGTCAAAGTGCGGACGGAGGGAGGAACGATGATGGGCGCTCCTTTTTTTGGAGGGGAAAATGAGCACATGCACATACACCGCAACACCGAAGACTTTATACACGACTGCCGCCGCTGCCGGTGCTGTGACCGGAACGGTCAGGACGGGCGGGAACGCGGCGAGCCGTTTATGATGCGGCTGGAGATCCCCGGCGAACGCGCCGCGGCGGTCGAACTGCTGGACGGAGACGGCCGGGTGTGCCGCAGAAGCGTCTGCCGGGGCGGAACGCTGCGGGTGACAATGGATTAGTTTATGTAAACCAATTGTTTCACATGAAACAAAGTTTTTCCAAAACGGGCAAAAACCACGCCGCCGGGCGGGGTTTTTGCTTTGTTCCAGGGTTTGTTTGTTGCGTTTTTACCGAAATGAAAAAAATGGTTGCGCCGCCCGGACAGGCCGTGATATAATGCCGTCATTGCTGCAAAGGAGAAAAACCATGGAAACCATGAAATATACGTCCGAATATTACGCGGAAATGGAATCCAAAATCCCGGGCGGCGGGGTCCGCACGCGGTTCGCGCCCAGCCCCACCGGGTATATGCACCTCGGAGGGCTCAGGACGGCGCTCTACGCCTTCCTGTTCGCCAGAAAGGCCGGGGGCCGCTTCCTCCTGCGCATTGAGGACACCGATCAGGAGCGTTTCGTCGAGGGCGCGGCCGAACTGATCTACGACACCCTCAGAACGACCGGGCTGACGTACGACGAAGGCCCGGACGCCGGCGGTCCCGCGGGCCCGTATATCCAGAGCGAACGCCGGGAGATTTATAACGCCTATATCGCGCTGCTGATGGAACGCGGGCACGCCTACCGCTGCTTCTGCGATAAGGAAACGCTGGAGGAACAGCGGCGCGTCCATGAGGCCGCCCGCGTTCCCCACAAGTATGACGGGCGCTGCTCCCGCCTTTCGGAGGAGGAGATCGCGGAAAAGCTGGACGCGGGGCATCCCTTTGTGATCCGCCAGAAGATACCGCCCGGCGGGACGACGGCGTTTGACGACCTCGTTTACGGCCGGATCGAAGTGGGGAACACGACGCTGGACGACCAGGTGCTGTTCAAGAGCGACGGGATGCCGACCTATAATTTCGCCAACGTCGTAGACGACCATTTGATGGGGATAACCCACATCATACGCGGTAGCGAATTCCTCTCCTCCACCCCCAAATACTGCCTGCTCTACGAGGGATTCGGCTGGAATCAGCCCGCGTATATCCACTGCCCGCCCATTATGCGGGACGCCGCGCATAAGCTGAGCAAACGGGACGGCGACGCGTATTTCAGCGATTTTCTGGAAAAAGGCTACCTCACCGAAGCCATCTTGAATTATATTGCCCTGCTGGGCTGGCACCCGGGAGGCGAGGAGGAAAAATTCACCCTTCAGGAGCTTGCCGGGGCCTTTGAGGTAAAAGGCATATCCAGGTCTCCCGCCATTTTTGACCCCCAAAAGCTCCGCTGGCTCAACGGCCGCTATCTCCGCGCCATGAGCCCGGAGGAGTTTCACGCCGCCGCGCTCCCCCATATCCTGAAAGGCGTCCGGAGGGAGATAGACACGGCGTATGCCGCGGGGCTTCTTCAGGAACGCTGCGAACTGCTCTCGGATATACCGGAGCTGCTGGATTTTGTCGATGCCCTGCCCGATTACCCGCCGGAGCTGTTTGTCAGTAAAAAGATGAAAACAGACCTTGAAAACGCCAAAAAGGCGCTGTCGGAGATTCTGCCCGTGCTTGAAAAATTGGATGACTGGCGGCAGGAGGCCATACATGAGAGCCTGTTCGCGCTGATAGAGCGGCTGAATGTCAAAAACGGGCTGATCCTCTACCCCCTGCGGGTCGCTGTCTCCGGCAAGGCCTTTACGCCGGGCGGCGGGATAGAGCTATGCGTCCTGCTCGGCAAAGAGGAAACGCTGAAAAGGACGCGCATAGCCTTGGAAAAGCTGGGAGCGTGAGGGCGCGCCGCCCAAAGGCCACGCTCCTTTTCCGTCTAATAAATAGAGGCGAAAGATTATGGAAAAGAAAAAATTGTAATAGGAGTCAGTTGTATAGTTGCCGGAATGGTTGCAATTATTTTTACTGTCTTTGTTTACTCATGGTGTGACAGCGTGAAGTAAAGGAGCGGATGCCATTCGGCAACACTTGATATTGTACGATCGGCAATGTGAGTGAAGCGCGGAAAAGACGGATAGACATAATTGAACATGGGAATGAAAGTCGCTTTCAACGGCTTGTTCCGATTGTGCAGAGTTATGTTTATTTGTCATTCCGCTTGAATAAACGGTTCGTTTGTTAAAGGCTGCGGGGTGACGCCCCGCGGCTGTTTATTTTGTTCATGCTGTCACAAACTATTACAAAAAACGGAGGATCATGTATGTACGCGAAACTTATGGCTTTAACGAATAGGCCGGTACTTGACGCTTCCGGCACGGCCGGGTTGTACCGCGCTTTGTGGGAAGACGAACATATTTCAAAGCGTATGCTTGAATCACATCTTGACCCCGACAGTGACGGGGCGACGGGTAATCATCAATTTGTGTTCAAGTCCGCTCAATGGATCGCCGAACTTGCCCCGCCGCCGCAATTTGCTAAACTGCTCGACTTAGGCTGCGGCCCCGGAATATACGCCGAGCGGTTTGCGAAAGAAGGGTATTCCGTTACCGGGGTGGATTTTTCAAAACACTCCGTCAGGTATGCAAAGGAGCAAACGGCGCTTAACGGCTGCGGTATCGAATATCATTACCAAAACTATCTGACAATCGACTACACCGAGCAGTTTGACGCTATGACCCCGGTAAGGCGCCAAAGGGAAAACCGCACATGGCAATATTATGATAACGGCGGTTTCTTCAGTGAAAAGCCCCATCTCCTTTTAGAGGCGGTTTATCAATACGGCGACGGGGACAAAACGGAGCTGGAGCAGTATATTGTGGTAACTCATGAGAACGTGGATTGTTTCCTGACGCGGACCCGTTTTTTTACCAGGGAATCACTGATGGCGGAAGTTCGGCCTGTTGGATTCAGCCTGTCGGAGTTCTATGACGACATCGCGGGGAAAAAATACTCCGGCGCGGGAGAAACAATTTGCGGGGTTTTCACTAAGTAGAAAATTGTTCCACTCCCCCGGGAGCGGAACCGGAACGATAACCTTACTGTGCGGGGACAGACCGCGGGCCGTACCGCGCGGCGCGCGGTCTTGACTTCCCCCGGCGCATGGTGTAGTATGGAAAAAAACCTGTTGAGGCGGGGAGACGGAGAGGGGTTTACCGGTATGGGATGCAATTGCGCGGAGAGCGCGCTTTCGGTGGACACGGCGCTGTTAGAGCCGTATCTGGCGGAGTACGGGGGCGCGGAGGGCGGCCTGATTTCCCTGCTGCAAAAGGCGCAGGAACTGTACGGGTGGCTTCCCGCCGACCTTCTGATAAACATAGCCCGGCGGATCGGCGTAAAGCCCGCCAAAATCATGGGTGTTGTCACGTTTTATACGCAGTTCCGCACCAAACCGGCGGGAAAACATTTGATCCTGCTCTGCCAGGGGACCGCGTGCCATGTCAACGGCTCGGCGGGGATCGAGGAGGCTGTCCGGGAGTATCTGGGTGTGGACGAGGGCGAAATGACCGAAAACGGCCTGTTCACCTATAACAATGTGGCGTGCCTGGGCTGCTGCAGCCTGTCGCCGGTGATGATGAGCGGGGGGAAAACCTACGGGGGGCTGACGAAAGACAGCGCGGTCAGGATATTGAAGGAAATCGAGCGGGGGGAGGCTGTCTGATGAGAGTGACAGTCGGAAAGGGCAGCTGCGGCATTGCCGCCGGGGCCGGAGAGGTCTTTGAGCGGCTGGAGCGGGACGGCGTGAAGCCGGCGGTGACGGGCTGTATCGGGATGTGCTGGCTGGAACCCATCGTAAATGTTGGGGATAAGACGTTTGTCAGAGTGGACGCCGAAGCCGCCGGGGAAATCGGCAAATATATCCGCGGCGAGGAGAACGGGGCGGAACGGTACGCCATACGGCAGGAGGATTTGGACAACCTCAACGCGCAGGTCCGCGTCGCCCTGCGCAACTGCGGCGTGATCGACCCCGAAAATATAGGCGAATACATAGCGCGCGAGGGCTACGCGGCGGCTGAGAAGTGTATAACGGAGCTTACGCCGGAGCGGGTGATTGAGGAAATCAAAGCCTCCGGCCTCGGCGGGCGCGGCGGCGCGGGATTTCCCACATGGTTCAAGTGGAACGCGGCGCGCGGCTCAAAGGGCGATAAGAAATACGTCATCTGCAACGCGGACGAGGGCGACCCCGGCGCGTTTATGGACCGCGCTGTCATTGAGGGCGATCCTCACGCGGTGATAGAGGGCATGATGATCGCCGCCTACGCCATCGGTTCGGACGAGGGGTTCGTATACGTGCGCGCCGAGTACCCGCTGGCGATCATACGGCTGGACATCGCGCTCCGGCAGGCGCGGGAGAAAGGACTGCTGGGCAAAAACATATTCGGGACCGGTTTTTGCTTTGACATACGGATCAAAGCGGGCGCGGGCGCGTTCGTGTGCGGCGAGGAGACGGCCCTGATCGCCTCGCTGGAGGGGGAACGGGGTATGCCCCGCCTGAAGCCGCCCTTTCCCGCCCAAAAGGGTTACCTGAAAAAACCCAGCAATATCAACAACGTGGAGACATACGCGAATGTGCCGTGGATCATACGCAACGGCGGCGCGGCTTTCAGCGCGATGGGGACGGAGAATTCCAAGGGGACAAAGGTGTTCGCGCTGACGGGCAAGATCAAAAACGGCGGCCTCTGCGAAGTCCCGATGGGCAGGACCATCCGCGACGTGGTGTACGGCGTGGGCGGGGGCATCAAAGACGGGAAGGCGTTCAAAGCCGTTCAGATGGGCGGTCCCTCCGGCGGGTGTATCCCGGCGGAGCTGGCCGACACGATGATCGACTACCGCACGCTGGCCGCCACCGGCGCGATCATGGGCTCCGGCGGCATGGTGGTGATGGACGGGAGCACCTGTATGGTGGACATGGCCCGGTTTTTTCTGGACTTCACCTGCAAGGAGAGCTGCGGAAAGTGTGCCCACTGCCGCGTCGGCAACCGCAGGATGCTGGAGATCCTGGAGCGCATCTGCGCCGGGGACGGGCGCGAGGGGGATATTGAACTGCTGAGCGGCCTCGCGGAGCAGATCAAGGACGGTTCTCTGTGCGCGCTTGGGCAGACGGCCCCGAATCCGGTTTTGACCACGCTCCGCTACTTCAAAAACGAGTATGAGGACCATATAACCCATAAAAAATGTACGGCGCGTCAGTGCAAGCCGCTGCTGACATACAGCATTGACGGCGCGAAATGTACCGGTTGCACCCTGTGCGCGAAGAAGTGCCCCTCCGGCGCTATCGCGGGCGAGGTGAAGAAACCGCACCGGGTCGAGCGGGAAAAGTGCGTTCAATGTGGCAAATGCGCCGAGGTTTGCAGATTCGGCGCCGTGGAGGTGGACTGAGGATGGGGCGGATCAGCCTGAACATAGACGGCCGCGAAGTCACGGGTTTCGAGGGGCAGAGTATTTTGGACATTGCCCGTGAAAACGGCATAGACATCCCCACCCTCTGCCATGACGACAGGGTGGAGATATACGGCTCCTGCGGGCTTTGCGTGGTGGAGGCCGAGGGGAATCCGCGCCTGCTGCGCGCCTGTTCCACCCTTGCCGCCGACGGGCTGGTCGTCAGTACAAATACCAAACGCGTCCGGGAAAACCGCAGAGCGGCGCTCGAACTGCTGCTCAGCGACCACACCGGCGACTGCCGCCCGCCGTGCGTCCTCGCGTGCCCGGCGCAGACAGACTGTCAGGGGTATGCCGGGTTGATCGCCAACGGCGAATATGAGGAAGCCTATAAGCTGATTTTGGAAAAAATACCTCTTCCCGCTTCCATTGGACGGGTCTGCCCGCACCCCTGCGAGGAGGCCTGCCGCCGCGAATTGGTGGAGGAGCCGATTTCCATCGCGGCGCTGAAACGGTTTGCGGGGGATCTGGCTCTGGCGCGGGGCGAGGCCCATGTTACCCAGGCGGCGCCTCCCACCGGCAAAAGGATTGCCGTGATCGGCGGGGGCCCGGGCGGGCTGACGGCGGCGGTTTGCCTGCGGGCGAAAGGCTACGGGGTGACGGTATATGACGCCATGCCGCATATGGGCGGCATGCTGCGGTATGGCATCCCGGAATACCGGCTGCCGAAAAGCGTATTGCAGGAGGAGATCGACGCTATCGGGGAGACGGGCGTGGAGTTTTGCAACAATGTGAAGATCGGGCGTGACATTACGCTGGAATACCTGCGCAAGACCTATGACACCGTCATAGTCGCCGTCGGCGCGTGGTCGAGCGTGACGCTGGGCTGTCCCGGCGAGAACTTGAACGGCGTATTGGGCGGCATCGACTTTTTGCGGGACGTCGCGATGAACCGCCCCGTCTTTACGGGGCGCAGGATCGCCGTCGTGGGCGGCGGCAATACCGCGATGGACGCCTGCCGTACCGCCGTGCGCCTGGGCGCGGAAGCGGTGTACAATATCTACCGCCGGACAAGAAACGAAATGCCGGCGGAGGCGGCGGAAATCACCGAAGCGGAGGAAGAGGGCGTCGTCTTCAAAAACCTCACCAATCCCATTGAAATCACCGGCGGGGGAGGAAAGGTAAAAGCGGTCCGCCTCCAGATCATGGAGCTTGGGGAGCCGGACGCCTCCGGCCGCCGCAGCCCCGTCCCCGTACCGGGGAAAGAGGAAACATTGGAAGTTGATACCGTC
>JAIRUE010000007.1 GCA_031254575.1 Oscillospiraceae bacterium | reverse complement strand
CCGCCGCCACGAGGTTTTTCGCGGCGTACCGCGCCATGTAGGCGGCGCTGCGGTCGACCTTGGTGGGGTCTTTGCCCGAAAAGGAACCGCCGCCGTGGCGGGCGTAACCGCCGTATGTGTCTACAATGATCTTGCGCCCGGTCAGTCCGGAGTCGCCCTGCGGGCCGCCGACCACGAAACGCCCGGTCGGGTTGATGAAAAAGAGCGTGCCGTTGTCCATAAGCCCTTTCGGGATGGCTTTCTCGACCACGCGCTCCCGGATTTCCCCGCGCAGTTTTTCAATACCCACCTCCGCGCTGTGCTGGCTGGAAACGACAATGGCCTGTATGCGCTCCACCCCGCCGTCTTCCCCGTACTGCACGGTGACCTGCGCCTTGCCGTCGGGGCGCAGATAGGGCAGGCTGCCGTCGCAGCGCGCCGCCGCGAGCTCTTTGGTCAGCGCGTGGGCGTAAGTAATGGCGGCGGGCATCAGTTCCGGCGTTTCGTCGCAGGCGTAGCCGAACATCATGCCCTGATCGCCCGCGCCGATGAGGTCCGCGTCCGTATCGCCGCGTCCGGTTCCGGACACCTTGTATTCCATCGAACGGTCAACGCCCAGCGCGATGTCGGGGCTTTGCTCGTCAATGGAGGTCAATACGGCGCAGGAACGCGCGTCAAACCCATGCGCGGGGTCGTCGTATCCGATGCACTCGATCGTTTTGCGGACGATACCGGGAATGTCCACGTAATGCTGCGTCGAGATCTCGCCCATCACCAGCGCCATGCCGGTCGTGACGATGGTTTCGCACGCGACGCGCGCCATGGGGTCGTTTTCGAGGATGGCGTCGAGCACCGCGTCGGAAATCTGGTCGCAGACCTTGTCCGGATGCCCCTCTGTGACCGATTCGGATGTGAAGAGTTTCATGCTTACAGCGCCTCCATGTATTTCATTTGTGCTTCCGTCAGTTTGTCGATCGTCATACCCATAGAGAGCAGTTTCAGTTCCGACACCCGCGCGTCAATTTCACGCGGCACGGGATAAACGCCCGGCGCAAGCCCGGGGCCGTGTTTCAGCATATGCTCCAGCGCCAGCGCCTGAACCGAAAAGCTCATATCCATGATTTCCACCGGATGGCCGTTTCCGGCGGCGAGATTGCACAGACGCCCCTCGGCGATGACATTCAGGAAACGTCCGTCGGCCTGTTTATACGCCATAATGCCGTCCCGCCGGGGTATGGCCTCGACGGCGTTGTCCCGCAGCCATTTTACGTCCACTTCAACGTCGAAGTGCCCGGCGTTGGCCAGAATAACGCCGTCCTTCATGCGGGCAAAGTGCCGTTCGGTGACAACCCCGCTGCAGCCGGTGACGGTGATGAAGAAGTCGCCCAAAGGCGCGGCCTCGTCCATCGTCATTACGGCGCAGCCGTCGTTGACGGCTTCGATGGCCTTGACGGGATCGATCTCTGTGACAATGACGCGCGCGCCCAGTCCGGCGGCCCGCGCCGCGACGCCGCGCCCGCACCAGCCGTAGCCCGCGACGACGACGGCCTTGCCGCTCACCTGGAGATTGGTGGTATGCATCAGCGCGTCCCATGTAGACTGGCCGGTGCCGTAGCGGTTGTCAAAAAGGTGCTTCATATCGGCGTCGTTGACCGCCATGACCGGAAACGCCAGCGATCCGGCGTTATGGCGGGCGTGCAGGCGGCGGACGCCGGTGGTCGTCTCCTCGGTCGCGCCGGCGAGGTTTTGGGCATAATCCCGCGCCGCGCCGTGCAGCAATTCGGTCAGATCGCCCCCGTCGTCCAAAATCAGATGCGGCCCGCATGAAAGCGCCGCCGTGAGGTGTTCGGCGTATTCCGGCGCCGAACAGCCGTGGACGGCGTATACGTTCACGCCCTCGGCGGCCAGCCCCGCCGCCACGTCGTCCTGTGTGGAGAGCGGGTTGCAGCCGGTGGCGTGGACTTCCGCGCCGCCCCGCGCGAGCGTCAGGGCGAGGCAGGCGGTCTTGGCTTCGAGGTGTACGCTCGTCGTAATTTTTACGCCTTTGAAAGGCCTGCGCGTGCAAAAATCCTCGCCGACGGCGTTCAGGACGGGCATATAGGCCCGCGCCCAGCCGATCTTGCGCCGCCCGGCCTCCGCTAAGGAGGCGTCGCGGAGAATCCCCACAGTAAAGACCCCTTTACATAATGCTGTATTCATGGTAACATACTATCAAGATTTTGACAAGGGGCAGTATGAAAGATGGATGAGATACGGCAAATGACAGCCAGAATACGCGAATCGCGCGAAATATGCGGTTTCTCGGCGGAAGAGGTCGCGCATAAGCTGAATATCGGCGAAGAGGATTATATCCGCTATGAGACGGAGGGGGAGGACATCCCGATCAACGTGCTGTTCCGCCTGGCGGCGGTGCTGGGGGTGGACCTCAACGAGCTGCTGAGCGGGCGGGCGCCGCATTTGGACTCTTATTGTCTTGTAAAGCGGGGCCACGGCCGGATGATCGACCGCTATCCCGGCTACAGCTTTCAGTCGCTCGCGTATACCTATAAAAACCGCGTGATGGAGCCGCTGCTGGTCACGGTCGAGCCGGGGGGCAGGGACGCCGCGCCGGTGAATCACGGCGGGCAGGAGTTCAATCTCTGCCTTGAGGGGGAGATGGAGCTGGTTTTCGACGGCAAGGTCATCCGGCTCGGGGAGGGCGACAGCGTATATTTTAACCCCGCCCGCCCGCACAGCCAGCGGGCAGTCGGCGGCAGGGCGCGGTTTTTGACCGTTATTACGCCGTAGGGGAGAGAGATTATGGGTTTGCTGGAACGCTTTTTGCCCCGTACCGAGTTTGACTCATACGAGGATTTTGTGAAAAATTATAGGCTCTGTGTGCCCGAACGCTTCAACTTCGGCTATGATGTGGTAGACGCGTGGGCGGAGCTGGAACCGGATAAAAAGGCGCTGGTGTGGTGCGACGACCGGGGCGGCGAAAAGACGGTCACGTTTGCGGAGATGTCAAGGCTCTCCAATCAGGCGGCCAACTGGTTTGCCGCCAAGGGGATCGGCAGAGGCGATCCCGTATTGCTGATCCTGCGCCGCCGCTGGGAATACTGGGTCTGCGCCGCCGCGCTGCACAAATTGGGGGCGGTGCTCGTTCCCGGTTCCACACAGCTGACGCAAAAGGATATAGAATACCGCGTGGAGGCGGCGGGCATTAAGATGGTGCTGACGGTGGAGGGCCTTCAATCGTTTGACATCGGGCGGTATCCCGCCACCCTTGAGCGGGTGGCGACAAATAATGAGGATACCATGCTGGTCTACTTTTCCTCCGGCACGACCGGGATGCCCAAGATGGTCAGGCACGACTTTGTTCACCCGCTGGGGCAGATCGTCACGGCAAAGTATTGGCAGTGCGTGCGGGAAAACACGCTGCACATGTCGGTATCCGACAGCGGCTGGGCTAAGTTCGGCTGGGGCAAAATATACGGCCAGTGGCTCTGCGGCGCGTGCATCTTTGCCTATGACATGGATAAGTTTGTCCCCAAAAACCTGCTGCAAAAGGTGCAGGACTACAAGCTGACGACTTTCTGCGCGCCGCCGACGATGTACCGCTTTATGCTGCAGGAGGACATTGCCTCTTATGACCTTTCCTCCGTCGAACGATACTGTAACGCGGGGGAACCGCTCAATCCGGAGGTTTTTGAGAGGATGCTCCAGATCACCGGAAAGAAGCTGGCCGAGGGGTTCGGGCAGAGCGAATCGAGCGTTCTGGTGGCCTCGTTTCCGTGGTTTGAGCCGCGCCCGGGCAGCATGGGTAAGCCCTCGCCGCTGTATGACATTGACATTGTGGATGAAAGCGGCGTCTCCTGCGAGGCGGGCGAGGAGGGCGAGATCGTCGTCCGCGGCCTTCAGAATCCGAACGGCCTGTTCAAAGAGTACCTCTATGACGACGAGGCCAACGCCCGCACTTTCCGCAACGGCTGCTATTACACCGGCGATGTGGCGTGGCGCGACGGCGACGGCTATTACTGGTTTGTCGGGCGCAACGACGACGTGATCAAATGTTCCGGATACCGCATCGGCCCGTTTGAGGTCGAGAGCGCGCTGATACAGCATCAAGCCGTGCTGGAATGTGCCGTCACCGCCGCGCCGGACCCGGTGCGCGGGCAGGTGGTCAAGGCCACGGTCGTGCTGAAAAAGGGGTTTCCGCCGTCCGATACGCTGGCAAAAGAGTTGCAGGAGCATGTCAAGCGTGTCACGGCGCCGTATAAATATCCGCGTATTGTCGAGTTTACCGAGGAGCTGCCCAAGACGGTGAGCGGAAAAATAAAGCGGGCTGAAATCAGGAAACTCTCCACATAACAGACGAAACAGGCAAAAATTGTACTAAAGTTTTATGTCGAAATGACGATGTATAATCTGAGGATGTGCCGATGAAACGGAGGGAACCGAAATGAACATCGTGCCAGTAGGAGTCAGCGCCGCGCAAGCGGCACAGCAGCTGCAACCGAGGGAACCGCATCTGCTGCAGGCCGCCGCCGCGCCGGAACACGGAAAGCCGGTAGACACGGTGGAAATCAGCCCGGGCCGGGCCAACCGTTCCGCCATGCAGCGGGACAACGCCGTCAAAACCGTCAGTATGCAGGCGCAGATGCTCCGCCGTATGGCCGAGCGCATTATCAAGGAACAGTACGCAAAAGGCAACCACTGGTATATGCTGATGTACGGCAATAAGGCCGTGCAGCTGGATCCGTCGCTCCGTCCCGAGACGACGATGATCGAGATTACCCCGCAGGAACGGCAGGTCGTCGCCAACGCGGTCGAGTATTTCAGCCCCGCGCAGACCAGCCGCCGTATCCTCGACACGGCGGAGGACATTGCCGGGCCGGATACCCTCAGCCGGCAGCCTGTGGTGACCGAGGCGTTCCGCAGCGCGGTCAGGGAGGCCTTTGTCAACGTGCAGAACGAGGTGGGCGGCGTATTGCCGGAGCTCTCACAGCTTACATACGAAGCCGCCATGCAGGGGTTTGACGCGTGGACGGACGCGGCGAGGCAGGCGGCGCTGTAACAAAGTGGAATCACAGAACAGACGGGCGGCCTTGAAAAGCCGCCCGTAATGATTGCGCCCAAAACTATCTATCGTTATATAACGCCGCAAACGCCCTGTACGTTTCAAAGCAGTCGATCTTCGCGGTGACCTCCGTCGGCGCGTGCATGTTCAAAACCGGCACGCCTACGTCCACCACCTCGATGTTGCGCATAGCGAGGTATTTGGCCACCGTACCGCCGCCGCCCGCGTCGACCTTGCCCAGCTCGCCCATCTGCCAGCATACGTCCGCGCCGTCCAGGAGGCGGCGCGTGCGCGACATAGTTTCCGCCGACGCGTCCGACGAGCCGCTTTTACCCCCTCTGCCGGTAGCTTTCATTACACAGGGGCCGTAGCCCAGCCGCGCGTTGTTCTGCGGGTCGCTCACATCGGGGAAATTGGGGTCGAAGGCGTTGGTCACGTCGCCGGAAAAACAGAAGCTGTTCTGATAACATTCGCGCAGCGTCCCGCCCTGGGAGAGGCAGACGCCCTCCAGAACCGTGTCGAAGAACGCGCTTTGCATCCCGGTGACGCCTTCGGAACCGATCTCTTCCTTGTCGGCGAGAATACAGACGCCGGTATATTCCGGTTCCGGCGCGTCAAACAGCGCGCGCATCGCGGCGTAAGCGCAGGAGCGGTCGTCCTGGCCGTACGCGGCGATCATCGAGGCGTCCAGCCCCGCGTCGCGGGCGCGGCCCGCCGGGACAAGGCACAGCTCCGCCGACTGAAAGTCATGTTCGGTCATGCCGTACCGCCGGTTGAGGAGCGACAGCACAGCCAGTTTTATGCGCTCGTCTCCCGGAGCGGGACCGCCCGCCTCTTCCCGGTCGGGGACAGTCCCCACCGTCACGTTGAGGCTTTCGCCGGGAAACGCCTCGGAGACGGCTTTCTTCTCCTGCTCTTTGCCTAAATGCGGCAGCACGTCGCTGATAAAGAGGACAGGCTCGTTTTCGGCGGGGGCGATACTGACCGCCGTGCCGTCACGGAGATAAACGACGCCGCGCAGTTCCAGCGGGGCCGTCAGCCAGTGGTATTTCTTGATGCCGCCGTAATAATGCGTCTTGAACAGGGCGAAACCGTCCTTTTCATAGAGGGGGTATGGCTTGAGGTCAATGCGCGGCGAGTCGATATGCGCGGCGACAATACGCAGGCCGGCCGCCGCCGGTTTGGTCCCGGTCCTGACCAGTATCAGCGCCTTGCCGTGCCTCTCCGCATAAAAATGCGTTTGCGCCGTTCCGGGCGCAAGGCGGGCATACCCGCGTTTTTCCGCCTGGAGAACCGCTTCCCTCACACAGTTCCGTTCGGTTTTGCCCGCGTCAAGAAATGCTTTATACTCCTCCGCGAAGGCCTCGGCCCGTTCCCACGCCCCCTCCCGCAGCCGCCCGTACGCCGGGGCGGGTTTGCGGAGAAGGATGTCACGCTTGCTCATGCCGTATCCCCTTTACCATAGATTTTCCATATCGCATCGGTTTTTTCGACCAATTCCCGCTCCGTTCCGTTGTTTTCGAGTAAGATATTACAATTTGATATATAATATTCGTTCGGTTTCTGGTTTTGTAACCGCGCCGCGGCATCCTCCCGCGACAGGCCGTCCCTCGACATAACGCGCCGCAGGCAGGTCTCAAAGGGCGCGGTCACGGCAATTTTTACAGAACACAACGCGTCCAGCCCGCTCCCGATCAGGGCGATAGCCTCGATCGCCGCCGGGGTCTCTCTGTCGTTGAGGAAGACGCGCGCCAGTTCGCGCCGTATTTCCGCGATGACATAGGTGTGTGTGATACGGTTGAGGGCGGTGAGCGCGGCCGGGTCGCCGAACGCGATACCGCGCATCGCGGCGCGGTCAAAGGTCAGGCCGGAACGGGGGAAAGCCTGAGGGAACCGTTCCCGCAGTTCCCGAAGCATGGGTTCATGGGACTGTAACAGCGCGTGGTAAACCCCGTCGGCGCGGATGACCGCCGCGCCCAGTTCCCCAAGCTGGGACAGCACGGCGGACTTGCCCGCCCCGCTGGGGCCGGTGACGCCGAATACGGGCGCTCCGTGCCGTAAAATTTCGGGAGGGTCGCGGGTAAGGTCGAGGATGGCGGAAGCCCTGCCGACGGCGCACGGCCCGCCGTCCACAATGCCGGCGAGGCCGGACAGTGTCACATCCGAGGCCGTCGCGGGGGGCGGTTCGCCCGAGCGGTTGGCTGACGTGAGCGCCAGCGGGACGCCCGCGTGCCGCAGGATCGCCAGAGACGCGGGATGGGCGGGACAGCGTACCGCCACCGACGGGGGGCCGTTCTGTCCCGAAACGGGCAGTACCAGCGTCAGCGGCCCCGGCCAGAAGCGCTCCGCCAGCTCACAGGCGGCGGGCGGCATAGAGCCGCCGCACAGGCGGGCGGCGTCCGCTGCGTCCGCCACAAGGAGGGGAAGCGGCTTGTCGTCCGGACGCCCCTTGACGGCGAAGACCCGCGCGACGGCGGAGGGATTGGACGCGTCCGCCGCCAGACCGTATACCGTCTCGGTGGGAATGGCTACAACGCCGCCGTCGCGGAGCAGGAGCGCCGCTTCACGGAGGTCCGCGTCGCTGCCGCCGTCAAAGATACGCATGGAGCGGTCTCACACCTGTCTGTTGAGCGCGGAAGGTGAAATAATTTGCGCCTTTGCGCCCGATGTGGTATAATCATTTTATTATTATAGCAGGAGAAGGGCGAATGATAAAGCACCTTTTCGTCGTCAATCCCACGGCCCACGGCGCGTCCGCCCTGGCGGCGGAAGCCGGGGAGATTTGCGCGCGCATGGGGCTGAAATACGCGGTGGAAGTGACCGGGCGCGCGGGCGACGCCGTTGAGATCGTCTCCCGGGAGGCGCGAAAGGGCGGGGAGGTCCGGGTTTATGCCCTGGGCGGCGACGGAACGCTCAACGAGGCGGTCCGGGGAGCCGCCGGATACGGCAATGTGACGCTTACGCAGCTTCCCGGCGGCACCGGCAACGATTTTACCCGCTGTCTCGGCGGAAAAGACGCGTTTACGGATATAGAGGCAGTCATCAGCGGCTGTGAACTGCCTGTCGATATGATAGAGGTCAGGCTGGATGATTCCCCTCCTATCCACGCCGTCAATATCTGCTCCGTGGGGGTGGACGCGGACGTGGCGGCGGGCGTGGAGCGGTATAAACGGATGCGGCGCTGGGGGAGCAAGGCGCCCTATAACATCTCCCTCGCCGCGACCCTCCTCCGGGGCGTGAAACGCCCGTATACGGTGACCGTGGACAAAGGAACGCCGCCGGACCGGTTCTCGTGGCAGGAAGACTTTACGATGCTGACCTGCTGCAACGGCCAGGCTTACGGCGGCGGGTTCAAAGCCTGCCCCGACGCCGACCCGACGGACGGGCAGCTGGAGTTTTTGCTGGTCAGGGGCGTGTCCCGGCTGACGATCACGCGCATCGTCGGCGCTTACGCCGACGGAAAATATAAGGAACTGTCCAAATATATACGGCATATGCCGGGCCGGTCGATGACCGTCGAGGCTCCGGCGCCCTTTTGGGTAAATTATGACGGCGAGACGGTCCGCGCGCGCCGCGCCGCGTTTTCGCTCTCGCCGCATAAACTGCGGTTTATTGTACCCGCCGGCTCCTACTTGCCGTTCAGCGCGCGGTCAAGCCAGACGGCGCCCACGTCGAGCGCCGAATAAAGGCCGTTTTTCTCGCTTTTCTTCACCACACGGTCGCGGCTCTTGAGGTCCGGGTCGGTCAG
This sequence comes from Oscillospiraceae bacterium, assembly GCA_031254575.1. Classification (GTDB taxonomy): domain Bacteria; phylum Bacillota; class Clostridia; order Oscillospirales; family UBA929; genus UBA929. Next base: position 8,642 of record JAIRUE010000007.1, on the reverse strand, counting down.
CTGCAGTTGCAGCGACACGCGCGTCGGCACCGCCACGCCGTCCCTGTCCGCCGTGTCGAGGATCTGGAGCATGACGATATATTTTTCCGCCATGCTGCCGTAATATACCAGCGTATCCTTGCGGCGCAGGGGATGCCCCTTGTATACGAGCCCTTCGGCCTTTTTCTTGGCTGTCGCCAACGTCAATCACCTCGTCCGGAAATGGCCCGTCCCGCCGGGGGATGGGGCTGCCGTCCAATATATCACAGTTTGGCGAAGCTGTCAAATCTGTTGTTTCACCAGTCGTCTGATTCTATTCGCGAGCTGTGTGAAGAGGCAGGCTTTATGTTAAAAAATGCGGCTCATACTGAACAATCCTTTTTGCTGAATATGCGGAAAAAGTAGGCGCGCACCGCCTGTTTGCCCATAAAGATGAAGGAGGTATGGACGGGACGACCCGCCTCCGCATAAACCGCCCCGCTTCCGGCGCACAATAGCGCGAAGGGGGCGTTTTCATGGAACTTATGCGTTCGGTCGGGCATACCGTCATACTCTATTTCATCGTCGTCGTCGCCTTCCGCCTGCTGGGCAAACGGCAGATCGGCGACATGCAGCCCAGCGAGCTGGTGGTGACGATCCTCGCCTCGGAAATGGCGTCTATCCCCATGCAGGACCCGGATCAGCCGCTGATCAACGGCATTGTGCCGATCGCGCTGCTGCTGTTGTTTGAGCTGCTGCTCTCGTTCGGGTTTATGAAATCGCGCTTTTTGTGGCGCGTGTTCGAGGGGCGGGAGACTATACTGGTGGAAAAAGGAAAACTGAACGAGCGCGCCATGCGCCGCAACCGCATCACGCTGGCGGAGCTGTTTGAAATGCTGCGCCTGCAGGGGTATACAGACCTCTCACAGCTCCGGTACGCTATTTTTGAAACCAACGGGCAAATGAGCGTCATCCCCTACGAGGCCCACAAGCCCCTGACGCCGGCGGTCGCTTCGGCGCAGGTGCAGGAACCGGGGATGCCGCAGATCCTCATCTCCGACGGCCGTGTGATGAAAAAGAAGCTCAAAAAGCTGGGGCTGAACGAACAGTGGCTGAAAAACGAACTGGCGGCCCGCGGCGCGGCGTCGGTCAGGGACGCCTTTATTTTTACGCGCGACGAGTGCGGGAACATATACTTCATCCCCAAGGAAAAGCACATGCGGCGCGGAGGCGTCAGCGCGTGAAAACGATCTCGATGATACCCGGCGTCTTGCCGTTGACGGCTATCCCCCCGATCTTTTCCAGCGCGTTTTTCAGCGCCGCCTCCGTTTGCGCGCCGCAAGGAACCGCCTCTCCGCGTGCGGCGTTATCCATATCGTCGCCTCCTTTGCGTTGCTGCCGCTAGTATGGCGTGCCGCCCCCGTATTTATGTAAGGGGAGCGCGGCGGGTTTCAACCCGCCGCGCTCCCGCGTATATCGACCGTTATACTTCCTCATCCAGGTGCAGCTCGACACACCATTGCAGGGAATCGGCGTACAGAACCGACACGTCGCCGCTCCCGACGTCCAGCCGCGCGCAAAGCCTCAGGACTTCGTCCCAGTCGCCCCTCTCCAGCGCGATGATGAGGTCCAGCGTGTCCCGCAAATATCCGTCGCTCCCCAGCAGGGCTTTCTGCGCGAGCTCGGGCAGCATGACGTCTTCAAGGAGTATCCTCATATCCGTGTCCATCATAACGTCCAGCAGGGAAAACAGCCCGGTGAGGAAAAACGCGTCGCTTTCGCCGGAGGGCGCGTTCATCAGCGCCGCCGCCATCTCGCAGAAATGGGCGCGCACCATACTCATTTCGATAAGCTCCGGCGGCTTGTGGTCGCTCATATTGACCAGCGTGATGAACGATACCCACTTTTTCAGCTCCCTGTGTCCGAGGAAGACGACGGCGTTCTTGATGTCGGTGATCTCCAGGGTGACCCCGAAATAGGCCGAGTTGACCAGCTTGAGGATCTTGTAAGTCAAGCCTATGTCCTGCTTGACGATCTCGGCGATCCGTTCAAAATCGATTTCCTTGCGGCTGACCTCCGTCAGAAGGCGGAGGGCGTTGACGCGCATAATACCGACGGTTTTTTCGGCCATGGTGGCGGGCTTCGCGAAGAAATAGCCCTGGAACAGCTGGCAGCCGAGTTCCCGCGCTTTGTCGTAGACCCTTTGTGTCTCTACCTTTTCAGCCAGCAGAAGACATTTTGACAGGTTGATATGGGCGCAGGTGGCGTAAAAGTTGCGCATGGAAAAAAAACTGTCCAAGAAGTCGATTTTTACAATGTCGGCAAGCTGTATCAACGGGTTGAGAGCCGGACGGTATGTAAAATCATCGAGCGCCAGCGTATAGCCGAGCGACTTTAACCGTTGCAGCTCCTCCAGTAACCCGCGCGAAGGCTCCACGTTCTCCAGTATTTCGATGACCATGCTTTCCGGCGGAAAGTAGGCGGCGACACCGTCAAGAAGGAGCTGTTGGGAGAAATTCACAAACGCTCTCTTTCCCCCGGTGAGCTTGCCGATGCCGCGCACCTGAAAAGCCTCGATCACGGCGGCGGTCGCCCGGTCGCCGTCAAGCAGAATGCCCGAGCTGTCGGCCTGAGGCCCGCCCCTGTACAAAAGTTCATATCCGTAAAGCCGCATATTCTGGTCCAAAATAGGCTGCCGCGCAAAGTAGGTCTGCATTCGACAAATCACCACCTGTGTTACTGTGCTCTGCGTAAAGTATACCACGCGCATATGTAAATAACAAGCGTTTTTCCGGGGTTTGCGGCCCAAAACAAAAACGGGGGTGTATTAAAAATCAACGGGCAGACGCCCGTTGATTTTTTGTCGGCGTTCCTGTATAATTATATTATAGAGTTATGCGTAGTCCCCCGTGTATTCGACCAGCGTGACGCTTTCAACACCATCCGTCTGCCGCAGCGGCTCCATAAACGAGGCGTCGCCGCGCCGGACACGGACCTCGGCGGTCAGTTCGGACAGCCCCTGCGAGAGAGTCTTGTTCTTCAGCTGGGCTTTCAGCGGGGACAGCAGCGCCGAGACACTCTCCTCCGCTTCCGGCGCGTAGCGGACGATCAGCAAAAAGATGCGTTTTTCAAAGCGGATCAGCGTCAGGGCGATGTACAGCACCGCGATGAACGCCGTTCCCAGCAGCGCGACCGTATAGAGCCGCGCGCCCGCCGTCAGCCCGGCGGCGACGCCCCAGAAGAGGAAGCCCACGTCCAGCGGGTCTTTGACCGCCGCGCGGAAGCGGACGATGCTCAAAGCGCCCACCATGCCGAGGGAGAGGACGAGGTTGGAGCCAATGGTGATGATGATAAACGCCGTCACGAGGCACACCATCAGGATGAGCGTGTTGAAGTGGACGCTGTACACCACGCCCTTGTTGAAGTAGCGGTAGACCAGAAAAATGACCGCGCCGCAAACGGCGGCCACCAGCAGTGTGATGAGCACCTGAACCGCGTTGAGGCTCTCCATTTGCTGCGGAATCAGAAACAGGTCCTTCAGTTTTGACCACATGTTATATTTTCCTTTCCCTCGCGCAGTAATACTTTGACATTTCCGTCCGTGCCAGCGGCGTCCCGTGCAGCAATCCCCCGATTACGTCGGGCAGGAACCGGTCGAACTTGACCTCCAGCATCCCTCCCGCCCCGGGCGGGTCCCCCCTGTTCGCCGGGCGCGCCGGCCCGTCGGGCCGGAGGGCGCTGTCGAAGGTGACGCGGACATTGCCCGGTCCGTATATATACGCCTCGCGGGTATACGAGAACGCCGCGGTGGGCCGCAGACGCCGCAGGCGGTGCAGGACGGCCACCTTTTGCAGGAGCGGGTGCGGCGACGAGACGGCAAAATCCAGATCGCCCCGCGCGAAGAGGCGGTACTCGTCCTCCGTGATAACGGCCGATTCCTTAAACGACAGGTCCCCGTCCTTGCGCTTGCGTTCCAGGCGGATAAATGACAGGTCGCCGTTGTAGAAGCGGATGCGGTACTTGACGCGGCTGAAGCTGCCGGAGAGCTTGTCATGGAGGAAACTGTCGTACTGGTCGTCTAAGTAGAGGTTGTTGACCACATAGGCCCCGCCGGAATGAATGTCCGGGCGCATTACGGCGGAAACCCTGCGCCTGAGGATATGCGCCGTATTCGCGCTCATAAAAAACTTCTGCTCGTTGCGGTATTCCATCAAAGCCTCCCATACGGCCGGCCGGGCCGATCACTATGAGCCGGAAACGCCCGGCGGATTGCGAGGGAAACATGGCACGCAAATGGATCGTTTTCGCGCTGGTCTTTATCCTGCTTATATCTTCGGCGGTTCTGCTCAGCAGGTATCCCATCGATACGCTCGGATTGCCCGCCGCGCTGCTGCCGGAAAATCCCGTCCCCTCCGGCCCGGAACAGGCGGAGGCTCCGGAGAGCGGGGAAGGCAAGCTGCGGCTGACGCTTTCGGAAACGGGACACTTTTTCGACAAAGCCGTCGAAATCGCCATTATCGCGTCGATACCGGACGCTGAAATTTATTATACCACAGACGGGTCGGAGCCGACAAGGGAAAGTAAAGAATATGTAAATTCTTTACGCTTCCCTGTGCCCCAGGACGTGCACGCCGTGACGCTGAAGGCGGTCGCCGTATACGGCGACACCGTGACCCGTCCGCTGGCGCACACGCTCTTCCTCGGCAGGAACGTCTTCACACGCTTCGATACGCTGGTATTTTCTCTTTCCACAGATCCCGCACACCTCTATGACTACGACACCGGCATTCTGGTCGAGGGGCGGCTGCGCGACGAATGGAAGAAGAAACACCCCGGCGCCTGGCCCGACCCGCCCGAACCGGCCAACTACAACTGGCGGGGGATGGAGGGCGAACGCCCCGTATATGTGGAAGCCTTTACACCCGGCGGCGAACGCGTGGTGGCGCAGGCCGCGGGCGTCCGCGTCAGCGGCGGCTGGTCGCGCGCCAACCAGCAAAAGTCGCTCCGCCTCATTGCGCGTAAAGAGTATGAGCCGGGGGTGGGCAAGTTCCATTTCGACTTTTTCCCTGACGATACGGTGTGCGACGAATACGGCTCGCCGCTGGACGAATACGACCAGATCGTGCTCCGCAACGGCGCCAACGACCGCAATTTCGGGATGCTGCGGCATGAGGCGGGATGCGAACTGGCCCGCCAGGCGGGCCTGCGCGCCGCGTCGCCCGCGCGGGCGGCGGCGGTGTTTGTCAACGGGGAATACTACGGTTTCGCGTGGATTAACGTGAATGTGAACGAGCAGTATTTGCAGGACATCTACGGCGCGCCGACAAAGGATTTTCAGATCGTCGGCAACGGGGAGCTGTGGGTCGACACCGACAACACAGCCGAGCGGGAGGCCATCGATCATCTCAACAGCTATTCCTGGAAAGACCTGCGTAACGACAAAATCTTTGCCGAGTTTGAAAAACTGATCGATATCGATAACTTATTGTTGTATTATGGGTTTGAAATACTTATGGGAAACCATGACTGGCCCCACAACAACATGAAGCGCTGGCGCTATACCGGCCCGCAGGAGGAGGGCCTGCCGCCGGAACTGGACGGGCGCTGGCGGTATTATGTCTACGACCTTGACTGGACGCTGGGGCTGTATGAGGACCGTTATCCGTATTCCATGTTTGAGGACACGCTGAGGGAGGGGTACAGCCAATACAGCCCGATGCTCGCGGCGCTTTTGAAACGGGAGGATATGGCGCGTAAATTCGCGATGGTTTTATGCGACCTCACGGCGAACGTCATCACCGAGGAAAACGTCAAAGCTGTGACCGGAAGCCTCTACGCGGAAGCGGCGAACGAGATCGGCGCCGCGCTGGCCGCGCATAAGTATGACCACTGGGTCAGCGGAGGGTCTATTAAGGATAACCACGCCAATATGGTCAAAGTCGCCAGGGGGCGCGGCGAGTATATTTATAAATGCCTGCAGGAACGCTTCAATTTCGCGCCCGCCATGTTTACGGTGAACGTCACCGGGGGGGAGGCCGTCATCGGCACGCAAAAGGGAACGTCGTCGCGGTATTTTTCCATCCAGACAGTCCCGCTGCGGCCCGTCCTGCCGAAATTCACCGTCTTTGACCACTGGGAGGTCAACGGGAAGAAGCTCTATGAACCGGACATTACCGTATCGTCCGCCGACGCGAAGGGCGGCACGGTGACGGCGGCGCTGTTCACCCGGGAAGAATTGCCGCCTCTGGCTTTCGCCGGGGTCGCCGCCTCGTCCGAACGCAACGGCTGCGTATTGGTCAACCTCACCGATAAACCGGTCCGTACCGAGGGCCTCTATATCAGCGACAGGCTTGAAAACCTGTTTCGCTGGGCCATTCCCGGCGCCAGCGTCGCGCCGGGCGGGACGCTGGCGCTCGCGGGCAAGGGCAGCGCCGACCCCGGGGACCTGCTTAAAATACGGATGGGTTTCAACGTCAAGACGGGGGAGATGCTCTACCTCTCCGACGAAACGGGCAAAGTGCTGGATCTCATTCTGATTCCATAAAGGAGACTGCTGTATGGGAAGGCAAAAAATGCGCAAAAAGGCCGCGCTGGCGTTTTTGGCAAGGGTCATCTCCGATATTGCCGAGACAGGCAATATCTTCCTTGAGGACGAGGCCTATAAACTGACGAAGGTCCTCAACACGCGCAAGGATGAAATCGGCCACATCTCGCGCTCGGTCGGCGACATGCTGGCCATGTTCCGCACAAAGATCCACTCGCTCAGGAACGTTGCCAACGGCGACCTGGCCGCGCCCATCGCCATGCGTTCCCAAAAAGATACCATCGGCGCGGCGCTGGACGGGATGGTCGGGAGCCTGAACGGTATGTTCCGTGACATCCGCGCCGCCTCGGGCCAGGTCTCCGACGGTTCCGTCCGCCTCGCCGAAGACGCGGACGCGCTGGCGCGGCGTTCCGGCGAGCAGGCTGAAACCGTCACGCAGCTGAGCGGCACGATCGCCGGGATTGCCCGGCAGACGGGACACAACGCCGAAATGGCGCGCGAAGCCGCGGGGCTTTCGGAGTCTATGCGGAAACTCGCCGAAAAAGGCGGCGCGCAGATGACCGAGATGACCGACGCGGTCCGACGCATCGACGAGGCGGGGGACGCCGTCAGAAAAGTCATCAAGGTCATCGACGACATCGCTTTCCAAACCAGTATCCTCGCGCTCAACGCCTCCGTTGAGGCGGCCCGCGCCGGCGTCCACGGCAAGGGCTTTTCCGTCGTGGCGGAAGAGGTGCGCAATCTGGCCGCCAAAAGCCAGAATGCCGCCAGGGAGTCGGAAGAATTGATCGCCGAATCCGCCGACAGGGCCAAACAGGGTTACCGGCTGGCGGGGGAAACCGCCGCCTCTCTTGAGGAGATCGTCTCATGCGTCCGACAAAACGCGCTGCTGGCCGGGGAGATCGCGTCCTCGTCCGACCGCCAGGCCGAAGCCATCGCGCAGATCAACGCCTCCGTCGAACATGTGCGGCGCGCGGTGCGCGAAAACAGCGAAACCGCCGCCGACAGCGCCGGTTCCAGCCGTGAGGTCAGCGGGCAGTCCGAGATTTTGCAGGGATTGATCGGAAAGTTCAAGCTCTCGGAGCGCCTGCCCCCGAAATCATAAGGGCGGAATCTGATCCCCGCCCGCGGCAATGTCTCCCGCAGGAACAGGTCAGCCCGCCCGTAAGCAATAATAGAACGCATTTTACATATGGCAGTATATCAGGGAATACTGCTGCGTGAACGCCGTCAGATTGCGGTAGCTGGTCTCGAGACAGGTAAAAGGATCGCCGCCGTAACAGTCGTCCTGCTCCACAAACGCCCATTTGACGCCGCCGTTCTCCGCCGCCAGCAGCACCGCGCCCCAGTTGAGGTTGCCCTCCAGAATTTCACACATGCGCTGCTCGCCGCCGGAAATCTTCATATCCTTAAAATGTACGGTGTCTATCCGCCCGCTCAGCTTTTTCAGCCAGAACGCCGGGTCGCCCCCGGCATAGGCGATCCAGTACACATCCAGGGTGAAGCCCAGGACCGCCGGGTCAAACCCTTCCGCGAGCCGCTCGAGGACGGACAGCCTTCCGCGCCGCTCAAACTCAAAGGCGTGGTTGTGGTACATCAGCTTCAGCCCGGCCGCCGCGAGTTTCTCCGCCGCCGGCGTGTAGTCCGCGATAAACCGCTTCGCGCCGTCCGCGCCGTCCCGGTACTCGGCGGGCATCATGCCGATGCCCACATACCCCGCGCCCAGAGTTTTGTGCGCGTCTATGACGGCTTGCGTGTCGTCCTTTATCTTCTGCGGGGCGGTATGCGTGAGGATGATCCGCAGGCCGTGCCTGTCGGCGGCGGCGCGCGCCTCCTCCGGCGGGAAATCCCCCCCGGCGGAAAGCTGCACCGCCTTGTATCCCATCGCCGCGACACGCTCCATGCTGCGCCCGAAATCCTCCGGCGTCTGGCAGCGCTCCCGCACCGTATACATCTGCGCGCCTATATTCATAAGTTGGCCGCCCCCTTTTGGATAGCTATACCACACCGGCGCGCGCCCTGTCAAGGGGCGTTTTTTGCGGGGAGTGGACAAGAGGGACGCATTGAGGTAAAATGGGAGCATGAAAAAGATAACAGAAAAGGCTGGGCGGAGATGTCCTGTGTGCGGGGAAACGAAGGA
>JAIRUE010000104.1 GCA_031254575.1 Oscillospiraceae bacterium | reverse complement strand
TAACGCGGATTGCCTCCGTCCAGACGGAACGGATGTTATATCCGGTTCCACCAAAAATTCCACCGTTCAATGGTGGATGATGCGTTCTAAACTGAATTATTTGCAGTAAAAAAGTGACGCAGAAAAACCCTGTATCCCTTTATGATACAGGGTTTTATCATGGAGCGGGTGATGGGAATCGAACCCACGCGGCCAGCGTGGAGGGCTGGAATTCTACCATTGAACTACACCCGCGCGCTCCATGTTTCACGGTAGCTATTATACCATACCCGCCAATAAATACAAGACCTATTTGGCGTTTCCCCGAAAATACACGCCGGGCCGGACACCGCAAGCCGCTGAGAGGAAAACTCCCGGCGGTCTTTTGTATGCTATACTGTTTGTATCCCGATGTGAAACTATTTGTCCGCGTATTACGGATATACACGCGGAGGCCGGAGAGGAGGGGCGCGGTTGGACACGGAACTGCGGCTGATACGCAAAATCCAGAAAAGCGGCGACCGCGCCGCCGCCGACACGCTGGTGCGGCTCTATTACGACGAGATATACCGCTTCATGCGGAGGCAGGCCCCGGACAGTGAAACGGCGCTCGATCTGACACAGGAAGCGTTCATCTCCGTGCTGCGGACAATACGCCGCTACGACCCGAAAAAGGGCGCGGGCTTCCGCACATGGCTCTACAAAATAGCGACGGACAAGAGCGTCGATTATTTCCGCTCCCGCGCCGCCCGGCGGCCCGAAACACTCTCCCTTGACGACGTTCAGCCCATCGACGAAACGGATTTTACCCTGCGGCTGGAAAAGCGCGACTTTGCGGAGCGGGTATGCGCCTTTGTCAACGCGCTGCCGCCGGACACGCAGAAAATATTCCGGCTGCACATCTTCGGCGGCCATACGTTCGCGGCGATCGCCGGACAGATGCAAATCCCGGAAAGCAGCGTGAAAACAAAGTATTACCGCCTGCTCAACACCCTCAGAAAGGAGTTTTCAGCGTATGAATGAACGGGAAAAGAACGCCAGCATTGCCTATATCCTCTCCCAAAGCCCGCTGAAACCGCGGCCGGCCCGGGCGCGCGCCGCCGGAATGCTCCGGGCGATCGGGCTCCGCTATATATTCTGGGACACGGGATACAGCCTTTTTTTCGCCGCCGTGACCCTCGCGGCCGTCACCGCGCTGTTCCTCGCCGCCCCCGGCGAGTACCGTTACTCCGCCGCCGTGGCCGTCGCGCCGCTGCTCTTCCTGCTGACGAGCGCGTTCGCCGAAACGTCGGAACGCGCGGACGGGCTGTATGAGCTCAAACAGACCTGCCGCTATACGATACGGCAGATCGCCGCGCTCCGGGTGCTGTGCTACTCGGTCGCGGGCGCGGCGTTCACGGCTGTTGTCGCGGCCGCCGGCGCGAAGGACGGGTACGAGTTTATCTCGCTGTTCCCCTTATGCCTGTCCGCGCTGTTTGCCTGCGCCGCGCTCTCCCTGGCGGCTATGCGGTTTTTACGGGGCAAGTGGGGCGGCGCGGCCTTTCTGGCGGCGTGGGCGTTTGTCAGCGCCGCGCTTCCCTTCTCGCTCGGAGAGCGGTGGGAAACACTGCTCGGCGGCACGCCGGCCGCCATATCGGCCGTGATCGCCGTGACCGGCGCGGCGGCTCTCGCGGTTCAACTGTCAAAAATGTTATCGGAGGCGGACAAGTATGCTGCTGCTTAACAACGTGACCAAAAAATACGGGAAATTCACCGCGCTGGAGGACATCACCCTTGAGTTTTCGGGCGGCGTCTACGCCCTGCTCGCCCCCAACGGCGCGGGCAAAACAACGCTTATCAAAATGCTGACGACCCTCATCTTCCCGACTAAGGGCGAAATACTCTGGAACGGCGACGGGATCACCGGGCTGGACGCCGCCTACCGCGACCTGCTCGGCTATCTGCCGCAGGACTTCGGATATTACAAGAACCATTCGCCCCGCGACTTTCTGCTCTATATGTCGGCGGTGAAGTGCCTCGGCAGGGATACGGCGAAACGGCGGACGGACGAACTGCTTGAGACGGTGGGCCTGTCGGACGTGCGGGACAAAAAGATGCGGAAATTCTCCGGCGGCATGATCCAGCGCGTCGGCATCGCGCAGGCCATGCTGAACGACCCGAAGATCCTGATACTCGACGAGCCGACGGCGGGGCTTGACCCCAAAGAGCGCGTCCGTTTCCGCAACCTTATCTCCTCGCTCTCCAAAGACCGCATCGTCATTCTCTCCACCCATATCGTCAGCGACATCGAAACGATTGCCAACAGCGTGATCATGTTCAAGGACCATAAGCTGTTTGTCAACGACGCGCCCGCCGCCATCTGCCGGACGCTCGCGGGAAAGATATATGAAAGCGACGGGGCCGTTCCCCCCGGAAGCCTTGTGCTGACCGAGCGGCAGGAGGGCGGGCGGACGGTCACGCGCTTTGCCTGCGAGAGCGGCTGCCCCGCGGAGGCGCGGCAGGCGGAACCGAATCTGGAGGATGTGTTTCTGACCGTCTTCCGCGACGGGCAGGACGATTGCCTTGGGGTCGCCTGACATGCTGCTGAGATATGAGATCAAAAAGATCCTGTTCTCGCCCGCGCTGATCGGGTTTGCCGTGCTGTGCGCCGCCCTGAATGTGTTCATCGCGCGCTCCCTCTATAAGCCGGACGCCATGTCCGGAGGCGAGCCGTATAACGTCTTTGAGGGATACGACGCGGGCGCCCTCGCGGACGGCTATGTCGCCCGGTACGGCATGAGGGACGGGGCGGAACGGAACATACGCGGAAAGTACGGCAAACTGCAGCCCGTCATTGACCAGAAGGCGGAAAACGGCGACGCGCTGTCCGCATATTTCGGGCAGGAGACATACATCATGCACGGCCATCTGTTCGGTACGACGCTGTTTGCCGTCGCCGGAGAGAGCTGCCTGTTCGCCCTGTTCGCCGCGCTGACCTCGACCGGCTACGAGAACGCGCGCAATACGGAACAGCTCGTCTGCGCGTCAAAGACGGGGCGGACGGTATCGCGGACGAAACTGGCGGCGTCGCTGTTGACGGGCCTTCTGTTTTTTGCCGTGATACTGGTGTCCGGCCTGGCCGTTTTCTTTGCCCGCTTTGACTTCTCCGCCGTGTGGGGGGATAACGTGTCAAGCTCATTCAATTCCGCGCCCGGCAACTATCTTATCCCGTTCATGACCTGGCGGAGTTTCACCGTGGCGGGGCTTTTGGGAGCTGTGACCGTCGCGGCGGCGGGGCTGACGGCCGTTTTCAGCCTGTTCGGAACCGCGCTCGGGACATTTTTCCGCGGCGGATATATCGCCTGCGGGGCTGCCATCGTCCTGTGCGTACTGCAATATATGGCGCCGCTCTTTTTTCAGACGGGCGGGACATTGCGCGGCGCGCTGAACCTTACGCCTCTCATGCTCTGGGCCAACAGCGGCAAATGGTTTACGGACGGGGGCCCGGAGATCGCCTGGGCCAATTTTGAGAGCGCCGGCATCCTCGCGTGCCTTGCGGCGCTGGCGGCGGCGGGACTGGCCGCCGCGGCATTTTACAGACGGAGGGATTTAGTGTGAGGATTTTTGCCCGCGAAATGAAAAAACTGTGGAACTGGAAGGTTCTGTTCGCCATTGCCGTGTTCGGCGCGCTGATATGGTTCGCGTTTTTGAAAGATCAGGTGGACGGTTATGAGAGTTTGCAGGTACACGGGGTTTACGGCCCGTATCAGGCCGAAATGTTTCAGCTCTACGGCGAAACGCTGGAGCCGGAAGAGCTGGCCGATTTCGATTTCCCCGCGAAGTACGCGGAGATCAGCGCCGCCGGGAACGCCATTATCGCCCAAGAGCCCCTTTTCGCTCAATACGGGATAACCGATTTTGAGGAATTTTATGAGTGGTATACAAACGAATCCTATTGGATCCGGGTAGGAGGCGACGTCCCGGTGGTAACGGAGCAGGCGGGAAACGGCGCCCTTACGATAACGGGGCAGGACGATCCGGAAAAAGAAGAAAAAGATAAAACTGTTATGTATAACGCCTTAAACGGAGCGGACGCGAAGACGCTGGACGAATGGTTCGCCGCGCCGATGATGCGCTGGCGCAGCCTGTCTGGTCTTGAGCGGCGGTGCGTCAATTGGCGGGAAGACCTTGACAGCTGGATGCAAGGGAGGGATTTGAGCCCGGCTGTCGTCCGCGCCGCCGAAAGGATCGGCGCGGCGGGCAACAACAGCCTGATAAGCCATTATCTCGCGTGGGAATTTTCGATAAACGCGGCGGTGACGGGGGTTTTTGCCCTTGCCGCGGTGATGGTTCTGGTCGCGCCGCCGCTGATCACCGACCGCACGCGCGGGATACACCTGCTGCAATACGCGTCGGCAGTGGGCAGAAAGATTTTCCGTATCCAGTTTGCCGCGGCGGCCGTGAGCGCGTTCATCCTGTCCGCCGTCATCACCGCCCTATCCTTTGCCCCGTTCATCGCGGCGGCGGGGGAATATTGGAACGCCGGCATTATGGTTTTTTCCACGTATGAGATGCGGCTTTATAACGTCACCTTCGGGCAGTACGTATGGATCTTCGCGGGGTTGATCGCCGCCCTTTGCACAGGCGCGGCCTGCCTTGTGTTCATCCTCGCCCGTTTCAGCGCGAACATCGTCAGCGTGATGATCAAAGCCGTGCCGGCCGGGGTCGCGCTCTCGGTGGCGGCCGCTCTCGCCCTTACAAATATGTTTTCAGCCGACAACATCCTGTTCGCCCTTGTTTTTCGCGGCCGGTTCGAGCTGCCGGAGGCCGCGGTCTGCTGCGCGGTTATGATTCTCGGATTAGCCGCGGCCATAGCGGTGACGGCGCGGGAAAAGCGGGCGGACGTGATGTAGCGTCCGCCCGCTTACAGATATTTTTTCATCTGATTGATCGCGTTTTTCTCCAGGCGGGAGACCTGCGCCTGCGATATGCCGATCTCCGCCGCCACTTCCATCTGCGTCCTGCCCTCGAAAAACCGCAGCGAGAGGATGTGCTTTTCCCGCTCGCCCAGGTGGCGTATAGCCTCTTTAATGGAAATACGTTCCAGCCACGCCTCGTCGGTGTTTTTGTTGTCCGATACCTGGTCCATGACGCAGATGGCGTCCCCGCCGTCCGAATAGACCGGCTCAAACAGGCTTACGGGGTCCATAATGGCCTCCAGCGCCATGACCACGTCCTCACGGGGCAGCCCGAGGTGTTTTGCGATCTCGTCGGTGGACGGCTCCTTCTGGCTCTGCGCCGTCATTTTTTCCCGCGCCTGCAGGACTTTGTAGGCCGTGTCGCGCACCGACCGCGACACGCGGATGGCGCTGTTGTCGCGCAGATAGCGGCGTATCTCTCCCACAATCATCGGGACGGCGTAGGTCGAAAACCGCACGTTCTGACTTGTGTCAAAATTATCGATGGCCTTGATAAGGCCGACGCAGCCCACCTGAAAGAGGTCGTCGGCCATTTCGCCGCGCCCGGCAAAGCGCTGGATTACGCTCAAAACAAGGCGCAGGTTGCCCGAGATCAATTCGTCCCTCGCGCCCTTGTCTCCCTGCTTCGCGCGCCCCAGCAGTTCCATCGTCTTGTCGCCGGGGAGGACTTTTAACTTGGATGTATTGACGCCGCATATCTCGACTTTGGTTTGCGGCGAACCGCCGCGCGCCGATCCGCTTCGCATGCCGCGACCCTCCCCTCCCCGTCAGTATTGCCCGGGGAGGGCCGTTTCATTCAGGACCGCGTTCGGTCTAGCGAAGAGGCAGGGGCGGGCGCCGTCTATATGGGTCTTGACATCCGTATGGCGCCGCTGTACAATAATTTGCGATGCAGAAGCGCCCGTAGCTCAGGTGGACAGAGCAATTGCCTTCTAAGCAATGGGCCCGGGGTTCGAGTCCCTGCGGGCGTGCCAAGAACAAAACCGATTTTTCTTTGAAAAGTCGGTTTTGTATGTTATAATAGTTTTATTTATCAGTCAGGTAAAAAAAGGCGGAAAGAAAAATTATGAACAAATTTTTTGAAGGCGTAGTTAGCGCCGAATATTTTTACTTATGTATTGACGATAGTAATATACCATATCCTGAGTATAATTTATTTGCATCGCAAGGTATATACCCTTTTGTAAAATATGAAAAAGAATTGGGGTTGATCAATGAATACTGTTTCACTATCACAAAAACGTTTTCAAAACAACTCGAAGATGCGGAACAAAAACTTAAGATACAAAAAATTGAAAAAATAGAACCTTTTGCAGAAGGATATGGATATTTTACCTCATACGAATATGAAGAAAGTTTGCAAGGAATTCTTTGGGACAGACAGTGGCTATTTGAGATAGTTACTGCGGCACAGCTTGTTATGTTATTATCTTCTTTTTTTGAAACTAAAGCCAGAGAAATTTATGAATGGTTTATAAAAGATAAAATTATAGAAATAGGTGCTTTTGATAAAAAAACAGCAAAAATAGATATGTATCTAAAATCGTTACAGACAAAAAATTGTCATTTGGATAAACTCGATGACATAATCTCATTTTTTAGACAAGTCCGAAAAGTGAGAAATTTATTTGTGCATGAGCAATGGGATGATCTTACTCGGCATTTGTCTGAAATAAAATTATGCGAAATTATTGGAAGAATATCAGCCGCATTTTATATTATAGAAGATATATACATAAAGAACAGGCAAAATTAAAGACACCGTTTATTTTTTAATAAAGATTTATGACAGAAGATTTATATTTTCAAACATGACACACTGTTGCCGTGTTCGACATGTTAGGATTGAAATAAAAGGGAGCGATACATCATGAAAAAGGAAATTTCTATTTTTGAGAGGCCGGAGCGATTTAATGAGCAATACCTGGCAGCCTGCGGTAATATGTCATGGTATGATTTTGTGGCGGCCATGCCGTCGCTGGTATTCGTCGTTACAGGTTGGAAACCGAACGGGAAAGAAAATGCCTGCCTGCACTCTTGGTCTGCCTTTGCGGGAAGCGGAGCGGACAACTTTATCTGTATCCTGGGAAAAGTTGATAAAGGCGGACATATGTATCAATCACTGAAAGAAACAAGGGTGTGCGTGTTAAATTTCCCCTCAAACGACATTTATGACCGCTGTGTTAAAACGATTGGCAATAATCAGTTTGAAGCGGATGAAATCACCGCCTCCGGCCTGACGGCGGAGAAAGCCTCAAAGGTCAGCGCGCCGCAAATCAAAGAGTGTTTTTTGAATATCGAATGTGAATTTCTATGGGAACACGAGCTTTTTGAGGGAAGCCGGGAAGTGGCGATCGCGCTCAAAGCCGTCAACCTTTGCATGGACAGCGGACGCTACGACCAAAGCAAACTCGGCAGATACGGAAAGAGCGGTTTTTTATTTCAAATTGACCAGCCGACCAATCCGGAAACAGGAGAAACAACTCCTTTCGGACCCGGAATATTGGAGCGGGGCAATCCAATTCCTTGGATTACAGAATAAGCATTAGGCGTTGAAATCCGGTGAGATTTGTGTTATAATGATTTGCGTGCGGTACGTTCTTTTTTTCGCTTATGAGGATGAACGGGCGCCGCACAGAGTAATTATATTTTGTGAAAGGAATCTATATGAAAAAAAAATTCTTTATATTTCTCTTTATCGCATTTCTCACCGCTGTACAAACAGAACGTTATGCCCTGATTAGCATTGCTGTTTTAATATACCAGCCCCTTTCATATATTGGAGTTATATTCCCAATATAGGAAAGGGGTAACAATATGCACGGGTTATCCAAACAGGTAGCCGGGGCCGCCGCGGGGGCGTGTCAAACGATCCTGACGCGGTACTTTTCAAGCCAGTAATTCAATTGCAGAAAATACGCGACGGTCTGCGGCGCGGCCATGAGCTGGCCATACCACATGACGGGATTCTCATTTTTGAGTAATGCCTCCAGCACCTCCTTGCGCGCGATTCGCAGGACCGGGGCGGCCGGATCGGCGATAATGTCCCGGAGTTTTTCGGATACCGCCTTCCGGTAGGCCGGATTGTGCGTTTTCGGATAGGGGCTTTTTTTGCGCCACAGCACCTCGCCGGGCAGTAAATCCCTCACCGCCATTCTCAAAAGCCCTTTTTCGCGATTTTGATAATCCTTCATTTCCCACGGCACCGTGTACAGGTATTCCGCGATCCGGTAATCGCAGAACGGGACGCGGACCTCCAAACCGTTGTACATACTCATACGGTCCTTCCTGTCGAGCAGGGTCTGCATGAACCACTTCAGGTTTAATCCCATCATCTCTCTCATCCGCCGCTCATTTCCGTCCGTGCCGGGCAGTACGGACGTTTCCTCCACGGTTTTGCGGTAACGCGTATCCACATAGCGAAAAACATCCGTCTCCGCCGCGAACTCCGGTTTCAAAAACGCCGCGCGGTAAGCGGTGGACTGCGCCCAGGGGAAGCCGTCCCTTTCCCGTATCTCCTGATCCCGGTACCACGGATAGCCGCCGAAGATCTCGTCGGCGCATTCCCCGGACAGGGCCACGGTGATATGCTTTTTGACTTCCCCGCAAAAGAGCAGCAGCGAGCTGTCCACATCCGCCATGCCCGGAAGGTCGCGGGCGTCCACCGCCGCGTACAGCGCGCCGGCCAGCTCATCGGTGTCAAGGAGGACCCGGTGATGCTTTACACCCAGATATTGATTCATCCGCTGAATAAACACATGGTCGCTGTCCGGCTGAAATCTGCTTTTCTGAAAATACCGCTCATTATCCTTATAGTCCACCGAAAAGGTGCATAGCTCCTTGCCCCTGCCGCGAAGACAGCGGCTTGACACCGAGGAGATGATGCTGGAATCCAAGCCTCCCGAGAGAAAAGCGCCAACCGGCACATCGGACACAAGCTGCCTCTCTATAGCGTCCATGACCAATGCCCGCACCTTTTCCACCGTCTGCTCAAAGGTGTCGGTGTGCTCCCGGTCTTCCAGCCGCCAGTATTGCCGCAGCCGCAGTCCGCCGCGGCTGAAAAACCCGCAGGCGGCGGGCGGCAGTTCCTCAACGCCCCGGAACACCCCACGGCCGGGCGTCCGGCCCGGCCCGATCAGCAGAATGTCCGCGATGGAATCCATATCGATTTCCGGTTCTACCAGAGGATGCGCCAGCAGCGCCTTGATCTCCGACGCGAACAGCAGCACGCCGTCCCTGATAGCGTAAAAGAAGGGTTTCACGCCGATGCGGTCCCGCGCCACGAACAGTCTTTGACGGTGTTTTTCCCATACCGCGAAAGCGAAAATACCGTTCAGACGCTCCACGCAGTTTTCACTCCATTCCGCATAAGCGTGCAGCAGCACCTCGGTATCGGAATGCCCCCGGAACCGGTGGCCCAGATTATTCAGTTCCAGGCGCAGTTCTTTGGTGTTGTAAAGCTCCCCGTTATAGATGAGCGCGTAATCCTCGTCCATGCGTGAGAAAAACATAGGCTGCGCGCCGTTTTCCGGGTCCACAACGCTGAGCCTGGTGTGGATGAGCGCGGCGGGACTATCTATGTACATCCCTTTCTGATCCGGCCCGCGCCTGCGCAATGCGGCTTGCATGGCCTCAAAAACGGCGGTCTTTTTCTCTAACGGTTCCTCCCAGCCGATCACCCCGGCGATACCGCACATGAGCTATACCTCCCCAATACAAAGGCGTTCCTGTCTGAAAACAAGAACGCCTCTGTTCTTTATATCATTTTATGCGGATATTATGAAAAGGGTCCCCATGGGGGTGTCAGTAAATCACGAGAATATGAGGCGTCACTCGCTTAACTGATCGATTCCACGGCGTATTATCAAATTTGACAAGGTATTTTATTCCGCCAAAGTAGAAATCCAAAGCCCCGCCGGTCACCTTCCTTTGAGAATTGGATACCCGCCCTCTGAGGACATTGTAAAGCCATACCGGATGGTGTAGAGTGCAGTTGGGAAAAGTTTGCCTTGCGGGCTTGGGCTGCTCCTGAGAATACAACTGAAAAGTATTAAATATGCTTATGGCAGCGTGCTTTGATAAAGAATACCGCCATTTATGATAAAAGGGGCGCGTTATGGAGATAGAAATCAAGCCGGAAATGTCGCAGGAGGAAGCCTTTTCTCTCTTTGACAGCCTGGCGCCGGTCCTTCCCGATACTCTCCCCGGCGTTTGGAAGGGGGCGGAGATACGGACCGGGCATCCGATGGACGGGCTGCTTGACGCCACGAGATGGTACGGCAAGGATATACAGAGCGGAGAAAACGTACATCCGCTGCTCTTCACGGGAATAACGGGCAGGGTGTTTTCCGGCAACCCCGGGATGCTGCCGCTCGAAGCCTTTACGCCCGCCCCCCGCTGTTTGGTGACAATTCTCTTTACGATGATCTCTCCCTTTATCCACACCTCCAAAGGGCGCGCCCGCCTCCGGATACAGGAATACAGAGGCAGGAACACGGCGGTTATGATCTATGACCAAAAACCGCTCATTGACGCCTTCGCCCGTATCGATGAGGATACTATTTTAGGAGTTACGGACGCCAAATGGGCGCATGACAAGGGATACTTCTTTACTCTTCAGGCGGCGCATACCATGGAACGGTGAGTGAATCCCCGTGACATGAGAAAGGAGCCCGGCCATGAACATCAATTACCACTATTTCACGGTCAAAACGCTGGCGCATTACTCCGGCCTGAACGAGCAGGCGGCACAGTACATAGCGCATTTTTCCCAGCAGGTCGACAATTTTATCATGGGCAGTCCGTTTATAATTGCGGTGGAGCCGCCCGACTTTTTCCCGCAAAACGGTTTGGCGCGGAAGTTCGGGAATCATAAATGGGTATTTTCTCCATGCCCGACCGGCGTAAACGTGATCAGCTCCGTATCGCACAATTATCAGCTGCACACGCTTATGCCCTTTCACTTTATTACGCCGGTCTCCTATAACGCGATGCCGGAAAACCCGGACAGGGATCTTTACCGCTGCCTGCCGGCGGGAGAACGGGATTCCCTGCTGGTAAACGGGCTGACGGCAGAGACGCTCCGCCGCGCCGACCTGAACAGTGACGTTTGGCTGATGGAGTTCGGGATGATGCTGCACACGTTTGCGGACACATACGCGCACTGTTATTTTTCAGGTTTTCACGGCTGGGAGAACGAGTCCTATGTGGGTAAGATGGACCATAAACAGCCGGTATCTCCCGCTATAAAGCCTGCTGAAGTTTTAGCGTACCGGGTGCTGCCGTCGATTGGGCACGGCAATGCCGGACACGCGCCTGACTGCTGTGACTGCGATATATCCCTGTATGGCAAAAAGGATAAGGGCAGTCCGCTGAAACCGTTTATCGAGCGGGACAACACCGCGTTTTTTGAGGACTGCTCCAGACGCATTCTCGAATTGCTGTGCAAAGCGGCCGGGAACCCCGCGCCCGCACCCGCGTCATGGGACGCGCTGTGTAAGAAGATCAGGAAAGTCCACAGCCTCAGGGAGCCGTCAAAAGAGGAGGATATACGGAAAAATTGGGCCTCCGAATTCCCGCAGATCCCGTATTCGTATGATAAAAACGAATTCATCACGCTGCGCGTCGAACTGCTGTACCCGGATCAGAGCCTTATGGACAGCCTGAACTGCACGAAAGACGATCTGACCAACATCTTCTCCGAACAGGGCGACCAGGCCAGGGCCGGATGCCTTGTCATGGCAAAGGACGTCAACGACGCATTTTTCCGCTACAATGAGCTGGCTTACCGCCGGGTCTGCGCCGTGACGGGCGAATACGCCTCGCAGGGCAGCGCCGCGCGCCTGTCGGCGTACTGTGATCTGGCCGCCGGCAGCTTGGCCTGACGGTGAGGGGAGGAACAGCCGTATGCCGCAAGTGACGTTACCGGACATCCGCCTTCAGGAGTACACCCTCGACACATTTCCCCTGCTCGCGGAGCTGCGCGCCGGGCTTTTAGGCGCGCCGGCGGTGATTTGCGTCGAACGCGCGAAATACATTACGGAGTACATGAAGGCCCATCCCGATGAGGAATCGTCGCCGCTCCTGTTCAGGGCGCGCGCGGTGGCCAACTATCTCTCCCATAAAAAAGCCGTCTTCCCGGACGGAAACCTATTGCCCGGTTCCACGGGCGCCGGCCTGAAGACGGCTCCGGTCTATCCCGAATTCATCGGACTGACCATCTGGTCCGAACTGGATACGGTCAGCACGCGCAAAAAGAACCCGCAAATACTCTCGGCAGAGGACGCCGAAATCCTGAATTTAGAAATCTATCCATACTGGATAGACCGTGACGTGCTCTCCGCCACCAAGAAAGAGTTTGGGGAGAGCATGGCGACACGGCTTCTGGAAAAGATCATCTTCTACATATCGGGGAAAGCGGGCTGCATCTCGCATACGGTGCCCATGTTCGGGCGCGTATTGTCGGAGGGCGTGTCGGCCATCATGGCCGAAGCGGAGGAAAAGGCCGCGAAAGGCGGCGGGAGCGAGGAATTCTACACTGCCGTAGGGATCGTCTTGGAGGGCTTTTTGGCGTACGCGGCGCGGCTTGCGGACACGGCGCGGGAACTGGCGTCAAAGGAACCGGACGCCCAACGCAAGACGGTCTTACAGAATATGGCCGACGCCTGCGCGAACATACCGGCCAAGCCCGCGGGAAATTTCTACGAAGCGGCGGCGTGCCTGTGGCTTTGCCTGACCGCCATACACGCGGAGAGCATCAATATGGCCGTCAGCCCCGGGCGGCTTGACCAGGCGCTGTACCCTTATTACAGGGCGGACATTGAGTCCGGCAAAATTTCAGTCAGGGACGCCATGGAGATCGTGGGCTGCCTGTGGCTCAAACTGGGCGACAATATCAACCTTGTGCCTCAGGTATCGGAGGAACTGTTCGGAGGGGCGGGCACAGCCCCCGCGGTCACGGTCGGCGGGATCGGCAGAGACGGCGAGGATGCCGTAAACGACCTCACCTACATCATGCTCCGCGTGACTGAGCTGCTCAGGCTCCGCGAACCGAATATGAACGCGCGGTATGATTACGAGAAAAACGAAAAACGGTACCGCGACCGCGTGGCGGAGGTCATCGCCGCAACAAAGGCGGTGCCGGCCTTCCACAACGACGCCGCCAATATCCGCGCCCTTGTCAATCAGGGCGTGGCGCTGGAGCACGCCCGCGACTATTCGATCATCGGCTGCGTGGAGCTGGCGGTCTCGGGACGCAGCTATGACGCCTCCAGCTCGATCATCCTCAATCTGTCCGCGCCGCTGGAGATGGCGCTCTATGACGGACGCCGCTATACGACGGGGGACGAGGTATTCGGCCCGCGAACCGGCGACGCGGCGCGGTTTACCAGCTACGAGCAGTTTCAGGATGCCTTTTATACGCAGACCGAATGGCTTATCGGTCAGGCGATCGGGCTGAATGAGCAGATGGCGGAAATACACCAGCGGATGCTGCCCACGCCGCTGCTGTCCGCTCTGTTCGACGGGCCGATGGAATCGGGCAGGGATTTGATTTTCGGCGGGGCGCGCTATAATTCCTCCGGCGCGACCCACGTCGGCTTTGCCGACGCGGCGGATTCATTGAACGCGGTCAGGGCGGTGTTTGAAAGCGGACGGTATTCGATGGCGGAGCTTTTGGACGCGGTCAGGGCGGACTTCAGCGGCTATGAGGAACTGCGGCAGTACCTGCTCAATCACGCACTGAAATACGGTACGCGCGGGGAAAGCGAAAACGGCGCGGCGCGTGACTTTATCCGATTCCTGTACGGCGTCTATCAGAGCCATACCAATTACCGCGGGGGCAAATACCGTCCCGCCTACTGGAGTATGACCAACCATTCCGGACAGGGAAAAATCACCCACGCCCTTCCCAACGGGCGCAAGGCCGGCACCCCGTTCGCCAGCGGCATCACGCCGGTCTCCAACGCGGCACCCGGCCTTACGGAATGCCTGAACAGCGTGGCGGCGCTGGGGTGTGAGTATATTCCCGGCAGCGTGGCTTTGAACATCAAGTTTACGCTGATAGAAAACGGGGAGGATGTAAAACGGCTGGGCGACTTTGTGGAAGGGTATTTTATCAACGGGGGCCAGCAGGTGCAGTTCAACATTATGTCGCGCGAGATGCTGACCGAGGCCAAGGCAAATCCCGATCAGTACCCGGACCTCCTGGTGCGCGTCTCAGGCTATTCGGCGTATTTTAACGACTTGAGCGACAGCATGAAGGACGAATTGATAACGCGAACCGAATATAACGTGCATGACGGAAGGGCGGTATGACGGATGGATACGATCCCGGTTTTTCAGAGGTGCGCAAACCGCCTCCTCTTCAGGAGGACGAGACGGAACCGTTATTTTGATAAACTCACAGCCTGCGTTGAGGAAGGGGTCACGGACGCGTTTCTGACGATTCTGCTCAACCTGATGAGCCTCGCGTTGCTGATTGATCCGAAATACCGCAGGAATATCCGGGATTTTGAGGCGCAATACATTTTTAAGGATAAGACCGGGCGCGTATATGTGACCGCCGTCTTCAAAAACAATAAGATGCGCGTGCGCCAAAAGAAGGCTGATAACCCGAATTTGACGCTGATTTTCAAAGACGGGGCGTCTCTCTTCAAACTGCTGCTGTCCGGCTCGCCCGACATCCTGTCGGCCCTCCTCAACCAGGAGGTGGACTTCACCGGAAACATCAATTATCTCAACAAATTTGCCTATATGGCCATGCACCTCTGGCTGACGGTCACCGGAAAACTTGCCGCGTGAACGCGGAAACGCCGCTGATTTTCGACATCAAACGGGGCTCTTTAGACGACGGGCCGGGCATCAGGACGGTGGTGTTTCTCAAGGGCTGCCCGTTAAACTGTTCATGGTGCCACAACCCGGAATCGATCAATCCGGGTCCCGAGGTTTTCTATGACGCCGCCCGCTGTACCGGCTGCGGCAACTGCGGAAAGCTATGCCCGTCCGGGGCGCTGCGGCGCGTCGGGAAGCGATACGCCATACGGGAGCTTACGGAGCTCTTGCTGGAAGACGGCGCCTACTACCGCGTTTCGGGCGGCGGCGTGACGTTCAGCGGAGGGGAACCTGCTCTTTATATGGAGTATGTGGGCGCCGTGGCTCAAAGCCTCTTTGAGCACGGCATACCGACGGCGCTGGAAACCTGCGGATATTTTGATATGGCGGATTTCGGGAGGTATATCCTCCCCTATCTCACGATCCTGCTGTACGACGTCAAGCTGATCGGCCGTCCGGAGCATATCCGGCATACGGGCCGGGACAACCGGGTGATTTTAGACAACCTGCGCGCCCTCGCTTCTAAAATCACGGTGATTCCCCGGACGCCGCTGATCCCCGGCGTCACCGATACGGACGAAAATCTCTCGGGGATCGCCGGGTTTTTACGGGAGTGCGGATTGGAGCAGGCCCATATCCTTCTTCCCTTTAACGGCGCGGGGGAGCGCAAGCGCGGGCTTCTGCGCCATCCGTAGACGGTTTTTTTCATCAAGGATCGTCAAAAAGATCATCAGTACGCGCCTTTTTGCGATTAACAGTCCGGCCGGGCGCGGCCCTCGAGCTTTAGTCAGTTTCCTTATAAATACGGAACGATCAGACAGGACATGATAAATAAAAACGATTGTTCCGGAGAGGGCTGCCTGATGTCAAGATTCAGGATTTCCTGCACTTTGTTCAGCCGGTATATAAGGGTATTGCGGTGAATACGCAACGCGTCCGCGGCGGCGCTGATGTTTTTGCCGTTTAAGAAATAATGGTATAAACAGTGAATCAGATTCCGCTTCGCTTCATCGCCGCTTTCCCAAAGCAAAAGGATGCCGGGATGGCAAAAGCACCGCAGGTCGGCTCCGGACGCTAAAGTCTTTATTACGTGATCTATCTGATAGTCTTTATATAGGCAGAATGTCGGACTTAACAGCGGTTTGCATTGGGCGGCGGCAAAGGTGCTCTGAATATAATAATGCCGTATATTCATAAAGTTTTTGAAAATCATGCTGACGCCGCAGCGCAGCATAACGTCTTTTTTCAGGAACTGTTCCAACTCTTGTTTGTCCTTCCCACGCGGCTCGCGGTTGTCGGGGCGGCGCATAACGATGACAACGCACTCCCCGTAAACGGTGACAAGCGCCTCGGGGAAACGGTCGTTTATCTGCCTGACGTCCAAAATGGACATAATGGGGATTTTCAACCCGGCGGAAGCGGTAAAGGTAACGACACAGAAATGGTCGTCAATTTTCCATTGGAACCTGTTGAGATAATGGGAAATGATCTCCGCGGAAAGTTCTGCGCCGTCCAGCAGGCTGTTCAGCCAACTGGTTTTATTTTCCGCTATTTGCAAATAGATACGGTGATTCTGAAAATACAGTTTCAGCATCCGGGCGACGATGGCCAGAAGCTCTTTCTGCCCGTCGGTAAACGGCTCGTTGATGTCCACCAGTGTAATGCCGCCGTACAGCTTATCGTCGATCCAGATATGGATGGCCAGGGCGGAATGAGCGGGATCGTTTTTGGGGAGGATGATGTGGGGCTGTTCGTCCTTGTGCGCGATATACCCGGAAATCCTGCGTATTTCCTGAGGTGTATAAAAATCATCCAGTACAAATCCGGGACTGTTTATTTTTTCCCAAATCGTTCCCCCGGCAGGACCCGGAATGGCCCCGGCGCTGCTTATGACGCTCAGGTTGTTATCAAAAACGGCGATGGGGTTTGCCAGTTTCCGCGCCGCTATATCTAAAAAGACGTTCAGGGGCTTGTGCTCAAGAATGGCCATAAGGAGCGTGTTGTACCAGGCGGTAAAGAAAACGACAAGCTCGTGCCCCGTTTGCAAAAGCGTCTTTATGGGGATGCCGCCCGGAATCTGAATCAGCGTATCGGTTTTTTCCGACAGGCCTTCCGGCACGGCATCCCCGGAAATGATGAGATGCCTCGGGCAATTCTCGCTAAAATCCTCTCCGGCGCTGCTGATAAACAAATAATCGGAACCGGTTCCGAAAAATTCGGCCGAATAATAGTGGATCCCCCGGATCCGTTCCGCCGGATCGCGCATTTTATGCACAATGGGCTTATAAAGGGAAAGCTCATCGAGGATAATGCTCAGGGTCAGATACACAATGTCCGGAGTGAAGTTCATCTTAACCATCCTTTTCGTCAAAAATGACGAAAACACTATTTGTTTTTACATTATATAACATATACAGTATGAAGTCAAGTGGGATATAATAGAGGCGGTTATGTAGAGTAACCGCTAACATTAGGAGGCTTTACACATGAAATGGTTTGCGAACATGAAGGTCAGGGCAAAGATGATCCTCAGCTTTATGCTGATTGTCGCGCTGATGGCCATAACGGTCGTAATCGCCGTCACCTCGCTGGGAGCTGTCTCCGAGGACTATACCGTGGCGATCGACCACCCGATCACAGCCGAACGGATTTGGCTGCATTTCCGAAGCGCGTACCGTGATGTCCGCCGCTGCCTGGCTTCATTTTCCGTTTATATGGGAATAGATTCGGAGCATTTGGAATCCACGTTCAGCGACGCCAAAAAATCATACGATGAAGCGCTGCGATATTTGGATGAATATGAAAGCAACGTAAAATCCAATCCGACCTACGGGAAGGAGGATATAGACCTCAGGCTTCAAAAAACGGCAAACAACCGTGCGTTGCTGAATCAATACTGGAACGGGACCGTGGAAACGGGCATCGTCGCGGCGCGCGCGGACGACCATGATCTTTTTAGGCAGATTGTATTGGATGGAGGACAGCTTGCCACGAATCTCAAGGATACGGTCGATGAGATGATCCTGCTGTCGGAAGAAGCCGCTGACGCAAGCATCGAAACGGCGCATGACGCCAAGGATCAAACGACCATTATAATGATCGTCATCGCCGTTATCGCCGCGCTTATCGCGGTCGTGATCGCGCTTTATGTGTCGGGTTATTTCAGCAAACTGCTGGTTCCGATGGCAAACTTTCTCAAAAGAGCGGGAACGGTGGGCGATATTGTCATCGACCCGAAAGATGAGGCGATTGTCAGCGGCTATTCCCAAAACAAGGACGAGTTAGGCAGTCTGACGGCCGGTGTCGCCGCGTTTGTCTCCCGTATTACGGATGTCTCCAAAGGACTGGAAACCGTTGCGGACGGCGACCTGACCTTTGATATAAAGCCGCTCTCCAGCTCTGACGTGATGGGGAACTCTCTCCAAAAGATGGTGGGCAACCTCAACAACATGTTCGGGGAGATACGCAATTCCACCATGCAGGTCAACAGCGGCTCCAAGCAGATCGCCGACGGCTCTCAGGCTCTCGCGCAGGGCTCGACCCAGCAGGCCGCCTCGGTCGAACAGCTCTCAAGCTCGATTACCGAAATCGCAAGCAAGACTAAAGCAAACGCGGACATGGCGGGGCGCGCCGCCATACTCGCTTCCACCATCATGCAAAACGCCGAAAAGGGCAGCCGCCAGATGGGGGAAATGATGACCGCCGTCAAGGACATTAACCAGGCCAGCCAGCAGATCAGCAGGGTCATCAAGGTTATCGACGACATCGCCTTCCAGACCAATATCCTCGCCCTCAACGCCGCGGTAGAAGCGGCAAGAGCCGGACAGCACGGCAAGGGATTTGCCGTCGTCGCCGAAGAGGTCCGGAGCCTCGCCAGCAAGAGCGCGGAAGCGGCGAAGGAGACCGGAAACCTCATCGCAAACTCCACCGAGAAGGCGGAACTGGGGAGCCGGATCGCGGAGGAGACCTCGGCCAGCCTTACGGAGATCGTGCAGGGCATCAACGAATCGAGCCAGCTTGTCTCCCAGATCGCGCAATCCTCCGACGAACAGTCGGCGGGCATCGCGCAGATCAACAAGGGGATCGACCAGGTGGCGCAGGTGGTGCAGCAGAACAGCGCGACGGCGGAGGAAA
>JAIRUE010000099.1 GCA_031254575.1 Oscillospiraceae bacterium | reverse complement strand
CCGTTCTCGGCATCTGCTACGTGACGCACCTTATCTGCCGCGCGCTGGGCGGCTTAGTCGTCCCGGCGCGCGCGGGCGAATACGGGCGCGTCACGGTGACGCCGGGCGGTCCTTCGGGATTGTTTCACGGCGCGGACGGAAAACCTTTTGAGGCCCTGATGAGCCACCGGGACGCGGTGACGCGGCTGCCGGACGGATTCCGTATGACCGCGTGTACCGCCGCGTGTACCGCCGCCTGTGAGGATGCGGAAAGGAAGCTGTACGGGGTGCAGTTCCATCCCGAATCGGCGCATACCGAGGGCGGGCGGGCGCTGTTCCGCCGGTTTCTGTTCGATATTTGCGGCGCGGCGGGGGATTACAGGCTGAACGATGTGGTTGCGGCGCAAATCGAACGTATCCGGCGGACCGTCGGTACGCGGGAAGTCTTGCTGGCCCTGTCGGGCGGGGTCGACTCGTCCGTCTGCGCGGCGCTGCTGGCAAGGGCTGTGCCGGGACAGCTCACGTGTATCTTTGTCGACCACGGTTTCATGCGCCTGCGTGAGGGCGACGAGATTGAACAGGCGTTTTCCGGGAGAGACCTTCGCTTTATCCGGGTAAACGCGAGGGAACGGTTTCTCGGCAGGCTGAAGGGTGTGACCGACCCGGAAACCAAGCGGAAACGGATCGGCGGGGAATTTATACGGGTTTTTGAGGAGGAGGCCGCGAAGCTCGGGCATATCCCCTTTCTGGCGCAGGGGACGATCTACCCCGACGTCGTGGAATCGGGAGGGGCGCACGGCGCGACCATCAAGAGCCATCATAATGTGGGCGGGCTGCCTGAAAACCTTGCGTTTACCGACGTCATTGAGCCGCTGTCGGGCCTTTTCAAGGATGAAGTCCGCGCCCTCGGCAAAAAGCTGGGGTTGCCGTCCGCGCTGGCCGGCCGGCAGCCTTTTCCGGGGCCGGGGCTTGCCATCCGGGTGATGGGCGAGGTCACGGAGGAAAAACTGGATGTTCTGCGGCAGGCCGACGCCATTCTCCGGGAGGAATTGGATTGCCTGCGGCGCAAACCGGACCAGTATTTCGCCGTTCTGACCGACACCCGATCGGTCGGCGTCAAGGGCGACGACAGGACATACGACCCCGTTATCGCCATCCGCGCCGTGACGACGGACGACTTTATGACATGCGGATACGCGCCCCTTTCCCACAAGCTGCTGGGACGCGTATCGTCGCGGATAACCGGCGAGATACCGTCCGTCAGCCGCGTCGTATACGATATTACGGCAAAGCCGCCGGCCACGGTGGAGTGGGAATAAGAAGAAGAGCGGAGCAAGCCCGCAGGGAGGCTAAGACGCGCGGGCATAGCGAGCCTGCGAGCGTAGCCAAAGCGGCTTAGGCGACCGGGTGCGGGCGAAGCGGAACTTGACAGCAAAAGAGCGGAGCAAGCCCGCAGGGAGGCTAAGGCGCGCGGGCGGACCTCTCCATACTTGACATAGGAGTGAAGCGTATGACAAAATACATATTTGTAACGGGCGGGGTGGTTTCCGGCCTTGGCAAAGGGATCACCGCCGCGTCGCTGGGCAGGCTGCTCAAGCAGCGGGGGCTGAAAGTCGCGGCACAGAAGCTCGACCCGTATATGAATGTGGACCCCGGCACTATGAGCCCCTTTCAGCACGGCGAGGTGTTCGTGACCGACGACGGGGCGGAGACCGACCTTGATCTGGGACATTATGAACGCTTTATTGACGAGAACCTGACGAAACTCAGCAACCTGACCTCCGGCAGGGTGTACTGGAGCGTTCTGGAGCGGGAGCGCGCGGGCGGCTATCTCGGCGGCACCGTGCAGGTCATTCCCCACATTACGGAGGAGATCAAGAATTTTATCTACGCGGGAGCCTCAAACAGCCGCGCGGACGTGCTGATTACCGAGATCGGCGGCACGGCGGGCGACATAGAGAGCCAGCCGTTCATAGAAGCCATCCGGCAGATTTCCCTTGAAAAAGGCCGGGAGAACTGCCTGTTTATCCATGTGACGCTCGTCCCCTATCTGAAAGCCTCGGGCGAGCATAAATCCAAGCCCACCCAGCACTCCGTCAAGGAGCTTCAATCGATGGGCATCACCCCGAACATCATTATCGCGCGGGCGGACGAGCCTTTGAAAAACGGGATAAAAGAAAAGATCGCGCTGTTCTGCAATGTCAAGCCCGATTGCGTCATTGAGAACGTCACCCTGCCCTCTTTGTATGAAGCGCCGCTGATGCTGCATCAGAACGGGCTGGATAGGGTCGTATGCCGGGAATTGGGGTTAAACGCGCCCGAAGCCGATTTGAGCGAGTGGCGGGATATGACGAAAAAGATGGCGTCGAGGGAGAAGCGGGTGAACATAGCGATTGTCGGGAAGTACGTCAGTCTTCACGACGCCTATCTTTCCCTCATCGAGAGCTTGAACCACGCCGGATTTGAAACCGGGACAAATATACAGATCAGATGGGTCGACAGCGAAAATGTGACCGCCGGCAACGCTGAAAACAGCCTCCGCGACGCCGACGGCATGATCATTCCGGGCGGTTTCGGCAACAGGGGGATAGAGGGCAAGATCGCCGCCTGCCGCCACGCGAGGGAAAACGGCATTCCCTTTTTGGGCATTTGCCTTGGGATGCACATTGCCGTGATTGAATACGCCCGCCATGCGGGCGGATTGGACGGCGCAAACTCCGGCGAGTTTGACCCCGCGTCGCCGCACCGCGTGATCGACCTCATGCCGGGACAGGCCGGGCTGCTGGGCAGCGGCGGTACCATGCGCCTCGGCGCGTATCCCTGTAAAACAGTCCCGGGGACACTGCTGAACAAACTGTACGGAAAGCCGGAAATCAGCGAGCGTCACCGCCACCGGTTCGAGTTCAACAATGAGTACCGGGAGGCCCTCACGCGCGGCGGGCTTGTCATAAGCGGCGCGTCGCCGGACGGGAATCTTGTGGAGGCGGTGGAATTGCCGGATCACCCTTTTTTCGTCGGCGTTCAGTTTCATCCGGAGTTTAAGAGCCGGCCGAACAAACCGCATCCGTTGTTTTTAGGGCTTATTCAGGCGGCGCTTGACGCGAGGGAGGTGACGGGATGAGAGACTATGAGGCCGAAGCGGCGAGGAGAGCCGAGTTTGTGCGCGGCGTGATGCGTTCCGCCGGCGCGGACGGGATCGTATACGGCAACAGCGGCGGCAAAGACAGCGCGCTTGTCGGGATTCTCTGTAAAATGGCCTGTGAAAACACGGTGGGGCTGATCATGCCGTGCGGGTCAAAACGGAATTACGGGGAGGACAAAGCCGACGCGGAAAGGTTGGCGGAGCGGTTTGGCATTGCGGCGAGGGTCATTGATCTATCCGGCGTAAGGGACGAATTTATCCGGACCGCGGGAGCGGGGCTGGGCGGCGCGGCGCTTGCCAATATCGCGCCGCGGCTGCGCATGACCGCGCTGTATGCCGTGGCCGCGAACGAGAATAGGCTGGTGGCCGGCACCGGCAACCGCAGCGAGGGGTATATGGGCTATTTTACGAAGTGGGGCGACGGCGCCTGTGACTTTAATCCGGTCGGCGACCTCACGGTCACGGAGATATACGAGTTTCTGCGGTACCTCGACGCGCCGGGTTTTCTCTTTGACAAGGCCCCGTCGGCGGGACTGTTTGACGGGCAGACGGACGAGGATGAAATGGGCGTGTCCTACGCCGCTATCGACCGCTATCTGCTCACCGGGACGGCGGACGAACGGGATAAGGCGATCATCCAGACATTCCACAGGGCAAGCGGGCATAAGCGCGGCTTGCCGGTTGTGTACGGAGGGTAAGGGTTTGATAAAGATCATCGACTACAAGGCGGGGAACGCCCCAAGCGTGATGCACGCCGTCACCCGTCTCGGATACGGCGCCGGTTTCGCCCGTGAGCCGGACAGCCTTGCCGGCGCCACGCATATCATCCTGCCGGGGGTCGGCAGCGCGGGGGCGACGATGGAATCGCTGCGCGGGACGGGGATGGCCGGCGCGCTGGAGGACGCGGTGCTGCGGAAAAAAATTCCGTTTCTCGGCATTTGCATCGGGATGCAGATCCTCTTTGAACACAGCGAGGAGGGAGACGAGGACTGTCTCGGATGGCTCAAGGGCCGGGTCGTCCGGTTTGACGGAAAGGCGGTCCGTGTCCCGCAGATGGGGTGGAACAATGTGCGCCTCGCGGAAAGCCCCGTGAACGCGGCTCTGGAGGATCACTTCTACTTTGTGAACTCCTATTACGCGCTGCCGGAGGACAAGTCCGACGTCTGGGGGACGGCCGATTATAACGGCCCGTTCACCGCCGCCGTGCACAGGGACAATATCTACGCCACGCAGTTCCATACGGAAAAGAGCGGAGAGGCCGGGCTCGCGCTGCTGAACGGCTTCCTAGGGCTGAAAAAGGGGGCCGGGTTATGCTGACCAGAAGGCTGATCGCCTGTTTTGACATTGTGAACGGTATGGTGACAAAGGCCGTGCGGTTTCAGGACAACATAAACGTGGCTCCCGCCGGGGAAATGGCCGGGGCCATGTACGACGCGCAAATCGACGAGCTTATTTTCTACGATATTACGGCGAGTGCGGAGAAGCGGCCTATCGACATTGAAACGGTAAAGGAAGTGGCGCGCCGCGTGTTTATCCCGTTTACCGTCGGCGGCGGCATCAAGAGCCTTGAGGATATGTATGAGGCGCTGAAAGCCGGGGCGGAAAAAATCAGCGTCGATTCTATGGCCGTCAGGAACCCGCAGATCGTCAGCGACGGCGCCAAAGCCTTCGGTTCGCAGTGCGTGGTGCTGTCTGCGCAGGTCAAACACACCGGGCTGACCCCGAGCGGATATGAGGTCTATATAGACGGGGCCAGGCTTGCGACCGGGATGGACGCCGTGGAGTGGCTCAGGCGCGGCCAGGAACTGGGCGCCGGCGAGATATGCGTGAACAGCATTGACCGGGACGGGACCCTGTCCGGCTATGACCTTGAGCTGATGAGACTGGCGCAGGATGCCGTTTCCGTCCCGCTGATCGCTTCGGGCGGGGCGGGAAATCCCGGGCATCTGAAGGATTTGTTTGCCGGTACGGGGGTACAGGCGGCTATTATCAGCAGTATGCTGTATTCGCCGCGGATGGAGCGGAATTACGCGGTCGCGGAGCTGAAGGAATACCTTCTGCGAAACGGGATCGCGGCGCGGCCGTCAAGAATAAGCGGGGAGGCGCGGCATGAGGATCAATGAAAATTACTTAAAACTGAAGGACAGCTACCTGTTTATTACAATAGACCGGAAGGTCGGCGCGTATAAGGCTAAAAACCCGAAAAGCGAAATCATCCGCCTCGGGATCGGGGATGTGACCCTGCCGCTGGCCCCCGCCGTGACCGAAGCCATGCGGCGCGCCGTCGCGGAAATGGGAAACGCCAGCACTTTCAAGGGATACAGGTCTGATCAGGGATATGAGTTCCTGCGCCGGGCAATAGGCGGGTATTATGCCGGGAAGGGCGTATCCCTGCGGGAGGACGAGGTGTTTGTCAGCGACGGCGCGAAAAGCGACCTGGGCAATATCCTCGATATTTTTTCGCCGGATAACACCGTGCTGATACCCGACCCGGTTTACCCCGTCTATGTCGATACCAACATCATGGCGGGCCGGACAATCGTCTATATGGACGGGAACGCCGGAAACGGGTTTCTTCCCCTGCCCGGCCGGAACGTGCGGGCGGACATTATTTACCTTTGCTCGCCCAACAACCCGACCGGAGCGGTGTACAGCCGCGAACAGCTGAAAATGTGGGTGGATTACGCCCTGGAAAACGGCGCCGTCATTCTCTTTGACGGCGCGTATGAGGCGTATATCCGGGACGCCGCGCTGCCAACGAGCATTTACCAGATCGACGGCGCGTGTGAATGCGCGGTCGAGTTCTGCTCGCTGTCGAAAACGGCCGGGTTTACCGGGACAAGATGCGGGTACACCGTCGTCCCGCACGCCCTCGCGCGGGCCGGGACGCCGCTGAACGGTCTCTGGCTGCGGCGGCAGACGACGAAATTCAACGGGGTGCCGTATATCGTCCAGCGCGGCGCGGAGGCGGTGTTCACCGGCGGCGGGCCGGCGCAGGTCAGAGCCGATATAGACTATTATCTTGAAAACGCCCGGCTGATGGCGGATACGCTGACCGGGCTCGGCGTCTGGTTCACCGGCGGCCGGAACGCCCCTTACATCTGGATGAGATGTCCGGACGGCATGTCGTCGTGGGCGTTTTTTGACACCCTGCTTGAAAATGCGGGCGTCGTCGGCACTCCCGGCGCGGGATTCGGCGCCAACGGCGAGGGATTCTTCCGGCTTAGCGCGTTTGGGAAGAGAGAGGACGTCGCGGAGGCGATGGAAAGAATAAAAGCATTCATGGATTGACAAACCGGCCCCGTTGTGATAACCTCATCGTGATAAACAAAGGCGTTTATCGGCAGACTAGCTTTGCGCCGGTTGCCGGTGGGCGCTTTTATGTGTTGCGGGACAAAGGAGGGGCGCGCTATGCAAATTGACGGGAGTCTGATCGCGTATTTGGAGGATCTGTCCTGCCTTACGCTTTCGGAGGACGAGAAAAACCGCCTGACGGGCGATCTGGAGGAGATCCTCGGCGGTATGGCACGGCTGGGGGAACTGGATACCGGGAACGTGCCCGAGCGCAGCCATCCGTTTGACGACGTGAACGCGTTCCGGGAGGACGAGACGCTTCCCCCGTTTGACCGCGAGCTGATTCTGAAAAACGCGCCGAACAGAAGAGGCGACGTGTTCGTCGCGCCCAAAACGGTCGAGTAAGAGCGCTTGCGGTACCCGGCAGGTTGCGGAATACCTCGCAGGCCCGGCGGGCTTAACGCCAAGCGTACGCTGGGCGTTGAGCGCAGCCGGAGGGGTTTCCGTGAGCGCCCGCCGGGTGCGGCGCAAGGTGACAGCGGTTACTCAAGATAATGAACGTCCCGGGGAGTGAAATCATTTTGCAGGAGAAGCTGTACCGGTGTTATGTGGAAAAAAGGCCGGGATTCGACGTGGCCGCAAGGGCCTTGCAGACCGAACTTTCGGAAGTTTTAAGGCTGCCCCGCGTAAGTGTCCGGCTTTTTAACCGCTACGACGTCCAGCGCCTTCCGCCGCGGGATTGGCCGTCCGTCATGAATACGGTGCTGAGCGAACCCGTGTGCGATATTTGTTATGAGGATACCCTGCCGCCTTTTCCGGACGGCACGCGGCTGCTGTGCGTCGAGCCGCTGCCCGGCCAGTTTGATATGCGCGCCGACTCGTGCGAACAGTGCATTCAAATGTTGCTGGGCGGCCGGCGGCCGGACGCGCGGTCGGCCCGGATCTATGCGGTCGGGGGCGCGGACGGGGCGGCTTTTGACCGGGTGAGGGCGTACCTGATCAATCCCGTGGAGTGCCGGGAGGCGGCGTTGGACAAGCCTGACACGCTGCCCCGGAACGGCGGCCCGCCTCCCGGCGATATTCCGGTACTGGACGGGTTTATAAAGACGGATGACGGCGGCCTTGACGCGCTGCGGCTCCGCCTCGGGCTTGCCATGACGGTTTCCGACCTCCTTATGATCCGGGAGTATTTTGCAGGCGAGGACCGCGATCCCACAATCACCGAGATCCGCGTCTTGGATACTTACTGGTCGGACCATTGCAGGCATACGACCTTCAACACGGTGATAAACTCCGCCGGCATCCGTGACGGGCGCGTGCAAAAAGCCTATGAATTGTTTTTGGAGGCTAACGGCGGTAAACCCGTGACGCTTATGAATATAGCCACCGCCGCCATGCGGCGCCTCCGCGGGCAGGGCGGACTGCCCATGCTTGACCTGTCCGATGAGGTCAACGCCTGTACTGTGCGGGTCGGAGCGGAATTTGCGGACAGGCGTGAGGAATGGCTTTTATTCTTTAAGAACGAGACGCATAACCACCCGACGGAAGTGGAACCTTACGGCGGCGCGGCCACCTGTATCGGCGGGGCGATCCGCGACCCCCTTTCGGGGCGGGCGTATGTGTATCAGTCCATGCGGATCACGGGCGCGGGCGATCCCAGAAAACCGGTAACGGATACGCTGCCGGGCAAGCTCCCCCAGCGCAAGCTCACCGTGTCCGCCGCCGACGGGTTCAGCGCGTACGGCAACCAGATAGGGCTTGCCACCGGGTATGTGAGAGAACTGTACCACGAGGGCTATATCGCCAAACGGCTGGAGACGGGCGCCGTGATCGGCGCGGCTCCTCTGTCCTCGGTACGCCGGGAGAGCCCGGCGCCCGGCGACGTCGTGGTGGTGCTGGGAGGGCGTACCGGACGGGACGGGATCGGAGGCGCCACAGGCTCGTCCAAAACGCACGGGACGGATACGGTGTCCCAATGCGCGTCGGAAGTCCAGAAAGGAAACGCGCCGGAGGAACACAAACTCCAGCGCCTGTTCCGGGACCCGGCCGTGACAAGGCTGATCAAGCGGTGCAACGACTTCGGGGCCGGAGGGGCGGCCGTGGCCATAGGAGAGCTGGCGGACGGGGTTGAGATCGACCTTGACGCCCTGCCTGTGAAATACGAGGGGCTGGACGGCACGGATCTCGCCATTTCGGAATCGCAGGAGCGGATGGCCGTTGTGATCGCGGAGAGCGATCTGCCGGAAATGACGCGCCATGCGGAGGCGGAGAATATCGAGGCGTCCGCCGCCGCCCGGATAACGGAGGACAAACGCCTTGTCATGCTGTGGCGAGGAAAGGCGATCGTGGATATTGCGAGGGATTTTCTGGACACAAACGGGGCGGAGCGGCGGGCGGACGTGGTTGTGCCCGATTGCGGGCTCGCGGGCGCGGACGGCCCCGGGCTGTCCGGAGGGACGGTCGGCGAAAGATTGCTCCGGCTCGCGGGAGATCTGCGCTTTTGCTCGCAGAAAGGGCTTGTGGAACGGTTTGACCATTCGGTCGGCGCGGCGAGTGTTTTCGAGCCTTACGGCGGGACATACGCGCTGACGGAAACGCAGGTCATGGCGGCGATGCTCCCCGCCCGGGGGACGCGCACCGCTTCCGTCATGGCCTATGGGGCTGATCCGTATTTCACGGAGGCCGATCCGTTCGGCGGAGCGGTATACGCGGTCGTGACCTCGGTCGCAAAACTGGCCGCGGCGGGCGTCCCGCTTGAAACAGTTCATCTCTCCCTTCAGGAATACTTTCCCCGCGCCGACAATGACCCCGCGCGGTGGGGACGGCCCTTTGCCGCGCTGCTGGGAGCGTTTTCGGCGCAGATGGGCCTGAAGATCGCGGCCATTGGGGGAAAGGATTCCATGTCGGGGAGTTTCGGGGAGCTGGATGTGCCGCCGACGCTTATATCGTTCGCGGTAGGGATTGCCGACGCTTCGCGTCTGATCAGCCCCGAATTCAAAGGAGCGGGGCATCCGGTTTATCTGTTGGAAACGCCGCTGGATTCCGGCGGGATGCCC
Source organism: Oscillospiraceae bacterium (assembly GCA_031254575.1). Classification (GTDB taxonomy): domain Bacteria; phylum Bacillota; class Clostridia; order Oscillospirales; family UBA929; genus UBA929. The sequence goes on along the minus strand of JAIRUE010000099.1, from coordinate 26,803 downwards.
GATTACACGCCGTTGCGGTCCGCGTGGGACCGGTACGCGGCGCTGTGCCGCTCGGGACACGTACTGTCCGCCTGGGCGTGCGAAGACGGCGGGGTTTACGGCGGTATCATGAAAATGGCGCTCGGCAATATGATCGGGTTTTCCGGGGGCGCGGACGGGAGGCTGTTTGGCCGTCTGTGGGGGTCGATCCTGTTTGAGGCGGACGGGGAACTGGAAGGATTTCCGCTGCTGGGGTATACGCAGGACGGACCGGCGCTTTCCTTCGGAGGGGAGACGGTACCGCTGGAGGAACTCCGCCGGGTCTGGGAAGCCCCGCTTGAAGGCGTCTTTCCCGTCAGAACGGAGCAGGCCGGCGACGCTCCGCTGATTGCGGACGGGAGGCGGAGCGCGGGGCGGAGAGGCGCTTCGTTTGCGCGGCCCAAGGCGGTTATTCCGGTTTTTCCCGGAACTAACAGCGAGTATGATACCGCCGGGGCCATCGAGCGCGCCGGCGGCAGCGCCGAGATCGTCCTCATCCGCAACCTGACGCCCGAAACGCTGCGGGCGTCCGCCGCCGGGCTGGAGAAAGCGATCTCGTCGGCGCAGATGGTCGTTTTCCCGGGCGGCTTTTCGGGCGGCGACGAACCGGACGGCTCCGGCAAATTCATCGTCTCGTTATTCCGGGGCCCGCGCCTTGCCGGCGCGCTGCATGAACTGCTGGACAACCGGGACGGGCTGATTCTGGGCATATGCAACGGCTTTCAGGCGCTGATCAAACTGGGATTGCTTCCTTATGGCCGCGTCGCCCCCATGACCGCCGGCTGTCCCACGCTGACATTCAACCGGATCGGGCGGCATCAGGCGCGGTATATCAGCGCCCGCGTCTCCTCCGTCCTCTCGCCCTGGCTGTCGAAATGCCAACCGGGGGAGATATACGTCCAGCCCGTATCGCACGGCGAGGGGCGGCTGACGGCGCCGGCGAACATGCTGGACAGTCTGAGAGAAAATGGCCAGATCGCTTTTCAATACGTTGACCATGAGGGACTGCCGTCGATGGACGTGCTGTATAACCCCAACGGTTCCGTCTGGGCGATCGAGGGCCTGTGCGGCGCCGGCGGGCGGGTGCTCGGTAAAATGGCGCACATGGAACGGTGCGGCCGCGAATATGTGGCAAAAAATGTTCCGGGGAATAAGTTCCTGCCCCTCTTTGAAGGCGGGGTAAGCTATTTTAAGTAAATGCGGTGATTACGATGCTGAACATGAGCGCGTTGAAACTGTCGGATGCGGTCAGGGCAAAAAAACTCGGCGTTGCCGAGGCGGTGCGGGCGTATTTGGACAAAGCCGCCGGAAACGGGCATAACGCCTTTCTCACGGTGGACGGCGAACGGGCCCTTGCCCGCGCCGGCGCCGTACAGGCGCGGCTTGACGCGGGGGAACTTCTCTCCCCGCTGGCCGGCGTTCCGATTGCCCTGAAGGATAACATTACCACGGCGGGCGTCAGGACCACCTGCGCCTCCAAAATGCTGGGCGGATATGTGCCCGTGTATAACGCGACGGTCGTTGAAAAACTGGAACGGGCCGGGTTGGTCGTTATGGGAAAGCTCAATATGGACGAGTTTGCGATGGGAGGTTCCAGCGAAACCGGGGCGTTCGGCCCGGTGCGCAATCCGTGGGACGTTTCCCGGGTCGCCGGCGGTTCGTCCGGCGGCAGCGCCGCGGCGGTCGCGGGCGGGGAGATACCCATTGCTCTCGGTTCGGACACCGGCGGCAGCATACGCCAGCCCTGCTCCTTCTGCGGCGTCACCGGCATAAAGCCCACATACGGCTCGGTGTCGCGGTACGGGCTGATCGCCTACGCCTCGTCCCTCGACCAGATCGGGCCTGTCGGGCAAAGCGTCGAAGACTGCGCCGCCCTGCTGTCCGTCATAAGCGGGCCGGACGAAAAGGACAGCACCTGTGTGACCGGTAAAGCCTTTGATTTCGGGCGGGACATTCCGGAGAAGCTGGACGGCTTTGTGATCGGGCTTCCCCGCAATTACTTCGGCGGCGGGATAGACGGCGCGGTCAGGCAGGCCGTTCTGGCGGCGGCGGAAGAGCTTGAGGACGCGGGCGGGCGCGTTGAGGAATTTGAAATGCCGCTGATGGATTATGTGATCCCCGCGTACTATATCATCGCCTGCGCCGAGGCGTCGAGCAATCTTTCGCGGTATGACGGGCTGAAGTACGGATACAGGAGCGCAAGCGCGAATACCCTGTCGGAGGTGTACCGCCTTTCCCGCAGCGAGGGCTTCGGGCTGGAGGTCAAGCGGAGGATCATGCTGGGCTCGTTCGTGCTGTCGTCGGGATACTATGACGCCTACTATAAAAAGGCGCTGCAGACCCGCGCGCTGATCAAGGACGCCTATGACGGCCTCTTCAAGCGCTTTGACATGATCCTCTCACCGGTCGCGCCCACAACGGCATACAGGCTCAATGAAAATGTGGACGACCCGATGAAAATGTATATGGGGGATATATACACCGTATCGGTGAATCTGGCCGGGCTGCCCGCCGTCTCGCTGCCGTGCGGCTTTGACGGCAAGGGATTGCCGGTAGGGTTTCAGCTGATCGGGGAAGCGTTTTCCGAGAAAAAGCTGGCCGCCGCCGCTATGGCGTATCAGCGCCGGACGGACTGGCATACGAAGAGGCCGGCGGGAGGTGAAGCGGTATGACGTGGGAGACGGTTATCGGGTTGGAAGTCCACGCGGAGCTTTCGACAAAATCAAAGATTTTCTGCGGTTGCACCACCGCGTTCGGCGGCGAGCCGAACACGCACGTCTGCCCGGTCTGTTCGGGGATGCCCGGCGTCCTGCCGCGGCTGAACCGCGCCGTTGTGGAATACGCCGTACGGCTGGGGCTTGCCCTTGGCTGTGAGATCACAAGGTATTGCAAATTTGACCGGAAAAACTATTTTTACCCCGATCTGCCGAAGGCTTATCAGGTATCACAGCTGTATTCGCCCATCTGCCGCGACGGCCGGCTGGACATTGAGGCCGGCGGACAGGCAAAGACGGTCGGGATACGCGAGATCCATATGGAGGAGGACGCGGGCAAGCTCATCCACGACGCGCAGGGAACATTTATGGACTTCAACCGCTGCGGCGTGCCGCTGCTGGAAATCGTCAGCCAGCCGGATTTCCGGAGCGTCGGCGAGGTGACCGCTTACCTGGAAAAACTGCGGGAGATCCTTCTCTATCTCGGCGTGTGCGACTGTAAAATGCAGGAGGGCTCCCTGCGGGCCGACGTCAACCTCTCGGTGCGCCGTCCGGACGGCGAGTTTGGCGTGCGGACCGAGATGAAGAATCTGAACTCCTTTAAGGCCGTCGGCCGGGCCATCGAATTTGAGAGGCTGCGCCAGATAAAGGTTTTGGAGAGCGGGGGCCGGATCACGCAGGAGACCCGCCGCTGGGACGACGAAGCGGGGGAATCCTTTGGCATGCGTTCCAAAGAAAACGCGCAGGATTACCGCTATTTCCCCGAGCCTGATCTGCTTCCGTTACGGATCGGTGAAGACTGGCTTGAGCAAATCCGGGAGACCATTCCGGAGCTGGCCCATCAAAAACGGGAACGGTACGTCCGTGATTTCGGGCTTTCCGGCTTTGAGGCGACCGTTCTGACCGGGCACAAGAGCCTCTCCGATTTGTTTGAGGCGGTTTCGGAACGGTGCGGGTACCCGCTGGAGGCGGCGCGCCTGATCACGGGCGAGATCATGCGGCTGATGAACGTCACGAACACGTTGCCGGAGGATCTGGCCTTGGACGCCGGAAAGCTGTCGGCGCTCGTTTCGCTTATGATGGAAGGCAAAATAAACCGCAACGCCTATAAGGAGACTGCCGAGGCGGTCTTTATGAGCGGCGCCGACCCGGAGGCGTATATCAGCGAGAAGGGACTGCTGATGGTCAATGACAGCGACGCGGTTTCCGAAGCGGCGGGCGCGGTCATTGCCGCGAATCCCGACGCCGCGGCGGATTACCGCGCGGGCAAGACAAAAGCGTTCGGATTCCTGATGGGACAGGTCATGAGGAAGCTGGGGGGAACGGCGAATCCGGACGCGGTGAAAAAAATATTAAAAAATATGCTTGACAACTGATTTATTCCTGTGTATAATAATATCCGGCAACAGCAAAGACGCTGTGGACTCGTGTCCGCGGCGTCTTATTGTTTGCCGGCGCACAAAGGCGTGTGTGGTTCCGTGCTCCTTCCTGAGGATGAGCGCGGAGGGCATATGCCTTCATTTTTTTGAAGGGGGAACAGACATATGAGCACCACCATGATTGTTGATACCCTGTGGGTACTGCTGGCCGCCATACTGGTATTCTTTATGAATCTCGGTTTTGCGGCAGTCGAATCCGGCATGGCCAGATCAAAAAACGCCGTGAACATCCTCTCAAAGAACTTTATCGTGTTCGCGGTCGCCTCCCTCGGATACCTGCTGCTGGGCTGGGGCCTGATGTTCGGCGGGGAGAATCCGGTTATCGGGACGCAAAACCTGTTCGCTTTAAGCAAAACATCGCTTGATTTCTACAAGGACACCCTGACGCCGGTTGTGCCGTTCTGGGGCAAATTCTTTTTCCAGCTGGTATTTTGCGGCACTGCGGCGACCATTGTGTCCGGGGCGGTCGCGGAACGCGTCAAGTACATATCGTTTATCCTGTTTTCCTTTGTGCTGACACTTTTCATCTATCCTGTCGTCGGCCACTGGATCTGGGGCGGCGGCTGGCTCTCAAACCTGGGTTTTATGGATTTCGCGGGCGATACCGTCGTTCACTCGCTCGGCGGCTGGGCGGCCCTGGCCGGCGCTTTGCTGCTGGGCCCCCGTCACGGTAAATACGGCAAGGACGGAAAGCCGCGGGCGATTCCCGGCCACAACATGTCCCTTGCCGTGATCGGCCTGTTCGTACTGTGGCTGGGGTGGTTCGGGTTTAACCCCGGCTCCACCATGAGTTTTCAAAACCCCGGCGACGTCGCGCACATTCTTGTGACCACCAATACCGCGGCGATCGCGGCGGTGCTGACCGCCACCGCCACTTCCTGGGTTTTCATTGGCAAGCCTGACCTTGGCATGACCATCAACGGCTGTCTTGCGGGGCTTGTCGGCATTACCGGCGGCTGCGCCTATGTCAGCGTCGGGAGTTCCCTGATCATCGGCGCCCTTTCCGGCATCATTGTCGTGTTTGCCGTTATTCTCTTTGACAGGGCGAAAGTTGATGACCCCGTGGGCGCGACCTCCGTCCATCTGGCCTGCGGCGTTTTCGGAACGCTTTGCATCGGGCTTTTTGCCGAGGAAGGCGTGACAAGCCTCTCTGAAGTTAACGGCCTGTTCTTCGGGGGCGGGTTTCATCTGCTCGGCGTGCAGGCGCTGGGGGTCGTCGCTGTCGGCGCGTTTGTTTCCGTTTTGTCCGTGCTGGTATGGTCCCTCCTTAAAAAGACCATAGGAATCCGCGTCAGCCTTCAGGAGGAAATCGAAGGCCTTGATATTGGCGAGCATGGCAACCGCGCTTATCCCGACTTTGAAATTGTGGCGCCTATTATGGAAACGGGCGACGGAAACGGGATCGCTGCCGCCGCTCCGGTTAAAATGACGGGACGCGCGGCGGAACCGGTCGCGCCGGAAGTCGCCATACCCGTGGTGAACAGCGCGCGCCCGGGCGTGAAGATGACAAGGGTCACAATTATTACCAATCAGGACAAATTCCCGATGCTTCACACCGCGCTTGACAAAATCGGCATTAACGGCCTGACGGTCACAAACGTCCTTGGTCACGGGATGCAAAAAGGACATCTGGAATACTACCGCGGCGCTCCGGTCAACGTAAGGCTCCTGCCGAAAGTCCAGGTGGATATTGTCGTGTGCAAAATACCCCCTGAAACCGTGATAAGCACGGTGAAGGACGTATTGTATACGGGGAATGTGGGCGACGGTAAAATATTCGTTTCCGATATTGAAAATGTCGTCAAAGTGCGTACCGGTGAGGAAGGATACGACGCTTTGCAGGACGAGGAATAAACCAAAGCGCTATATTTTTAGTAAAGAGGTGCGTTATCATGAAAAACATTCCCGAATTATTTGGCAGTATGGTATTCAACGACACGGTCATGCGGGAGCGTCTTCCCAAAGACGCCTACAAGGCGCTCAAAAAAACCATGTCGCAGGGCACTCACCTGGAACTTGACGTTGCCAACGCGGTGGCCAACGCCATGAAGGACTGGGCCGTGGAGAAAGGCGCCACGCACTTTACCCACTGGTTCCAGCCCATGACCGGGACCACGGCGGAAAAGCACGACAGCTTCATCTCTCCGGTCGGGGACGGCAGGGTCATCATGGAATTTTCCGGCAAAGAGCTTGTCCGGGGGGAGCCGGACGCGTCCAGTTTCCCCTCCGGCGGCCTGCGCGCCACCTTCGAGGCCAGAGGCTATACCGTATGGGATATTACCTCCTACGCTTTTATCAAGGACGGGACCCTCTGTATCCCCACGGCGTTCTGCTCATACAGCGGCGAAGCCCTTGACAAAAAAACGCCGCTGCTCCGCTCGATGGAAGCGGTCGACAAGCAGGCGCTGCGCATCCTCAAGCTGTTCGGCAACACGGCGGCGACCCGCGTAATGGCCGAAGTCGGCCCGGAACAGGAGTATTTTCTCCTTGACAAAGCGGCCTACCTCAAACGCCCGGACCTGATATACACCGGAAGGACGCTCTTCGGCGCCCGCCCGCCCAAAGGGCAGGAACTGGACGACCATTATTTCGGGGCGATCAAGCCGAGGGTATCGGCGTTTATGAAAGAGCTGGACGAAGAGCTTTGGAAACTGGGCGTCTGCGCCAAGACAAAGCATAACGAGGTCGCGCCGGCGCAGCACGAACTGGCGTCTATCTTTTCGACCACCAATATCGCGACCGACCACAACCAATTGATGATGGAACTGATGAAAAGCATCGCCGATAAGCACGGTCTTGCCTGCCTGCTCCATGAAAAACCCTTCGCGGGCGTCAACGGCAGCGGCAAACATAACAACTGGTCCATCTCCGCCAACAACTGCGGTAATCTGCTCGAACCGGGCGAGACGCCCCATGAGAACGCGCAGTTCCTGCTGTTTCTGGTGGCGGTCATCAAGGCGGTGGACGAATATCAGGACCTGCTCAGGGTTTCGGTGGCCAGCGCCGGCAACGACCACAGGCTGGGCGCCAACGAAGCGCCGCCCGCCATTGTGTCGATGTTTATCGGCGACGAACTGACCGAGGTTCTCGAGGCCCTTGAGACCGGCGCGGATTACCGGAACAGGGAAAAGCTCCAGATGGAAATCGGCGTGTCGGTACTGCCGCATTTTCCCAGGGATACCACCGACCGCAACCGCACCTCGCCTTTCGCGTTCACCGGCAATAAATTTGAATTCCGTATGCCCGGCTCGTCCTTCTCCATCTCGGGGCCGAACATCGTGCTGAATACGGCGGTGGCGGAGGTTCTGCGGCAGTTCGCGGACGAGTTGGAGCCGTCGGAGGATCTCACAGGCGATCTGGCGAAACTCGTCAAAAAGACCTTCAGCGCGCATAAGCGGATCATCTTCAACGGCAATAATTACTCCGCCGAATGGGTGACCGAGGCCGAGCGGCGCGGGTTGTCGAACTTAAAAACCACGGTGGACGCGCTGCCCGCGTTCATTTCGAGAAAGAACATCGAACTGTTTACAAAGCACAACGTCTTTTCCGAAACGGAGATCCAGTCGCGTTATGAGATCCTCATGGAGGGCTATTGCAAAACGCTCCATATCGAAGCGCTCACGATGGCGGACCTGGTCAGGGGCTGTATTATTCCGGCGTGCGTCGCCTATCAGAACGAACTGTCGGAACTGCTGGGGCGGAAAAAATCGTGCGGCGAATACGACGTTTCACTGGAGGATCATTTGCTGAAACATATCGCGAAACTGTCCGCCTGCCTGCTGAAAAAACTGACCGTTCTGGAGGATGTGCTTCTGGAGGCCAGGGATCAGGAAGACATCTTCGCGCACGCGAGCTTTACCCGTGACAAGGTGTTTCCCGCCATGTCGGAACTGCGTCTGATCGCGGACGAGCTTGAAACCCTCGTCGCCAAAAAATACTGGCCGCTGCCCAGCTACGCGGAGCTTCTTTACAGCGTCAATTAAGCGTTTCGGTTTCCGGCGCCCTGTCCGTATTCACGGACAGGGCGTCTGGCGTTTTGCCCCTTTACACCGGCGCGGCCTCATATTATAATGGGGAGGTAAATTTAGAAATCAGGGGGCGGGCACATGCCGAATCGTTCTAACCGGCTGTTCTTTACGGCCTTTATCATCCTGCTGGCGCTGATCTTTATCGCGTCGGGCCTGCTGGCCGCCGCGCTGAATATCTCCGGCGTGGCGTTCGTTCAGTTTTCCGACGGCACCGTCATGCTGGGCGAGTGGGAACGGGCTGCCGCGGCGCGCCCCCCCGTCCGTCCGCCGGTTTCCATTCCCGCCGTGACCGTCCCGTCGGTCTCCCCGGCGTGGAAAGAGCCGGGCGGGACGCTCACGTTCAGCGAGATATACAAAAAGAACGTCCAGTCTGTCACCGTTATCCTCTCCGAGTCGCAGTACGGCGGCGGTGCCGGCACCGGTATCGTCGTCAGCGGGGACGGGTATATCGTCACCAACAACCATGTCGTGGAGAACGCGCGGGAGATAACCGTCATCCTGCATAACGGCGTCGAGTATTCCGCGAGGCTTATCGGCGCCGACCGCATCTCCGACCTCGCCGTCCTCAAAATCCGGGCGGACGGCCTCTCACCGGCCGAGTTCGGCAACTCCGACGCGATGGAACACGGCGATTCCGTCGCCGCCATCGGCAACCCCCTCGGCCTTGAGCTGCGCAGCACCATCACCACCGGCGTCATCTCCGGCGTCAACCGCGACATTACCCTCGAGGACTCGTCCGGCGACATTACCATGACGGTATTGCAGACCAACTGCGCCGTCAACCCCGGCAACTCCGGAGGGCCGCTGCTCAACCAATACGGGCAGGTCATCGGCATCATCTCCAGCAAAATCATGGGCAGCGCGTCGCAGACCGTCGAGGGGCTGGGCTTCGCCATACCGAGCAATACCGCCGTGCCGCTGGTGGAACAGCTCATCGAGAACGGCTATATCGCAGGCCGCCCGGCGCTGGGGATCAGCGTTGACACCACCTATACCGAGGCTGTGGCCCAGTTTTACGGCCTGCCTGCCGGCGTCCGCGTCACCGGCGTCAACGAGAACTCCGACGCGTATACCAAAGGCCTTCAGCCCAACGACATCATAACCCATATCAACGGGATCGCCGTCGCCGGCATTGGCGAGGTCAACGACATCAAAAACGAGCACGCCGCGGGCGATGTGCTGAGGCTCACCGTCTACCGGCTGGGCGGGACAATGACGATCGACGTGATGCTGATGGAGGAAGGCAGCTTGCGGTAAGGCGGGTTGACTTTCGCCCGTTCAGGGAATACAATGGCAAAAACCGTCCGGGAGGGTATTTTTGATGAAAATGAGCCAACTGGCGGGGCAGCGGTTCAAGGAAACGCCCGCCGAATGCCAGATTGCGAGCCATATACTGATGACGCGGGGCGGCTATATCAAAAACGTCGGGAGCGGGATCTTTTCCCTTTTTACCCCCGCCAAGCGCATCACGCAAAAGATAGAGGCGATCATCCGCGAGGAGATGGACGCTATTGGCGGGCAGGAGGTCATGTTCCCCGTGGCGATGCCGGCGTCCCTCTGGAAGGAGTCGGGGCGTTTTGACAGCGTGGGGAGCGAGCTTCTGCGCTTCAAAGACCGGGGCGGCAGCGACATGGTGCTGGGGATGACCCATGAGGAGGCGGCCGTTCATCTGGTGCGCGACGCCGCGCCGTCATATGCGAACTATCCGTTTATGATCTATCAGATACAGACCAAATTCCGCGACGAGCCCCGCGCCCGGGGCGGCCTGATCCGCGTCAGGGAATTTACCATGAAAGACGCCTACTCGTTCCACGCCTCACAGGAGGATCTGGAGCGTTACTACGCGCTGTGTTACCGGGCGTACGAGCGCATTTTTATCCGCGCCGGGCTTCCGGACTTCATCGCCGTGCAATCCGACTCGGGCATGATGGGCGGCAAGGTCGCCCATGAGTTCATGCTTCTGGCCGACGCGGGGGAGGATACCCTCGCGCTCTGTGAACACTGCGGTTTCAGCGCCAATATCGACGTGGCGGAGTGTATCGTCCGGACGTCCGATACGGCGGACGAACCTCTGGAGCTCATCTCCACGCCCGGCACAAAGACGATCGGGGCGCTCTGCGAACGCCTCTCCGTGACCCCCGACAAAACCTGCAAAGCCGTGATGTACCGTAAAGACGCCTCGGACGGTTTGGTGGCGGTGTTTATCCGGGGGGATCTGGACGTCAATGAGATCAAGCTGAGGAATTATCTCAAGGAGGAGATCCACCCCGATACGGCCCATGAGGACGATGTGGCGTACGGCTTTTGCGGCCCGGTCAATTTCACCGCCGGGGCGCTGCTTCTGTTCGACCGTTCCCTGCGGGACGCGCGGGGGATGGTGACCGGAGCCAACAAGGCGGATTTCCATTACAAAGGCTTTTCGCCCGGCAGGGACTGTCCGGACGTGGAATACCACGACTTTGCCAAGACCTGCGAGGGGGCCGTCTGCCCCTCCTGCGGAAAACAGAGCGTCATAATCCGGAAAGGCATTGAGGTCGGCAATATATTTCAGCTGGGGACAAAATACACGGCGGCTATGGGTATGCGGTATATCGACAAAGACGGCGCGGCGCGGCATCCCGTTATGGGCTGCTATGGGATCGGCGTGGGGCGGCTGATGGCTTCGATCTGCGAGGCCCGTCACGACGCGTTCGGGCCGGTCTGGCCGATGCCGGTCGCGCCCTGGCAGGCGCACATCTGCGCGCTCCGCGCCGGCGAGGGGGATGTCAGAAGCACCGCCGACGCCCTGTATGACGCGCTTTTGAAAAGCGGCGTCGAGGTCCTCTATGACGACCGCCCCGTGAGCGCGGGGGTCATGTTTTCCGACGCGGATCTTCTGGGTGTTCCGCTCCGCGTTGTCATAAGCCCCAAGACCGCTGGCCGGGGCGTTGTGGAGGTTGTAAAGCGGGACAAATCCCTTTCCCTGGACGTCGCGGCCGGCGAGGCGGTTCCGTTTATCCGGGGTCTTATACAGGAGTTGCTCGGCGAATTTACACCGGCTTAACGGCTTGACACGCGGGACGAGGCGGGGTATACTAAGGGGGCGATGAAACGGCTCCCTCTTTATGCCGATGTGATGGAATTGGCAGACGTAGTGGACTCAAGATCCACCGGTGGCGACACCGTGCCGGTTCGAGTCCGGCCATCGGCACCAGCGTGACGCCGGACCCGGCGTATATATACGGGGTCCGGCGTTTTCGCATAGTCCGGAAAGCGGGGGCGGCGCGGATACGCCTGTATGCCATATTTTACTTGAAATGCCCCCCGCCGTCTGCTACAATTGGGAAAACGCTTCCCTCTCCCCCTTATGTCCTGCTTCCCGGCTCGCCACACACACGGCTTATGCCGTTTGCCGTGACGCGCCGCTCTATTAATTCCTTACTACCGTTCGCCCACGATAAACCGGATGAAGTTTTTGAACAGTTGCGCTGCCTCGGTGCGTACCGCCCTGCCCTATGCGCCCGGCCGCGGCTTTTTCTTCCCCGTAAAATCCGTCGATACGATTTTGAATACGCACACGCTGTTCACCTGTCCGTCAGTGAACGCGGCCTCTCTGCCCGTCTGGTGTTTGAACATGACGGATAACGCGCCGCGCTTTTCTTCCGTATCCTCTATAAACACCGCTTTCCCGTACCCGATAACGCTAGCGAAATAATAGCCGGAATCGCACGGGGTTTCGGACCGGACCGGCTCGCCTTCATACGACATCTCAAAACATACCCTCCCGCCGCGTTTCAAAACGTCCAGCTTCCTGCCCTCCGGCGCGCTGTGAAAATACAGCTCCAGCCGGTTCCCGTCAAAGATCCTATACCCGTAGCTCAACGGTACCACATAGGGCAAATCGCCATCGACCATTGCCATATGGCACGTTTTGCATTTGAGCAGGATTTCTTCAATCCCGTTTATGTCCGTTACTTCTCTGTCTTTTCTTCTCATGCTTACCCCCTTGAAAGTAAAAAACCGTGCGCCGTACCCTCTCCCTCCGCGCACGGGAAAAGAGTGCGGCACGCTTTATTGAATATAGCATGGCGGAGCTCCTTTCGTCAATCTGCTTTCAACGCCGTACAACACGCGCGGATACGCCTGTATGCCATATTTTGCTTGAAATGCCCCCCGCCGTCTGCTACAATTGGGAAAACGGCTGTTGCCATCTTTGAAAAGGAAAGGGCTGTCAAAATGTTAAACTTTGAATTCTATGCCCCCGCGCGTATCCTGTTTGGAAAGGGAACGGAAGCGCAGATAGGCGAACTGCTGAAGCCCCACGCTTCAAAAGTGCTGCTGCACTATGGCGGCGGCAGTATCAAAAAGAGCGGCCTGTACGATACGGTCACCGCGTCCCTGCAAAAGAGCGGCGTGGCGTTTGCCGAACTGGGCGGGGTCAGGCCGAATCCCCGCCTGGCCCTGGTAAAGGAAGGGATCGCCCTGTGCAAAAAAGAAAACGTCGATCTGATTCTGGCGGTCGGCGGCGGAAGCGCGATCGATTCCGCCAAAGCCATCGCGATGGGCGTCTGTTACGGCGGCGACGTGTGGGACGTCTACGATCAAAACATAGAGATCGAAAAGGCGCTGCCGGTCGCCGTCATTCTGACCATTCCCGCCGCGGGGAGCGAATCCAGCGGGGATACGGTCATTACAAACGAGGAAAAACAACTGAAATACGGGTACGGCAGCCCCCGCCTCCGCCCGCTGCTCAGCATCATAAACCCGGAGCTCTTCTTTACCCTGCCCAAAGAGCAGCTTGCCAACGGCGTCGCCGACATGATGAGCCATGTCTTCGAGCGGTATTTCACCAACACAACCCATACCGACCTGACCGACGGGCTGTGTGAGGCGACCTTGAAAACCCTGATGAAAAACGCGCCGCTGGCCTGCCGGAACATGCGGGACTATGACGCGTGGAGCGAGCTTGGCTTCGGCGGGACGGTCGCCCACAACGGCCTTGTGGGGATGGGCCGGGAGCAGGACTGGGCCTGCCATAATATGGAACACGAGCTTTCCGCCATCTACGACGTGGCCCACGGCGCGGGCCTCGCCGTTTTGACGCCCGGCTGGATGCGGTACGTTTACAAGGATAACGTCAATATGTTCGTTCAGTTCGCCGTCAACGTCATGGGCGTGGAGGGCGGCTACCGCGACCCGGACGCCGTTATCCTGGAAGGCATCGACCGGCTTCAGGCGTTTTTCGGCAAGCTGGGCCTGACGTCAACCCTGTCGGGGCTCGGCATCGGGGAGGACAGGCTGGAGGAAATGGCGAAGAAAGCCACCGGCGCGGCGTTCGATGACGAACAGCCCCTCGGCGGCCTGAAAAAACTGTACTGGCGGGACGTGCTGGAAATTTACAAAATGGTCAAATGATGACGCGGGAAACGCTGCTCAAAAATCTTGACCGTCCCGAAACGAAAATAGACATGGTTCTGGACACCGACGCCTTCAACGAGGTGGACGATCAGTTCGCCATTGCCTATATGTTCAGAAATCCCGAAAAACTCAACGTAAAAGCCCTCTATGCCGCGCCGTTTCTGAACGAAAAATCGGAAAGCCCTAAAGACGGCATGGAAAAGAGCTATGACGAGATCCTCCGTTTGCTCCCGCTGACGGGCCGTACGGATATGAGCGGAAGCGTTTATAAAGGCTCGGACCGGTTTCTGCCCGATGAAAAAACGCCGGTCGTTTCCCCCGCGGCGGAGCATCTGGCGGAGCTGGCGGCGCGATACACCCCGAGAAACCCGCTGTATGTGGCGGGCATAGCGGCCGGCACCGACGTCGCCTCGGCGATACTGCTCAACCCGAAAATTATTGACAGTATCGTCATTGTCTGGCTTGGCGGCCACGCTCACCACTGGCGGGACACAAAAGAATTTAACCTCTATCAGGACGTCGCGGCGGCAAGGGTCATATTCGGATGCGGGGCCCCGGTCGTACAGCTGCCCTGCCTGGGCGTCGTTTCCGCCTTTACCGTCAGCGAGGCGGAACTGCGGAAGTGGCTGCTGGGGCACAACAGGCTATGCGACTATCTGGCGCGGACGGCCATCGGCGAGGCGTCGAAGTACGCGGACGGAAAACCCTGGACGCGTGTCATCTGGGACGTGACCGCCGTCGCCTGGCTGCTTGACGGGAGGTTTTTCCACGAACAGCTGGAAAAAAGCCCGATTCCCGAATATGACGGACACTACGCCTTTGACCCGTCGCGGCATTTTATCAAGTATGTTTCCTATCTGGACAGGGACGCGCTGATGGACGATTTATTCAAAAAACTGCGGGGATAGTTACCCCTTTGACAACCCTCTTTTTTCCGCGCTATCTTCATCCTCTCCGTGCCGGCTAAACCGGCGCGGAAATTTTTTGCGCCGCCAAAATTCCCTATTCTTCAAAATCCAGTAACTTATATGGTGGGATCTGAAAGACATCTGCGGCGGCAAATAACACTTTTAAGGATATGGGCTGAACAAAAGTGGGGGATTCTACCAGCGACAGATACCTGCTGTTGATGTCGATGCGTTCGGCAAGCTGTTCCTGTGTAAGTCCGTTCATCTTGCGGTAATAAGCGATCTTCAGCCCCAGCTTGATATACCGTATGTCGTTGCGGTGATGCGCTTCAGCCATTTCGTTCACCCCGGTATTATTTTACCCCCTTGCACTTTTACGATAAACGCTATATAATGTGAAATACTCCATATTATATATGGAGTATTATAAATGTCATATAATATTTTACAAGTATCAGATGGGGTGGCGCGGCAAAGCATTTTTGCGCGAACAAACCGTTATAAGGCGCACAGGCACGAGGGAAAAAGGCGCCGCGTTACGGGCGCGGGCCGTCTTTCTTTTTCTTCTCATCAGCCTCTTTCAGCTTTTGCATGTAAATGTAATCAAACACATCGGCCCGGCTTTTGGCGTTAAGAGAAAGGATACTGTTCAGAAATTCCTCCGCCGTGTGTTCGGCAGTGATTCGTTTCCTCAATCCCGGTATTTCGCTAAAATACCCTTTTCTTCCCAATATATAATCGGTAGGCACAGCGTAATAATCGGCGAGGAGCGTAAGTGCCCGGATTGGCAGTTCATACACACCGTTCTCATATTTGGAATAATGCTGTTGGGTTGTACCAAGCACAGTGGCTATCTCTGCTTGCGTTAGGTCTTTATCCTCACGAAGATCACGGATGATCTCCCTGTAATGCTTCATAATGCATCATCACTCCTATATGTATGTGCAAGAACCCTAGCACACATATAAAAATGAGTATTAAAATAAGCAGGATACGGCGTATAATAAATGAATACTTACTAATCTGCATGATATGGGGATGTTTTATGCAGGAACCATTTATTGCATGTTCCTGCGCGTTCACAGGGCACCGCCCGCCGCGCTTTCCCTTTGGGGCTGACGAAACCGACGAACGGTGCCTGAAGCTGAAAGCGGTGTTGTCCGAACAGATCGCCGCGCTGGTCGCCGGCGGCGTGACGGACTTCTACACCGGGATGGCGCTGGGGGTGGATCAATGGGCGGGGTTAGCCGTGCTGGGCATAAAAAAAGAACGTCCCGCCGTCCGTCTGACCGCCGTCGTGCCCTGCAAAACGCAGGCCGACGGTTGGTCTGTGGGACAGCGGAAGCGGTATCTGGATATGCTGGCCGTGTGCGACGGCGTTGTGACGCTGGCGGAGGAATATACCCGTTTCTGTATGTTCGAGCGTAACAGATACCTTGTTGACCACGCCGCGTTCCTGCTGGCGGTCTACGACGGCGGCGGGAAAGGCGGCACGGCCTACACGGTCGGATACGCCCGGCGAAAGCGGCGGCGCATTACGATCATCCACCCGGACACGCCGGCGGTGACGCCGATATTTTGGGAAGGAGGCGGACTGAATGAAATCTGTTAGAAGATGGCTGCGGCGTTATGGCGATCACCTTTTTATCGCTTTTTTCACCGCGCTCTGTGTTTTTACGGTTTGCGCCTTATGGGCGGACAGCGAAAACGCGAGATTCGCGGTGATGTTTATACGTCACTCGCTGGGCTTTAAGGAGGTGTCGGAAGAAATAACGCTCGCTGAAAAACTCTTTTATACCCTGCCGGTGTTGTGTGTGGGCGTCACAATGCCGCTGGCTTTTATTTTTGGAGATACAGCCCCCCGTGATAGCAAATCACGGCGGCCGGATTGAGCGCCTTTATTTTCTGAAACGACGCCTCCGCCTGCGGCATATCCAGCGTAAAATACGGATCGGCGCCTGTTAAAGCGCCGCCGGAGATATTCGCGGCGTCCCCGGCGACCACGATATTGCTCTCCTTCAGCAGAAGCGCCATATGCCCCGGCGTATGACCGGGCGTGTGGATCACCTGAATGCCCCCGCAAAAATCCAGCAGTTCCCCATCCGTCAAAGCGCGGCTGACAGGGACGGTAAAGAGCGGCGCGCCGGCCTTCATCCGTTCAAAAAACGCGCGCTCGTCCCCGTCCATCTCAGGCAGGCGTTTCTCCATTTCCACGATCCGGACGGACGTTTTGCCGCCTTGGATGTAAGGCGCTTCCACCTTGTGGGCGAGGATCTCCGCGCCAAGCCCCGCGAGGGCCTTGGCGCTCCCGATGTGATCCATATCCTGATGGGTGAGGAGGACTTTTGTAATTTGCTCCAGTTCAAATCCGGCCTGCCGGACCGCCTCTCCGAGCGGTTCCGTCTGTCCCGGCAACGCCGTGTCGATCAGGACGACCTCCGCGCCGTCCCACAGCAAAACCGGGTAAAGCGCGCCGCGCTCGCCTTTGATTTCCAGCATTTCCGCGTTGTTCGCGATTTTCATGTTTTCTTTCCCTCCATTTTAATAGTAAAGCGGCCCCGGCCCATTGAGGGCTGAGAATTCGTCTTGGGAAAAGGATACTATATCACAACAGAGAATGCAACCTTTGTCCCTTCATCCGGGACGCTCTCGCAAGTGATCCTGCCCCCGTGCCGCTCCACAATGTACCTGGCGATGGACAATCCCAGCCCCGATCCCGACACATTCGGGTCGCGGGACTTTTCCCCCCGGAAGAACGGCTCGAACACAAACGGCATATCCTCCGGCCGGATGCCCCGCCCGGTATCTTCCACGGAAACTCTCAGTTCTTCCCGCGCGGCCTCGACCGAAACGGTGATACGTCCCCCGGCCTCCGTATATTTTATGGCGTTGCCGGTGATATTCTGCCACACCTGGGCGATCCGCGCGGGGTCCGCGAGGATCAACCTGTTGGGGATCTCCCCCCGCAATTCCAGCGTCAGCCCCTTGACCGCCGCGTCGTGGGCGGCGTCCGCGAGCAGTTTTTCAAAGAGAGGTTTGGAATACAGCTCCTCTTTTTTGATGCTCATTTCATGCATCTGCGTCTGCACATGGGTCAGTATATCCTCTATCGAGCGGGTCAGATCCCTGGTTTTTTTCAGAATAATGCCGGTATACCGCTCAATGTCCGCCCGCTCTTTCACCACGCCGTACCGGATGCTTTCGGCATAGCCGGAGATCGAGGACAGCGGCGTTTTCAGGTCGTGGGACAGGCTGGCGAACAGCAGCCGTTCCTTTTCCTGATGGCTCCGCTCGCGTTGGGCGGCGTCGCGCAGTTCGTCGCGCATGGCCTCGAAGTCGTGGCAAAGCGCGCCCATCTCCCCGTCGTAATCATACGAAACCGACACGCTCAAATCCCCCTTGACCATCCGTTCCACCACGCCGTGAAGTTCTTCAAGGGGGCGTATTATGTCAGTTTTGACAAACCAGATGTGCCTTGCCTGCAAGACTGTCAGCCCGGCGCACAAAATGAGGACGGGGGCGCCCGTCAAAAAAACGGTCCCCCACGGCGCCCTCCGGGGAATATCCGCTACCAGCGTCCCGGCCTGCGCGCCGTCCACGATCAGCGGCGCGGTGTATTCTTTCATGGCGGAGAGCAGCCGGACGTCTATGCCGCCCCGATACATTGGGATGGTGGAGCCGAGATTGCCGCCTTCCAGGTCGAACACGGCATACCCGAAACCGCTGTCCGGCAAAAACGGCAGTCCCCGTCCGTCCGCCAGCAGAGCTTCCAGCTCGTTTTGCAGCTGATGGGCCGCGATCCTTTCCGCGCTTCTGTCCTCTATACGGGACAGTAGAACCGCAAGCATCAGAATGATATAAACCGCGGCGGCCACGGCCGCCGACCCGGCGGCAATGACAAACCGCAGCGTCTTCCGAAAGATATACCTATTCATCCCACTTGTACCCGACGCCCCAAACCGTCTTGACATGGCCGCCGTGCGTTTTGGTCAGTTTCTCACGCAGCCGCCCGATGTACACCGCGATGGTATTCTCATCCACATACTCGTTGTAGCCCCACACCTCGTCCATCAGCTGTGATTTGGTAAATACCTGGCCGGCGTGGGAACTCAAAAAGTCCAGCAGGTGAAACTCTTTGGAGGTCAGCGAAACCGGCCTGCCGTCCACCGTGACGGCGTACGCTTTCGGGTCGATGGTGAGCGAACCGTATTGCCTCGTTTCCCGCTCCTTGTCATAGACGGTATAACGGCGCAGATGGGCGCGGATCCGTCCCGCCAGCTCCGGCAGGGAGAAGGGTTTTGTCATATAGTCGTCGGCGCCCATGCCCAGTGAGAGGAGTTTATCCATATCGGTATTTTTGGCGGAGAGCATGATGATCGGCGCGTGGGAGGACTCCCGTATCCGGCGGCAAAGCTCGATCCCGCCGATCTCCGGCAGCATGATGTCGAGCAGCACAAGCCGCGGCAACTGTTTCGCCCGCTCCAGCGCCTCGCCGCCCGTATAGGCTTGCGTGACGGCAAAGCCCTCGTTTTTCAGATAGGCGGCCACCACGTCCGATAAATCGCGGTCGTCCTCCACAAGCAGGATTGTTTCGCTCAAAATAACACCTCGCCCTTACCATTGATTCTCCTTCAGGTAGGCAAAAATCTTCTCCTCGCGCTCGATGTCGTTTTTTTCATACCGTCCCAGCGCCAAGTCCCCCACAATACGCCCGTCTTTTAAGTAGAGCAGGCGGTTTGCGCGGCAGGCCGCCTTCATGTCATGGGTGACCATGACGATGCTCTGCCCCGCGTTGTTCAGCCCGGTCAGGGTGTCCAGAATCTGTTCGCCCATAGCCGAGTTGAGCGCGCCGGTCGGTTCGTCGGCAAAGATGATCTTCGCGCTGTTGATCAGCGCGCGGGCGATGGCGACGCGCTGCTGCTGGCCGCCGGACATCTCGCCGGGGTACTTTCCGGCGTCGTCCCACAGGCCGAAACGCTCCAGCAATTCCCGAGTCCGGGCGTTCACCGCTTTCTTAGGCTCTCCCCCATTATACCCGCAATAGGCGATATTTTCAAATGCCGTCAGATCGGACAGCAGGTTGACGCTTTGAAACACAAACGCCACGTCTCTTTTCCGAAGGCTTTCCAAGGCTTTGGGATTCATGGCGGTGATGTCGCGCCCCAGCACCTCGACGCGCCCGCTGGTGGCCCCGTCCATACTGGACAGGGCGTACAGAAGCGTCGATTTGCCCGAGCCGGAACTGCCCATGATAACGGTAAAGTCGCCCTCGTAGATCGCTATATCCAGATTTTTCAGCACATGCAGGCCGGTTTTTCCTAAGATAAAGGACTTGCACAGCCCTTGGGTCCTGATTACGGTGTTCATGGTTTATTCCTCCATCAATTCAAGCGGTGTGATCTTGCGGATCGGCAGGCAGAAAAGAAACGTGACGGCCATCAGCAGGGCCAACAGGCCGCCCAGCATCAGCAGGGTTTGGGGAAGAGCCGGACGGAGCGCGTTAATCACGGCGGCGGCAAACAGCGCCCTGGAACACAGGATATGGAGCAGAAAACTCAAAACCGACGCCACGATAGCCAGCAGGAATATCTTCCACGCGCTCCGGGCTGTGATATAGGCGGCGGAAAATCCCATAGCCTTCAGGATGCCGTATTGCCGCCGGCTGTCGGCATGGTCCTGCAGGAGCAGGTTTGAGATGTTCAGGACGCTGAACACACTGAACATAACGATCATCACCAGCGTCATGGGAACGACCATTTCCGAAACCCCTGTCGCGGCATCCGCAACCATTTCCAAGTTCGCCTCCGCCAGAACGCCCTCATAAGTCCGGTTCAATTCCTCGATCAGGTCCGCCGGCGCCGCGTCTTTTTTCAAGAGGATCATCAGAATCCCCTGATTGAACTCATCGTCATAGACAGGCAGGCAATCCGACAGGAGCTGTACGGTCGTGCCTCCGTTCATCATGCTGTCATACGAACCGGTAATCAGGTACGTGTCCTCTTCCTCCCCGATCGTAAGAGACAGATATTCACCGGGCCGCATGTCAAGATTACGCAGCAGGGTCGTGCTGAGCGCGATTTCGTTCACAGCTTGAGGCCCGCGCCCCATGGTATAGGGCAGCGTGGAGAAGTCGCTGAAAAATAAGGCGTTTACCTGATCGGAACACCCATACATTTCATCCAGGGTAATCGGTGTCTTGAAAATTTCCTCCGAGACGATCAGCTTCTCCACCGCCGGGTTGGATTCCAAATACCCGATCAGGCCGTCGTTGACCCGCCCCGTCACGAAAACGTCGGCTTTTGGGACCCCGAACCAGATATCTAAATCCTCGGCGATCGCTTTTGTCGTCACCAATGTGGAGAGGGCGAAGAACGTCAAATAGAACGAAACGCATAAAATCAATACGATTGTGGCGCTGTGCCCCTTGTGCTTGCCGATATCGTTGACCGCCATGGACAACGGGGAGGACGCGTTCCTGATCCATGCGCGTTTGAACTTCGCCCTGGTGGACGTCACCCCGATCCGCAGCGCGTCAACCGGCGTTATCTTCCTGATGGGCTTTGTCGCCAAAAACACATTGAGGAGCAGCGCGGCCATCAGCAGGACGAAAGACAGCGCCGAGAGAGCAAAAATCAAACCGCTGAACTCAAAATTCCCCACATACCGCATCCCCATTTGACAGAGGGCGGCGGTGGCCGGGAAGCCGGCAATCACGCCCAACAACATGCTGACGCCGCCCACGGCGGTGTAGCCGGACAGGTAGAAGCCGCGTATCCGGCGGTTAGGGAAACCCTGCGACTTATAGATGCCGATCGCCCGGTACTCCTTCATCAGGTTGGCCCGCAGCATGAAACGTATGGCAATGACCGCCACCGCGAAAACCAATATGGCGGACAACAAGCCGATACCGCCCATGAGGATCGCGATCATGCTCAGGCTCATGATCAAGCCCCCCTGATCAACGGCGACTACGCCGTAATGGCCTTTGACGGCGGCGAGAATGGCCGACTTCACCTGGTCATAATCCTTTTCGACATACAGCGGGACAACGTATTCGTCTGGTAATTCCGGCAGACGCCTTATCTCGTCCGGGTGGATAAAAAACTGATACAGGGACATGGTGCTGGAGGGGTTGATATAGGAGTTGCAAAGCGCGCTCACACGGAGCGAAACGCCGCCCTGTATGACAAGGGTGTCGCCAGCCTCGATGTCTTTCATGTCCGCCCACACACGCGGGACCCAAATCTCACCCGGCTTCGGTCCCTTGGCGTTTATATCGCCGACCTTAGGCTCAAAATCCCACGGTATTTCAGCGACAAAATCTTCCAACGGGTACACCATGAAGAGCCCGTTTATTTTTTTGCCGTTTATCTCCACCGCTTGGGTGAGCTGAAAGCCCTCCAGCGTGCGGAGGACTGAGCCGGAAAAAATCTCCCGGATCGTGCCGTCTGTCCGCCCGTCATTGCTGCAAATCAACAGGTTGGGCAGGCCCTCCCGGCTGTAATACGCCTCCCCGAACCGGTTGGATTCCACCATAAAGCTGAGGCTCGCGGAGAAAATGAGCGCCGAGACAAACAGGATGACCCCGGCCAGAATAAACTGCGGCTTCCTGTGCCTGAGCTTTTTGAGCCACATGGGCTATCACAACCTTTCACCGACAGCGTACGGGGCAAATCTGTCAGCATTATGACGCGTTTCTAAATAAAGTCTTACCGGCGCGGATTCATTCAAAAAAATCAGTTGCATTTTGGACGGAAAGATGGTATACTGTCCTACAAAGCGTCTCGCTTTATTAAGATAGGAGGATACAAAAAATGAAAAAGCTCTTAGCGCTTTCCCTCGCCGTGCTGATGATCTTTGGCCTGCTTGCAGCCTGCCAGAGCCCCAGCGACAGCTCACCCGCCCCGACCGACTCCGGCTCCAATTCAAGCCCCGCGCCCAACGGCGGCGACGACGACGCCCCTCCCCCCGTCCAGCCCAGCGTCGAGGAAGGCGACTGGATCGAATTTACGCAGCCTTCCGTCCGCTCGGTCGCCGGACGTCCGACGACGCCCTCCGGCAAGCTGGCCGTCGGTGAGAACGCCATGAACGTGGACTTCATGAGCGGCTGGGGCAACCTGGGCGGCAACGCCCGCGTCAAGGAGCTCATTTACGGCCTCGCCACCGTCGTTTACACCGCGGACGGCGAATTCGTCATCGACCCGATGGTCGTAAAAGCCCTTCTGATCGAAACCAACGCCGACGGTTCCAAGACCTATTCCTTCAAACTTCACGAAAACCTGAAGTTCAGCGACGGCACCCCCGTTAAAGCGGAGAATTACGCGTTTGCCGCGCTGCTGGCCTCCTCCAAGGAGATGAACGACACCACCGACGAGGGCGGCCTGGGCGCTCAGCTCTTCACGGGCAGCGAGGTCTACCGCGGCGCGCTCGACTACCGCAACGGGAAGACAAACGTCTTCAGCGGCGTCCGCCTGCTGGGAGACTATGAATTCTCCATGACGGTGGACGCAGAAACCATTTACTACGACGAAGACGGAAACGAAGAGGACCGCGAGACCAACTTCCCCTTCTACTACCAGCTCACGTACGCGTCGGTCAGTCCCGAACCGATCCACATTTACGCGCCGGGCTGTTCGGTCAAGGACGACGGCCAGGGCGTCTATATCGACGGGCCCTTCTCCGCCGAACTTCTCCGCTCCACCATCGACAACGGCTCCGAGGGCGCGCGCTACAACCCCACCGTCACCACCGGCCCGTATAAGTTCCTCAGCTTTGACACGTCCGCCCTCATCGCCACGCTGGAAGTCAACGAGTATTTTCCGGGCGACTACGAGGGCTTCAAGCCGATGATCAAGAACATCATGGTCAAGCAGACGCAGAGCGAAACGCTGGTCGACGAGTATATCTCCGGCGGCGTGGACATGGTCGTGGGCATCGGCGGCGCGCAAAACATCAACGCGCTGCTGGACTACTGCGACACCGGCGCTTCCAGCTACTTTGACTTCCCGCGTTACGGCTACGGCAAATTCACCATGCACTGCAGCGAAGGCCCGACCCAATGGGCGGAAGTCCGCCGCGCCATCGCCTACTGCATGGACCGCGAGGAGATCTGCCGCCAGTGGACCGGCGGTTACGGCGTCATCGTGCACAGCCGCATGGGCATGTCCCAGTGGATGTATAACCAGAACGTCGAGCTGGTCGACAGCAAGCTCAACCCCTATACGGTCAACCTGGACAACGCCGTGGAAGAGCTGGTAAGCAACGGCTGGGTTCTGAACGAGAACGGCGATCCGTATGAGAGCGGCGTCCGCTATAAGAAGCTGGACGACGGCTCCCTGATGAAGCTCCACCTCGAGTGGTTCGCCGCCAACGTCCAGGTCGGCGCCATCTGCGACCCGCTGTTTACCCCCAACCTCGAGGCCGCCGGCTTCTCCATCACGCGCACCGACTACGACGGCACCAGCAGCGCGTTCAACGACGCGGTTTACGGTTACAGCGAAGTCTATTACCACCTGGTCAGCTCCGCGACCGGTTTCGCGACGGCGGACTCCCCGTGGTACTACTTTGATCCCGACCCGAGCACCTGGGGCCAGTGGAACAGCAACTTCATCGCCGACGACCAGATCTACGCGGCCGTTATGGGCATGAAGAACACCGAGCCGACGGATAAGGAGGGCTTCTTCAGCAAGTGGCTGGATTTCGTCGTCCGTTTCAACGAGCTGGCGCTGGACCTCCCGATCTACTCGGATCTGTACCACGACTTCTTTATCCCCGGCCTGAAAGGCTACGCGCACTCGGCCTCGTATCCCTGGTCTGGCGCGATCGTGAAAGCCTGGGTCGAATAATCCGCGCATACAGGCGGGAGGGCGGCTGTCTCTGCTGCCCTCCCAATTGTTTCGTCCCTGACCGGGGCGGTTCGGCGCCGCTATGGGGCCGGGATCAATGAGAGGTGTCCGGGAATGGTAAAGTATATCATCAGGCGTTTTATCTATATCATTTTCGTCTTTTTCCTTATATCCGTTATGATGTTCGCCATATACAAGGCCGTGCCGTCCGACCCGGTCCGCATGCAGCTGCAGGGCCGTGAGCAGGAGATGCGGCCGGAGCAATTCGAGCGCCTGATGGAACAGACGCGGAGACAGCTTGGGCTGGATAAGCCTGTTTATATCCAGTATTTCCGGTGGATGGGCAACATGCTCCGGCTGGATTTCGGGCGCTCTGCGACCCACCGCAGGCCGGTTATAGAAGTTATCAAGGCTCCCATGGCCAATACGATCATGCTGAATGTGATCACCATGGTGATCGTTTTCATCATCGTCATTCCTTTGGGGATCCGCACCGCCGTGAAAAAGGGAAGCGTGTTTGACAGCTCGGTGCAGGTGGTGACCATTCTGGGCTACTCCCTGCCGACCTATATCATCTGCCTGTTTTCCATTTTTCTGTTCGCGTCCACGCTCCAATGGTTTCCCGTCGGCGGTTCCGTCACGCCCGGGCTGGACCTCACCGGCACGAAGGCGGATATATTCTTCGACCGCGTGTGGCATATCGTCCT
Organism: Oscillospiraceae bacterium; assembly: GCA_031254575.1. Taxonomy (GTDB): domain Bacteria; phylum Bacillota; class Clostridia; order Oscillospirales; family UBA929; genus UBA929. Next base: position 1,747 of record JAIRUE010000099.1, on the reverse strand, counting down.
GCCCATCGGGGTCATGGTGTTTACCTCCCTCGGCTCGCTCACCCGCTATATCCGCGCGACGATGATCGACGCGCTGCGCATGGACTATATCCGTACGGCGCGCGCGAAGGGGCTGCGGGAAAAAGTGGTCGTTTATTCGCACGCGTTCCGCAATTCCATGATCCCGTTCGTGACGGCGATGATCGGGTGGCTGATCAGCCTGTTCAGCGGCTCCCTGATGGTGGAGACGATCTTCTCCTGGCAGGGGATGGGCAGGCTGTTTTACGACGCGCTGGTGGGTTCGGACTATTCCGTCGTCCTGGCGCTGGGCATGTTTTACGTGCTGCTGGGGCTGGTGGGCAACCTGATTATCGATATTGCGTATACCGTTGTCGATCCGCGCGTTCGGCTTGCATAGGGGGTGGGCGTCATGAAAAAAGACAAGGATCTCTTCCGTGAAGAGCTTGTGCAGAGTCCCGGCCGCACCGCCGCGCTCAATTTTCTCAAGAAAAAGCTCAGTATCGTCGGCATCGCGGTCTTTCTGTCCATTTTCGCGCTCTGCTTCGGGCTGTCGTTCATCATGCCCATCGATCTGAATTACAGTGATTCGGAACGGCAGAACCTGCCTCCGTCCTATAATTATCTCTCCCTGCCGAAGGCGCTGACAGACAACGCCAAAGCCGTTGATTTCGGTTCCACCTTCGGCGCCGGGATTGACCGGGACGGAAAGTTTTACATGTGGGGCACCATGAGCGACACGGTCGCCAAGGTCAAGACGGATCTGCCCGCGGATATGAAGCCGCTCAAGCTGGTCGCCTGCGGCCTGGATCATATCGTCGCCGTCGCGGAGGACAACACGATCTATACCTGGGGCAACAACCGCCTGAACATCACCACCGTCAACCCGGGCGCGGTCGGAAAGAACATCGTCGCGATACAGGCCGGCTATCAGTCCACCCTCGTGCTGGACGATACGGGCAGGCTGTACTTCTGGGGCAACGCCAGTATGTTCAGCTATAAGCCCGATCCGGCCGATCAGGGGCATTTCACGGCGTTTACGCTGAACATCGCGACGGCCATCGCGCTGAAGGACGATAAGACCGTCGTCTGCCTTTCGGCGACCGACAGCCATTTTCACAGAATTCCGGACCGCGTGCAGGGCCGCGCCGTCGGCCTCGCTTCCACCGATAAGACCGCCGCCGCCCTTTTGGACGACGGGACGGTCGTGACATGGGGCAGCTTCGCGGCCCCCGCGTATACCGTGCCGGACGAGATCCAGGGCCGGGTGGTGGATATTGACGGGGGGAAAACGCACTATACGGTCCTTCTGGACGACGGGTCGGTGTATTCCTGGGGCGAGGATATGTTTAGTCAGGCGAGCTATCCCCGGGTTTCAAATATCGCCCGGATCAACACGGCGTATTATCAGAACGCGGCCATCGATCCCGGCGGAAAGGTGACCGTATGGGGGCAAAAGGGCTACCTGATGGGCACGGACGCGATCGGGAGGGATGTCCTGACCCGCTTGGTATACGGCGGGCGCGTGACCCTGACCGTCGGCTTTATCTCGGTGCTTATATCCGCCGTCATCGGCATCGTCATAGGAGGATTGTCCGGGTATTTCGGCGGCAAGGTCGATATGTTCCTGATGCGCTTTGCCGAAGTCGTCTCCTCCATCCCGCAGCTGCCGCTGATGATGATTCTCTCCGCCGTTCTGGTCAGCGCGATCTCGGAAACGATGCGCGTCATCATGATCATGTTCATACTC
>JAIRUE010000074.1 GCA_031254575.1 Oscillospiraceae bacterium | reverse complement strand
CTTGGCGTGGTTGATGGCCTCGGCCGTCTGCGGCATGATGCCGTCGTCCGCGGCAACGACCAGTATGGCGATGTCGGTGACGGACGCGCCGCGGGCCCGCATGGACGTGAACGCGGCGTGGCCGGGCGTGTCAAGGAAGGTGATGTGGCGGTCGCGGACGTTGACGCGGTAAGCGCCGATGTGCTGCGTGATGCCGCCGAACTCGCCGGACGCGACGTCGGCTTTTCGGATATAGTCCAGGAGGCTGGTCTTGCCGTGGTCGACATGGCCCATGACGACCACGACCGGGTCGCGCGCGGTGAGGTTTTCGTCGAGGTCTGCCGATTCGTCGATCAGGCGCTCCTCAATGGTGACAATGACCTCGCGCTCCACCTTCGCGCCAAATTCCAGTGCCACCAGGCTCGCGGTGTCAAAATCTATACTCTGGCTGAGAGAGGCCATGACGCCCAGCTTCATCAACTGCTTGACGACCTCGGCTCCCGTCTTTTTGAGACGCACGGCAAGCTCGCCGACGGCGATCTCATCGGGGATCGACACCTTAAGCTGCTGCTTTTTCAAATGCTCGATCCGCTGGCGGCGGCGCTCCGCCTCCTCCTGCAAACGCTTCTGGCTGACAAACCCGCCCGGCTTTCTGTCCGGGGCGCGTTTTATCTTCTCCTTACCCTGCTTCATCCGCCCCGCCTTTTCGGGCACAAGCCGCTCCACCCGCTCGTCATAACGCGACAGATCCACGCTCGCCCCGCGCGTATCGACGATGTGGGTCTTTTTGGGGCCGCGCGGCTGCTGCGGTTGTTTGGGCTGCTTGGGCTTCTGCTGCGCCGCGCCGCCGGGATGCGGGGGCTGCGCCTGCTGTTCGGGGGATTCCTTCCCGGATAAGGGCGGCGGCCCGTCGATGACGGGCGGGGGTGGCGGGGGTTCCGGTTCATGGTAAATATCGGCGAAGACGCTCTCGATAGACTCGATCTGGTTGCGCTCGGTCAATACGGCGAAGATGAGGTTGAGTTCCTCCTCTTCCAGCGCCTGCATATGGTTTTTGGGCGCGGTAAAGTATTGGGTCAGAATGTCGGAGATGTCCTTCGACCCCATCCCAAAATCCTTTGCCACCTCATGTATGCGGTATTTGCTCGCAATACTCACCAAGAGTCCCCTCCATTTGTAACGCGTCTCTTATCCCCCGGCTAAACCCTTTATCCGTAACCGCCGCGACGGCGCATGTCCCTCTTCCGGCGGCGCGGCCCAGCGCCTCTTTAGTATACGTCAGATGTATAAGCGGCGTCCCGGCCTGCCGCGCCAGCCGCTCCGCCCCGCGTTTCGCGGAATGGCCCGCGTCGGCCGCCAGCAGGAACAGCTGGGCCCGTCCCGCGGCGTCCGTCACGGCGACCGTCCCGCATGCAAGCCGTCCCGCGCGCCGCGCAAGCCCCAATAGTCTCAGCGCTTTAGCCTCCATTGTCCGTCAAAAGCCTTTCCACGAGAGCGAAGACGTCCTCCGGCACCGGCGCCCGCAAAGAGCGCTCCAGCGCGCGGCTTTTTTTGACCTTTCTGAAGCAGGCCGCGTCGCGGCAAAGATATACGCCGCGCCCCTGCGCCTTGCCTTGCGTATCCAGCATAACGATCCCCTCCGGCGTGCGTACGACGCGCAGCAGTTCCCGCTTGGGAAGGTGGTTCCGGCAGCCCATACACTGGCGTATCGGTTCCTTCCGTTCTCTCATGCCTGCGCGTCCGCCCTTGACTCCGGCTTGATGTCTATCTTAAATCCCGTCAGCTTGGCCGCGAGGCGGGCGTTCTGCCCCTCCTTGCCGATGGCCAGCGACAACTGGTCGTCGGGCACGACGACGCGGCAGCTCTTCGTGTCGATCAGGTCGACGCGCAGCACCGACGCCGGCGCGAGCGCCTGGGCTATGAATTCATCCGGTTCCTCGCTGAATCTCACCACGTCGATCTTCTCGCCGCCCAGCTCGCCGGTCACCGCGTTGATCCTGCCCCGCCGCACGCCGATACAGGCGCCGATCGGGTCTACGTCGGGGTCGTTTGACCAGACCGCGATCTTGGTGCGCTGCCCGGCTTCGCGCGCGATGAAACGGATCTCCACCGTCCCGTCCCCGACCTCCGGTACCTCCAGCTCAAAGAGCCGCCTGACCAGTCCCGGATGGGTGCGGGACAGCAGCATCTGCGGCCCTCGGTGGGTGCGGCGCACCTCGATGACATAGACTTTCACGCGGTCGCCGATATTGAGCATTTCATCCCGTATCAGTTCTCCGGGCGGCAATGTCGCCTCGACCGTCTCGCCTTTGCTGGTGATCTCCACGATGGAGCCCCCGGTGCGCGGGTCCGGACGGATGACCTGCGCCGTGAGGATCTCGTGCTCCCGCGACGAATACTCCTCATATATCATGCCGCGCTCGGCTTCCCGTATGCCCTGGATGATGACCTGTTTGGCCGTCTGCGCCGCAATCCGCCCGAAATCTTTCGTCGGAATCTCTATGTTCACGGTGTCGCCCACGTCCGCGCCCGGCGCGTACGCCCGCGCCGCCTCGACCGTCAGCTCAAAAGTCGGATTTTCCGCTTCCTCCACGACGACTTTTTGCAGGTACATGCGGACTTCCTTTCTCTCCTCGTCCATCTCCACAAAAATATTCTCGCTCACACCCGCGTTGTCGCGCCGGTAAGCGGTCGTCAGCGCCTGAATGATCTTTTCTTTCATATATTCGCGCGGGATGCCCTTCTCCTTCTCGATCTGCGCGATGGCGTCAAAAATCTCGGGGTTCATACCGGGCCTCCTTAAAAATAGAGAGCGGGGCGACCCCACTCTCCGCTTAACTTACACTACGCAAAACATTATATCATATATTTTATAAAAAGCAAGACTTTTGTGAAAAAAATTGTCGTTGCTTCCTATGTTTTTCAGAAAACTCATATGGCCGTGGAATAACAGTGAATATCGCAATAATGACAAGTAGCGGAAAATGAAAATTCCTAGAAATGCGAATTCTCGTTTCCGTTGCTACCGCGGCGATGGGAGCCGTTTTAACACCCTTTTGAAAAAACTTGTTGATTTTCGTGAATGGGTGTGGTATAATGGCTTAAGTCAATCGAACGCTCGATAGGAAAGGTTTCGGAAATGCTGCCCAAACGGCGCGCCCGTCTCATTGGAAACACAGTTGCGTCCGGCGCGCTGCTGGCTTTTGCCACGCTCCTTGTGACAGCGGTCCGGAACAGCGCGGCGTTTGCCGGAAGCGTGTATCTTCCCCTTTCCCGCGCGGTTTCGGGTTGGCTGGGCTTTCTGTTTTCCTTTTCGTCCTATGCCGTCGCCGAAACGCTGCTGGTCACGGCGTCCGCCGTTCTGGTTTTTTGTCTGGCCCGTTCCGTTGTGCGCTCGGTACGGGAACGGACCGCCTGGCCCCTGCTGCTCTGTTTCACCGGCCTGATCCTCTGCGCAGCGTGGGTGTATTTCCTCTTTATGCTCTTCTGGGGCGGCTGCTATTACGCCCCGAAGCTGGAGGCAAGGCTTGACATGGAACCCGGGCAGCCGACGGAGACAATGCTGGTCGGAGCGGCGGAGAGCTATCTGGATGATGTGCTGCTCTATGCCGGACAGGTCCCCAGAGACGGGTCCGGCTCCGTGACCGAAGGCGGGTTTGATTCCCTGGCGTCCGAGGCCGTACATTGTATACGCTCGCTTCAGCTCAGGTATCCGGATTTGTTCGGCGGGGGGATCGTCACACACCCGAAACGCGCCGTCTCCTACCCGTTTTTGGGGATGCTCGGTATTGCCGGCATCTATTGCCCGTGGACCGGGGAATCGGTCGTGAACACCATCAGCACCGCTCCGTTTCTCCCCTCTACCATGTGCCATGAGCTGGCGCACAGGCTGGGCTCCGCGCCGGG